>NZ_JCBDGU010000048.1:0-61977 GCF_059834255.1 Vibrio sp. R11-SG3-ISO9
CGCTTTAAGCGTCCTAAAGGGTTGTTCAAGACTAGAACGTTGATAGGCAGGGTGTGTAAGCGCTGTGAGGCGTTGAGCTAACCTGTACTAATTGCCCGTGAGGCTTAACCATACAACACCCAAGGGGTTTTGATGGACTCAAAGATACAAACACTTGAATGAGTTTGAAGAGAATAGAAACAGCTTTCCAGATTTTAAGAATTTGCTTGGCGACCATAGCGTTGTGGACCCACCTGATTCCATGCCGAACTCAGAAGTGAAACGCAATAGCGCCGATGGTAGTGTGGGGCTTCCCCATGTGAGAGTAGGACATCGCCAGGCTTTAATTTTGGAACCACGTCTAAAGACGTGTTTACCACTGCGGAGTGGTAGTTCAGTTGGTTAGAATACCGGCCTGTCACGCCGGGGGTCGCGGGTTCGAGTCCCGTCCACTCCGCCACTTATACTAAGCCCAAGCATAACTGCTTGGGCTTTTTTTACGTTTGAATGATTGTATTCGGCTTTCAGACGAAAGATTCCCGCAAAAGGTTTGCCCGTTGTCCGCAACCAAGGCTATTCCAACATTTGTTAGAAAGCCTAGTCTTGCGACTAGGTTTTTGTCGTTTCTAGGGAGAAGTATTTGGGGATTCGAGTAACAAATCCCAGCCACTTAAGAACCATGTTATGTATTAAGGAGCATCTTTAGATTTAGATATAGCTGTGATTGTTGGCGTCTATACAATCTATACATATGGTAGCTCGCCATTTCTAAGCCTCATATTCCACCTAGCTCTCAGCTAGACTCTCTTTCTACTTAGCGCTTTAACTAATAGTAAAGTTTTCGTCATTCCCTAGACTGACGAAGGAAGGAGTAGGGAATCTAAACCCTGCAGATATACAAAGTAAATTTCAAAGACAGATTAGTCGCGTAAGAAGTAAAACACCCAGCAATGGTTAGGTATTACACCAAGGGTTATTTGCTATTTATCTTTTCGATATAGGCAAAGATATCTTTTATATCCTTCTCATTTAAGACGGAGTTCCAAGCGGGCATACCTTCATTACCATTTAACACGGTGTCGATGAGTTCTGCTTCGCTTTCAAACCAAGAATTTAAACCATCATAAATGTTCGAGGGCTGCTCTGGGAGCGCTTTTCCCGCAATACCATCACCATGACCAAGATCTCCATGGCAGGACACGCAGAGAGTCTTATAGGAGTTCTCACCAGCTTCTATATCTAAGTTAGCTGCGTATGTATTGAAGCCAATAAAGCTAGTAAGTAATAGGGTGGCGAACTTTGACATGATGACTCTCACTCATGGTGTAATTTGGGAATGAAGTAAGAGTACGATAGGTGGTATGAATATTATCTGAATGAAATGTACAAAAAGCCGATGCATCTCTGGCATCGGCTTTGTGGTGTTGTCATTACGTTTGTTATGCCGACTTCACTAAGCCTAAAGCCTTACGTGAAACTTCATGGGCAGCTTTGGTTAGGTTCTGTTTCTCAAGAGCATCAGACAGGTAACCATAATCTGAAACGTTAGAACGAAGCTCTAGCGCCTTTTCAAAGTGCGCTTGCGCTTCTGTCCACTTTTGCTCTCTTAGGTAGAACTGCGCCAGAGCACTGTGGGCTTCTGCGTTGCTATCATCTTTCTTTACTGCTTTTTCTAGCATAACAACCACAGGGTGATGGTCGGTTAGGTTAAGTTCTGGAAGCAATGTATACAGCTCGTTTGATTCGCTCTTAGCAATGTTCTCTTTGATGACTGTAAATGCTTCTGAGTCTGCCTTGCGAGCAATTAACTGTTTAACAAAACAAGAGACAAGGTGTGTACTTTGTTTTTGCTTGCGAGATAGCTTATTCCAGTGACTGATAAGTCCCTCGCTACCCTGTTGCTTAGCGACATCGTGCAGTAGACCACATTGTGCTTTCTGTTCTAATGCGATTTGTTCTTCTGCTGTGATTAGCTTGCTTTTAACCAATTTTGGCGTCAGTTCAATCAGAGGCTGCCATAACTTCAGTTCAACGTAAGTTGTCTTTAATAGACCTAGAACAGCAGTGTTGCTTGGGTAAGTGCCTTTTAGAGTCGACAGAGTATCAAAAGCGGCTTCAAAGTTTCTCTCACTGATCTGTTGCTTAGCTTTAGTTAGTTCAACAGCAAGCTGAGAGTTATCTTGTTGGCTAGCAAGTTCGATGTACTTATCACGCTCATCTTTATTGCCTTGCTCATGTGCAGCTTGTGACGCTACTAGGTAGCAAAGCAATGGCATGTCGTGATGATTAGCCCAGCGCGTCACTTTTTTCTCTGCGCCTTTCCAATCACCTTCAAGCAGTTTAACGATACCTTCATTGGTGTAACGACGTGAACGTTTTTGCTTACGCACACTGAACCAGTTCCACGTAGTAGAACTTGCGTATACCACCTTCTTAAACAGGTACTCAAGGCCAAAGAGTGCGGCCAATAGCGCGATCACAAAGATAACCAAGGTAGTCACACTCATCTCAATTGTTTTATTGGCAATAGAGATTAGAACGTAGCCTTGTTGTCCCGAGAACTGTGTACCGACAAATAGACCGGCGCCAAGGACTAAGAAAAGAAAAATCCAACGAATCATTATTTCTCCTCCTTGCTCGTCATTGTAGTGACTTCACGACGTAGACGGTCACGAATGACATCTGAAAGAGAGCTTTGAGACTCAAGCTTCACTGGATATTTTACCGTGATGTTTTGTTCGCTCAATTGCTTGATGGCTTTCTCAAACTCGATTACTGAGTTGTTGTCTTGGTTCAGGTATGCTGTTGACCACTCGTTTGCTGTTTCCAGTGCAGCGGTATAAATATCGCCTTGCTCTTTATAAACCGCGCGGATTGCTGTCTCAAGCTTACCCTTAATATTTTCTCTTAAATAAAAGTGCTGCTCTGGAGAAAGGAGAGGTACTACATCGCCATCACGGCTACGGAAAGTGATGAAGTTGCCTGAGAAATCTTTTAGTGAAGTCATCAGGTTGGTTTGCCAGTCGTTGATGTCTCCAGAAACCACTTCTTTTTTCTGTTCTTGTGCTTCAGGCAAGATTGCATTTGCCAATGGTAGAGTATCGACTTGTTGTTGCAGGCTGGTTAGGCGTAGCACTAAGCCGTCACGATCGATCAGTGGGATAGTGCGAAGCTTAGTAATATCGTTCGCCATGGATTGGCGCAGTGACACTAGGCTTGGATCGTTCAGTGCAGCAATGCGTTGGTCAGCACTTTCCATTAGCTTAGTTGCACTGACAGCGTCGTGTTCCAAAAATAACTTACGCCCTGCTAGTTTTACTAGGTAGTCTGCCTCTGCAAGTAACCAATCATTTGGTCTGCGACCTTTCACGTCAGCGACAGCAAGCTGTAGGCTTTGAATGCTTTTCTCTTGTTGAGCTTGAACAACCTGTGTTTTTTGAACAGCTTGAGACGCCTCTTGAATGGTCTCTTGCTTCACAGCTTGAAGGTCTTTGTTAACTGCCGATTTGGTATTTTCCAACTGAGATTGAAGGGCTGCAATTTGCGCCGAGTATTCAGCATTTTTTTGCTGCATTTGGAAAGCGATACCGCCGCTGAAGATAATAGAGATCGCGATGGCAATCGCACCAAACTTAACGCCGCGTTTGCCTTGCTTTTCAGCTTTAGCGATTAGCTCATTTTCTTCCGACGTTGTTTGAGGCTTGGTTTGTGGCTCTTCTGGTTTTGGAGCCTCTGCTTTTGTCTCTTCAGAACTTTCAGAGACAACATCATCTTGAACTACCGGCTGAGTTTCTGGACTTTTTTCAGGTTCAATATGCTCGTTATTTTTTTTGCTTGTCATGCTTATTTCCTGTTTCTAGCTAAGGCTGGAGAGCAGCCAGTAATATTGGGTTTGTCGCACTTGTCGTATTCGTAACTGTTGAATACCCAAGCTGTTGGGCTCGTTCTGCAATGCGTTGGCTTGGGACAAATAGATGTCTTGTGAAAAGCCAATTCGAATACTCATCAGGTGTATTAGAGGTAAAGTACTCCAATTGCTCCTGACTGGTGATGACAATTTTTGAAATCTTTTGTTCAACCCATAGAGGGTAAGTATTGTGGTGGTTTATCGGAATATATTCTCTACGGTAGGTCTCACAATAGGAGACTCGTGCTCCCTGATTGACAAGAGATTCGCGTATTAGCTCGCGCCCACCGTTTCCACGCAGTATTAAGATCGCCTTATCTTGCACATTTCTTAGCTCTGGCAGCCTAAGAAGGTGTTCACTATCACTCACTTGTGGGTAGTTTACTTTTTGTTTACAAGCTTTGCTTAAAATGTGCGCGGTTTTTTGACCAACGCCAAGGTATAGAGCGGAACTGGGCCAACTTTGGTTACTTTGTGCAAGAATTCGTTGAGCTGAGGTCACGGCGTGTTGACTGACAGCAATGATAATATCGCTGCTTTGTAACAGGTCAGAAAGCGGTTCGGAGGGAGAGTTGTCAACGATGCGAATCAGTGGATGATGGATCGCAGTGATTCCATCATCCACGAGCTGTTGGCAAAGCGCTTGCCCTTCAAGACCAGGGCGAGTTACCAACACCGTCATGATTAGTCTTGGTCAGCGTAAAGCTTAGTTAGGATTTCACGGGCGCCATCATCAAGAAGTTGATTCGCAAGCTTAACACCTAATGCTTCTGCGTCTTTACGTGGGCCTTTGATCTCACCGCGTACCATTTTTGAGCCGTCGGGTTCGCCAACAAGTGCACGTAACCAGATGTCATCACCGTCGAGTAGTGAGTAACTACCGATTGGCACCTGACAACCGCCTTCTAGAGTTAGGTTCATTGCACGCTCACACAGTACGCGATCAGCCGTATCTTGGTGATTTAACGGCTCTAGCAGTTTGATTAATCGTTCATCATCCAAACGACACTCAATACCAACAGCGCCTTGACCAACAGCCGGAAGAGACTGCTCTGGCTCAATGAAGCTGCGGATACGTTCTTCTAGCTCTAGACGTTTTAGGCCTGCGGCAGCAAGGATGATTGCGTCGTATTGGCCATCATCGAGTTTGCCTAAGCGGGTACCAACGTTGCCGCGTAGTTCTTTGATTACAAGGTCTGGGCGATATTCCATAAGTTGGCACTGACGGCGCAGACTACATGTACCAACAACGGCACCTTGAGGCAGCTCATCAATGTTGTTGTAGGTGTTAGATACGAAAGCGTCGCGTGGGTCTTCACGCTCACAGATCGTCACCAGACCCAAACCTTCAGGGAAGTCGACAGGCACATCTTTCATTGAGTGAACCGCTAGGTCAGCACGGCCTTCTAGCATCGCGACTTCAAGCTCTTTCACGAACAGGCCTTTACCGCCAACTTTTGCCAACGGCGTATCGAGAATGATGTCGCCTTTAGTAACCATGGTCACTAACTCAACTTCTAAACCAGGGTGCGCAGCTTGAAGGGCATCCCTTACAAAGTAGGCTTGCCAAAGAGCAAGTGGGCTTTTTCGAGTGGCGATACGGATTGGAGTTGATTGTGTCATGGTGATTCCGATATGAGTCTGTAATAGCCTAATCCTAACACTCTGGGCTGAAAATTCTTACTGTTAGATCATTGCGAGCTTTGATAGATAAAGGAATTTCATTACTTCACCAAAATAGTGTGATTGGTATCTCATTTGAAACATGGGCTATTATTAGAAATAGTCAATAAAGAGGACACTACCATGCCGTGGATTTAGCGTTTTTCCTAGACGAACAAAGGTGGCAGCATCGCCAGCTTTGCTTTACCATTAAAGGTAAAAGTGTTAAATTGATCACGTTTTGTTGTTGCTTTCGTTCAGTAACTAAACAGAAGTGCATTTAATCTCAACCAAGGACTTACCTTGCAGGCATACACTCAGACTTTGATTCAGCGATTGGATAATCTAAATCAACAGCGCATTGATCGTGCGTTGGCGTTGATGGATTTGCAAAGTCAGCGCGTATTCCATCTTATCCCCGCACTGCTTCACTACAACCACCCAATGATGCCTGGTTTTTATGACCAACAAGTTCCTTTTGGAATTCGTAGCTTCACGCCTAATGAATTCCAAAAGCAATTTGTCGAAGATACTGAGCTGACGTTAGGCGGTAAGCTCGCCGAGACGGATAGCCCTGAGATCCTTGGTCTCTACACCATGGGCAGTACATCTTCTATTGGTCAAAGTACTTCGAGTGACCTTGATATATGGGTCTGCGTATCACCGGATATGGATGGTGGTGCTCGCGATAGTTTGACCAACAAGTGTCTATTGATTACCGATTGGGCTCAGACGCTTGGCGTTGAAGCTAACTTCTTCCTGATGGATGAGCAGCGCTTCCGCTCGAACTATTCAGAAGAGATGACCGGTGATAACTGCGGCTCTTCTCAGCATCTACTACTACTGGATGAGTTCTATCGTTCCGCTGTGCGATTAGCGGGTCAACGCCTACTTTGGCAGATCATCCCTCCAGAAATGGAAGAGTGTTACGACGAATATGTGCAGGATCTTTGTAGCAAGGGTTACATCGATTGCTCTCAGTGGATTGATTTCGGCAAATTAAACCGAATTCCAGCGGAAGAGTACTTCGGCTCTAACCTGTGGCAGCTGTACAAGAGTATCGACTCTCCGTACAAATCGGTTTTAAAAGCGATCTTGTTAGAGGCTTACTCGTGGGAGTACCCACACACTCAACTTTTGAGTATCGATACTAAGCGTCGTTTCTTTGCTGATGAACCAGACCTATATGGGATGGACAGCTACTATTTGATGCTTGAGAAGGTAACTCGTTACCTTGAACGCATTAACGATGACACGCGTCTTGATCTTGTTCGCCGCTGTTTCTATCTCAAAACTCATGAGAAGTTATCGCGTGAGGCAGGAGTAGGGTCAGTCGCTTGGCGCCGTGAAGCGTTAACTGAGATGACTCAATCTTGGAATTGGGATCATGAGACCATCGTTGAGCTGGATAACCGTCGTAACTGGAAGGTTGAGCAAGTTAAAGTTGTACATCACGCCCTGTTAGATGCGTTGATGCTCAGCTACCGTAATCTGATTCAGTTTGCACGTCGCAACGACATCACCTCGGCAATCAGCCCACAAGACATCAGCATTCTTGCTCGTAAGCTGTATGCAGCTTTTGAGGTGCTACCGGGTAAGGTAACACTTCTAAACCCTCAGATTTCTCCGGATCTGCATGAACCCGATCTGAGCTTTATTGAGGTAAGACAGGGCCAAACTAATAAAGCGGGTTGGTATCTGTATAAGCAGCCATTGATTGCACACCGAATTCTTGGCCAACCATCGCTTGAGCACCATGAGTACTTGAGTAAGTTGGTTGCTTGGTCGTTCTTTAATGGATTGATCACCGAGTCAACACGCCTACACTCTGTGGTTCGTGACGCTCACATTGATATCGATAAGTTCTATCAGATGGTGAGCGACCTGCGTAATACCTTCTCACTGCGTAAGCGCCGTCCGAGTATGCAAGCGCTGGCGAGCCCGTGTGAGATCAGCCAGTTGGCGATGTTCATTAACTTTGAGAACGACCCAACCTCAGAATTGAGTGCTCGCTCTTTAAAAGTTGATTTGAAGAGTGCGGATATCTTCAGTTTTGGTGAAGAAGGCCAGAGCCTAGTGGGCAGTGTCGATTTGGTTTATCGTAACTCTTGGCATGAAGTGAGAACGCTTCATTTCCAAGGTGAGACGGCGATGCTTGACGCACTAAAAACGGTACTGGGTAAGATGCACCAAGATGCGTTGCCACCAGAGTCGGTGGATGTGTTCTGTTACAGCAAAAACTTACGCGGCGTGATCCGAAATATGGTTTACCAACTGCTGGCAGAGTGTATTGACCTGCGCTTGAAACCGATCGAGCAAGAGAAGCGTCGTCGATTTAAAGCAATCCGTTTGGCGAACAAGATGTTTGGTCTGTTCTTCGAGCGTCGTGGCGTATCTGTGCAGATGCTGGAAAACTCGGTCGACTTCTATCGCAGCATCTCAACCAATAAGCTGAAAGGCTCTCCGCTGCTCATGCTAGATAAAGAGCAAGAGTACCAACTACCAGAAGTAGTGGATGGCTTTGCCAGTGAGGGTTTGATTCAGTTCTTCTTTGAAGATACCGATCAGGGTTTCAATATCTACGTGTTGGATGAGTCGAATCAGGTTGAGGTTTACCACCAATACAGTGGTCAGAAAGACGAGATGATTGCGAGTGTGAACTCTTTCTACACCTCGGTGAAAGATGATTCTAAGGTGGCTTCGAAGCTGATTAACTTCAATCTTCCTCAGTATTATCAGATTGTTCACCCTGATGATGGGCAATCTTACGTGGTACCTTATCGTAATGATGCCACGCTCTCTTCGCGTAATTCAAAGATCGCTAACGTTTAGCAACAAAAAAGGAGTGACTGAGCCACTCCTTTTTACATTGGTCGCTTTGGGGTATCCATTGGTAGATTAAACCCAGTCGATCTCTTCACCAGCGTGCTTCTCACACTCAGTTTTCACCATTTCAAATAGCTCCATGCCTGTCTTTGAGCATGTCCACTTGTCTTCAATTAATTTGAAGTGAAAGCCGCCTGACTTAGAGGCTAGCCAGATCTCTTTCATCGGCTCTTGGCGGTTGATGATGATTTGACTGCGGTCTTCAAACTCTAGCGTCATCACGTTGCCAGTCACTTCATAATCGATGTCTGCCTCTGATTCATCGATCGCTTCTTCGATGTTTTGCATCTGTATATCGACTAGCTGATGAAATTCAGTATCGTTCATCCTTTCTATCCTATTGCTTTTCTTGAGTGTGGTGCGATTATAGGGGGCATTGAGTTAATAATCACGATATGCAAAATGAAAAAGTTAATTACCGCTCTGTTTATGTTGTCTGTTATTGGTCTTTCGGGCTGTGGTCAAACTGGTCCGCTCTACTTACCTGATGATGCGCAGCAAAATGAACAATCGCAATAAGTGAATCAACAATGTAGTAGCAATCGTAACGGATAAGGGATAAGAATTTTGGATTACTTCAACTATCAGGATGATGGCCAGCTTTGGGCTGAGAACGTCGCACTTTCACAACTGGCAGAGCAATACGGCACGCCACTGTACGTATATTCTCGTGCCACTCTAGAACGTCACTGGAATGCATTCGACTCTTCTGTGGGTGAGCACCCTCACTTGGTTTGCTATGCCGTAAAAGCAAACTCTAACCTAGGTGTACTAAATACACTGGCAAGATTGGGTTCTGGCTTCGATATCGTATCTGGTGGTGAACTGGAACGTGTTATTGCGGCAGGTGGTGATCCATCTAAGGTTGTGTTCTCTGGTGTAGGTAAAACGGCTGCAGAGATGAAGCGAGCGCTTGAGTTGAAGATTAAATGTTTTAACGTTGAGTCAGAGCCTGAGCTAGAGCGCCTGAATAAAGTTGCCGGCGAGCTTGGTGTGAAGGCGCCAATTTCTCTGCGTATAAACCCAGACGTTGATGCAAACACTCACCCTTATATCTCTACTGGTCTACGCGACAACAAATTTGGTATCGCTTTTGACCGTGCACCAGCAGTTTACGCGTTTGCTCAGAAGCTAGAAAACCTAGAGATTCACGGCATTGATTGCCATATTGGTTCACAGCTAACAGACATTGAACCTTTTATCGATGCGACGGACCGTCTGTTGGCTCTGATCGACCAACTGCGTGCTGATGGTATTAATATTAAGCATCTTGATGTTGGTGGCGGCTTAGGTGTTGTCTACCGTGACGAATTACCACCTCAACCATCAGACTACGCGAAGGCGTTGCTGGCTCGACTGGATAATCATGCTGATCTAGAGCTGATTTTCGAACCTGGACGAGCGATTGCGGCTAACGCTGGTGTATTATTAACAAAAGTCGAATTCCTAAAACCGACTGAACATAAGAACTTTGCCATCATCGATGCTGCGATGAACGACTTGATGCGTCCTGCGCTATACCAAGCATGGCAAGACATTGTCCCTGTTGTTCCTCGTGAAGGTGAAGCAGTGACTTATGATTTAGTGGGTCCTATCTGTGAAACTGGTGATTTCCTAGGTAAAGATCGTGCGCTTGTTCTTGAAGAGGGCGATCTCCTAGCGGTGCGTTCTGCAGGTGCTTATGGCTTCGTGATGTCATCGAACTACAACACTCGCTCACGTGCAGCAGAAGTGATGGTTGATGGCGATAAAACTCACCTTGTTCGTCAGCGTGAAGAGCTAACGAGCTTGTGGGAACTTGAAAACATTCTTCCGGAGTAAGTTTAAGCGTTATGCACTTCCACTTTTCAAAAATGCATGGTTTGGGCAATGATTTCATGGTCGTGGACTGCATTACTCAAAACATCTTCTTCTCTCCAGACCTGATCCGCCGTTTGGCGGATCGTCATACCGGTGTTGGTTTCGATCAACTGCTGGTGGTTGAGGCTCCGTACGACCCAGAGACGGACTTCCACTATCGTATTTTTAATGCCGATGGCAGTGAAGTCGAACAGTGTGGTAACGGTGCTCGTTGTTTTGCTCGCTTCGTGCGAATGAAAGGGCTGACCAACAAGTACAGCATTAATGTGAGTACCAAGAAAGGTAAGATGGTTCTCAAGATTGAAGAGAACGATCAGATCACGGTTAACATGGGCGTGCCTGAGTTCGAACCAAGTAAGATCCCTTTCAAAGCCAAACAGCCAGAGAAAACTTATATCCTGCGTACCGATGAGCACACACTTTTCTGTGGAGCGGTCAGCATGGGCAATCCTCACGTGGTGACCGTCGTCGATGATGTCGATACCGCGGATGTCGATACCATTGGCCCACTATTGGAGTCTCATGAGCGCTTCCCTGAGCGTGTAAATGCGGGCTTTATGCAGGTAGTGACGCGTGATGAAGTTCGCCTACGTGTTTACGAGCGTGGTGCGGGTGAGACACAAGCGTGTGGGAGCGGTGCTTGTGGTGCGGTTGCTGTCGGTATCACTCAAGGCCTGCTGTCTAACGACGTTAAAGTGAGTCTGCCTGGTGGCGATCTCCAGATCAGTTGGCAAGGGCCAGGTAAACCACTGTTTATGACTGGACCTGCAACACACGTCTTTGATGGTCAGCTCTCTTGCTGATCACCATGAATAATAAATAAGGATAGGTTTTGTCTTACGTAGAAGCCGATGCGCTAACGGCAGAAGTGGTTGCTGAATATTTGCGTGATAACCCAGACTTCTTCCAAGATAGGAAAGAGCTGGTCGATCGCTTGGCGATTAATAATGTAGAGCAGGGTGCTGTCTCTTTGGTCGAAGTGCAGTTGAAGCGTCAGCGACAGCGCATTGAAGAGCTTGAAGAAGAGATCACCAGCTTAATGTCACTGGCAGCCAATAACGATAAAACCTTTTATGAGTTTATGGCACTGCAAGATCAAGTGCTGAAGTGTCGTGATTTCATGCAGGTGATGAAAGCGGTAGAGCAGAAGGCGACTGAACTTGGTCTGAAAGCGTATGTGCGTATTCTTTCTCAGAGCGGTTTCTATCAGCTTAGTGATGAGGGGTACGCGAAATTCTCGTTGAACCATCTTAATGGGAAAGATGCGTACCTTGGGCGTTTGAGAAAGAGCGATCGCCAAGACCTATTTGGCGAACAACCGGCTCCTGAGCTAGGATCGTATGTAGTGCTACCGTTGGTAAAACAGTCTCCGATTGGGTTGCTGGCCTTCTCTAGTGAAGATGGTGGTCACTTTCAGCCTTACATGGACACCCTTTTCTTGCGTCATTTAGCACTCGTTGTTGCTCATATGGCAGAGACCTTACCTTGGCAGATTGATAATGAGCCTAGAGCCCAACACACCTCTTCCCAATAGCCTTCAAAAACCACTTTCTCGTTTCTATGAATACCTGAGAAGCGAGAAAGGTCTGAGCCTGCACACGCAACGCAATTATAAACAGCAGCTAGAAACTATGGCAGCCCAATTGGTGACTCTAGGTCTTAAAGACTGGCAGCAAGTTGACGCTGCGTGGGTGCGCCAGTTAGCCAGTAAAGGCATGCGTGAAGGGATTAAAGCGAGCAGCTTGGCGACACGCCTCTCCTCATTGCGTAGTTTCTTTGATTTCTTGGTGCTGCGAGGCGAGATCTCGGCAAACCCAGCCAAGGGTGTATCGGCACCGCGTAAGCAGCGCCCGTTACCAAAGAACCTTGATGTCGATGAAGTCGGGCAGCTGCTTGAGGTCGATGAAAGCGACCCTTTGGCGATTCGAGATCGTGCGATGATGGAAGTGATGTACGGTGCCGGTCTGCGTCTTGCAGAATTGGTGGGCATCAACTTGAAGGACATTCAGGCGCGTCAGGGTGAGATTCGAGTTATCGGTAAAGGTGATAAAGAGCGCAAAGCGCCTTTTTCTGGCCAGGCTAAAGAGTGTGTTGAGAAATGGCTCAAGGTGCGTGGTGAATTTGCCGCTCCTGGAGAGCCTGCATTGTTTGTCTCTAAGCTGGGTACGCGTATTTCGCATCGCAGTGTTCAGAAGCGTATGGAAGAGTGGGGTAAGAAGCAGGCGGTGGCCAGTCATATTAGCCCGCATAAGCTTCGTCACTCGTTTGCGACTCATGTACTGGAGTCCAGTCAGAACCTAAGGGCAGTTCAAGAACTCTTAGGGCATGAAAACATCTCAACGACCCAGATCTATACACACTTAGATTTTCAACACTTGGCACAAGCGTACGATCAGGCGCACCCAAGAGCTCGTAAAAGAAGCAAAGAATAAGAGGCACTGATGCAACTCTACCGTGGATTGAACCCGATTAAGGCGATGACGTTTGACCTAGATGACACACTTTATGATAACTGGCCTGTGATCATGAAAGTGGAAAAGGAGATGGCGAAGTGGCTGTTCAGTGAGCATCCTGTATCGTCAACTTTGTCGCTGGATGAGTGGCACCAAGTGAAGGTTCAAGTCGCGCAGGCCAATCCTGAGTTAAAGCATGATGTGACTCTATGGCGTGAAACACAGATCAAACACGGGTTGATGCAGCTTGGTTACACAGAGGCGCAAGCGACGGCGGCGGCGAAATCAGGTATAGAGCATGCATTGTGGCTAAGAAATCAAGTCGATGTCCCACAAGAGACACACCTCGTGATGCAAGCCTTGAGTGAAAAACTGCCTTTAGTCGCAATCACTAACGGCAATGTCGATCCACATAAAATCGGCTTGGGTGATTACTTTCAACTGATATTGAAAGCTGGACCCGATGGGAGAGCTAAGCCCTACCCAGACATGTTTACCCAAGCGCAAGAGCACCTAGGCATTAAAGCCGAACACATCTTGCATGTGGGTGACCACCTAATCAGTGATGTTTACGGAGCTAAGGTCAGTGGTTTTCAGGCGTGCTGGTTTAATGACAAAAATGTAAATATTCAGCAAGCATCGAAAGCTCGTGTGTTGCCTGATATCGAAATTTCACAATTACGAGATCTTATGCGACTAATTTAATCGCTACTCCAAGCTTATGTCGCATTTATCATAGGGTCTTGTTACATTAAGTTCCGTTTAAGAAGCTATTTTGGCTTTTTTAATCGGCAGCTGCTTTCATCGTATTAATATCCACTAAAGCCGTTGTCCTCTCTTAATACGATTACAACAAGGCTTGGCATGCATACCTATACTTTTCTCGTAACCTCTGAGGAATCCTTAGAATCTTATCTACAACAAAAAGAGTGGCATGCCAATAAACAGTACCTTATCCAGTTACACTCGACACTTTCCAGCCAATCTGCGAGTCGCCTAGCCGACATTACACTTACCTATCTCAAAGACGCGACCCTAATTGGTCAGAGCGTTCAGCATATGATTCACAATAATCGTCAGGTGAGTAGTGGAAGTTTACTGATGATCAGTGAGTTTGAGGAGACGACGCTAAGTTCGACGGTTGTGCCATTTAGCGGAAAAACTGGGTTAGATGGATTAGCGCTGGTTAACGCACTGAACCTGACTGAACATAGCCAAACCGTGATCAGTATTTGTGACCAAGTCGAGGGCTGCGATTACCCAATCTATACCGGTTTTGACACACTGCCTTATTCGGTACCAGTCGCTGGTGGTTTGTGTCATGAGAATGCTTATGGCCGTTGGGTGATGTATAACGGTCAGGTCTATCAACACGCTTGTGTTGCGGTGGCACTGCATAACCCTAACTTAAAGGTGTGGTCGGGTGCTTATTCTGAGTGGAACCCGATCGGCATGAAGCTTAGGGTCACTCGTGCTGAAGGGCATCGTTTATACAGCCTCAACGATAAGCCTGCTATTGAGGTATTTAAGCACTACCTCGCCGACGGTAAAGATATTCCCTTTAGCCAGTTAATGAGCTTCCCACTGTATCGTGAATCCGGCAGAAAAAAGGGTATCTCAACTCCGCTGCGAATCAATGATGATGGCAGTATTGAGTTTGATAGTGCTTGGCAAGTTGGTGAAGAGGCTCAGTTTTGTTATAACCATCCGTCACTCACTGCAGAGAAGGTACGTCACGGCGCGGAAGTACTGGCGATGCACCAGCCGGAATCGGTGATGATCTACAACTGTGTTTCACGCTTAGAGTTCATTGATAGTCGTACCGAGCTGAAGCCGTTTGAGGGGGTTGTTGATGCATGTGGTGCCTACTGCATGGGTGAGTTGTATCGAACAGACACTCAACAAGAGATCTTGCATCATAGCCTGACTTATGTCGCGATGCGTGAATCCCATGAGTTGATTGAATATAGCCGAACGGATGCTCATACCGATTCGATGGTGTCGCCTCTGCTTAATTTGGTGAGAAATGCTGTTGCTGATCTCGACCATATGAACAACCAGATGGAGAAAAAGCTTCATCAACAAGCGCGTCGCCTTACTGAAAGCTACCGAGTAGACTCGCGTACCGGTTTACCGAATCGTATTGTACTTAAAGAGCAGCTCAATAGTATCAAGAGTTCCGAGCATCTGCTTACCTTAAAGCTAACTAACTTCCACCAAGTGAATGAAAAGTATGGTTACCAAGTGGGTGACCAGCTGCTAAGGGATCTCTCTAATCATTTTATTGAACGACTCGAGAACAATGTGAAGCAAGACTCTCTTGAGCGAGTCGAACTGTTTAGCATCGGAGTTGGTGAGTGGGCGATCATTTTTGATGCCAAGGTCGAAAGTGAGCGGATTAAATATCGCTTTGCCCAGTTTGCCGATGACATTGAGCACATCAATTTTGAACCCTATGGTTTGGCGGACGTCGATTATCTCTCTGTGTCACTGTGTGGTGGCTTTGCTAGCCGCTGCGACTTTACTGAAGATAGTGGTGAAGAGATCCTACTAAAAGCGATTGAAGCACGGCGTTATGGGGTGCGTAACAATACCCATATTACTAACGCTAAAGACATTCAGGTTAGTGAAGAAGACCGCAAAGACCAGTTGGGTTGGCTCTCTTGTGTGAGTCGTGCCATTTTAAGTCAGAATATCATCACTTACACACAGCCTATCGTTGCTGCTGGCAGTCATCAAGAGGTGAGCCAAGAGTGTTTGGTTCGCATTATGGACGACGGAACCATCGTACCTCCGGGTAAGTTTCTGCCTATCATTGCCGATACTCATCTCTACACGCGCTTAAGTCGCCACATGATTAAGAATACGATTGGTTATATGGCAGACAAACAGGGTGCGTTTTCTATCAACTTGTCACCACAAGATCTTTTAAGTGATAAAACCTTGATGATTCTAGAGACGGCGATTCAAGGTATGAACGACCCAACGAGACTGGGTTTAGAAGTGTTGGAGTCTGAGCAGATCAAAGACTACGGGCGGATGATTGAGGTGTGTGACCACTTCAGAGCTTTAGGTGCTCGAATTATCGTTGATGACTTTGGCTCTGGTTACTCTAACATTGATGAAATCATCAAATTAGAGCCTCAGATCATCAAGTTAGACGGCAGTCTGATTCGTAACATTGATAAAGATCCAAAACAACGAAGTATCGCCGCTCAATTGGTTAAGTTGTGTCAGGTATTTAATGCTAAGACGGTAGCTGAATTTGTTCACAACCAGCAGGTGTGTGAACTCGCGGAAGATATGGGAATCGACTATCTACAAGGCTACTACTTTGGCGAACCTAAACGTTTGTTCTAACAAAAAACGTTTCGATCAAATGCCCCTAACACACAGTGTGATGTGCACACAGATCTCGAGAAATTCGCTGCATATTCTATGATTTATTAAGGAATCATCCTTTACTGAGCTCACAGATCTTACAGGATGATTGTAAGTAATACGTGCAAGGCTTATCGATAATCAGCACAATAACAAATCATTAATGCAGCGATTAATGTGGTTATGCAGTCATTTTCCCTCTTTATACATGATGTAGAGCTGCTCGCAGTTGAGCTAGAGACTGTGAGATTCGCAAACAGCGATGCGCTCTTAGTTCAGGTTTTCTCTTCTTTTGAGCAAGAGAGAGTAGAGACTGCGTGTCAGATTATTCACGCGCGCTTCCCTAATTGCACTTCCATCGGCTGTAGTGCTGAACACTTTATTGATAGGGGCGAGCTAAGACACCAAGGGTTGCTGGTGGTCTTTAGTCGGTTCTCTTCGACAACGATTAGCTCAGCCGTGGTTCCATACAGTGATGACTTGGCTCGCGATAGCGATAATATGTTACGCCAACTCGAATGCCACGATGGTACCCAAACGGCGATCTGTTTTGTTGATCGTCTGACGCTTGATAAAAACGACCTCTTCTATGCCTTTGAGCGCTCTGACCTGAATATTCCAATCTGTGGCGGTGCGTCAACCATTACCCCATCTGGACGTTGGGTGATGAGTAACGGGCGTTGTTATCAAGAAGCCTATGTGATGGCTGCGCTGCATAGTGAAAAGCTCGCTGTGAATCGCGGTTATTTCACTGAGTGGAACCCCATTGGCAAAACCTTCCGTGTTACTGCTGCTCAAGGTACTCATCTGATTCAACTTGATGGCGTGCCAATTCGGGAGCTTTATAACCGCTACCTTGCTGATGGCCTCGAAGTCCCTTTCGAACAACTGCACAACTTCCCGTTGATGGTCGGAGATCCAAAAAAACAGAATATCTATTTACCGATCAGGATTGCTGATAATGAGGAAATGGAATTCAGTGGCGAGTTTCAAGTCGGTGAAGAAGTGCGCTTTTGCTACGATCACCCATCACTAACCCTAGAACAAGTCAGATTGGGGGTTGAGCAGGCAGCGTTACACTCGCCTGAGTGCTTTTTTGTCTATAACTGCACCTCCCGTTTGGACTTCATTGAAGGAAATCAAGAGGTCGAGATCTTCCAGAAGCTGACCGACACTTATGGCGTTTACTGCATGGGTGAACTCTTCTATGAACAAGACCAGCAACGCCTGTTGCATCACAGCTTAACCTATATGGCACTCAGCGAAGGGGACAACGCCAACTGTCGCCAGTTAAGTAGTCAACCTGCCAGCAATATTTCACCCCTGTTTTCACTGATTCGTAATGCCTTAATGGATGTCGATGACATGAACAACAGCATGGTCAATAAGATTCAACAACAGGCGAGCGCTCTAACCGCCAGTTATCGTGTTGATCGTCGTACAGGTTTGCCTAACCGTAGTGTATTGCGTGAAAGATTGGCTCAAATGGGCGGAGCTAGCCACTTGCTGACGCTTAAGATCACGACGTTTAGCCAGATTAATGAGAAGTACGGCTATCGCGTTGGGGACAAGCTTCTTAATGACCTGAGTGATCACTTCCAAAGCTCACTGACTCGCTTTTTTGAACAAGAGTGTCAGCTATATAGCGTGGGCATCGGTGAGTGGGCGGTAGTATTCGATAGCTTGGCCAGCGATGAGTACATACAACAACGCTTCTCTGAGTTCGCTGATGAGACCGAGCATGTGAACTTTGAGCCTATGGGGCTTCCTGATATTGATTACTTGTCAGTATCGATTGGTGCTGGAATTGCCAGTCGCCGTGATTTTCCGACAACGTCCATTGATGATTTGTTGCTGAAGTCCATAGATGCTCGCCGCAGTGCAGTGAGTCAAAATAAGCATCTGGTTAACGCAAAGACCTTGGTTCAGCGAGAGAAGCAGCGTCAAGAGCAGCTTCGTTGGTTATCTTGTGTTAGCCGGGCGGTGATGAATCAGAATGTGGTTGCCTGTTCTCAGCCGATCGTATCGGCGCACACCCACCAAGTCGAGAGCCATGAATGCTTGGTTCGAATTGAGGAAGAGGGCGAGCTGATCACTCCGGGACGCTTCTTACCGATTATTGAGGGAACTCATCTTTATACCCGCTTAAGCCGTCAGATGATTTCGCGCACCTTTGACTTTATGAGTACGAGAACCGACTCATTCAGTATCAACCTTGCACCACAAGACTTTACCAATGAGAAAACTGTGCTGCACCTTGAGCAAGCAATCAAAAGCATCAGTCACCCTCAGCGAATAGGTTTAGAGGTATTAGAAACAGAGCAGATCAAAGACTATGGTCGCTTGATTGAAATCTGTAATCATTTTAGGGAGCTTGGTGTGAACATTATTGTTGATGACTTTGGCTCTGGATATTCCAATATTGATGAGATCCTCAAGCTAGAGCCTCAGGTGATTAAGCTTGATGGGAGTTTGATTCGCAATATTGATCAGGATAGGAAGCAACGTAAAATCGCGCAGCAGTTGGTCAGCTTGTGTCAGATTCTCAATGCTAAAACCGTGGCAGAATTTGTTCACAATCAAGAGGTGTGTCGTATCGCAGAAGATATGGGAGTCGATTACCTACAAGGTTACTTCGTCGGCGAACCCACGCGTTTGTTCTGATATTCGAGCGATTGTTTCACGTGAAACGTAAAGAGCGAGCCAAGGCTCGCTCTTTTATTTTTACTTCAGGGCATGACCGCTTTTGTCGGCTTGGAATACCTTTAGGTAGTGGTGGAAGTACTGGTTTAGCGTTTGAGCTTGCTCGGTTTCACCTAACTGACTTAGTAACAGGCTTCCAACCTCACAGGTACATAAGTGGCCCGAATCTTGATTGCGCCTTAAGGTATAGGCTGAGTCTAGGCTAGGGGTAAGGTGTATCTGTGGAATGCTCTGCAACCACGGGCTTTTGTTCATCATCTTCTTAGCTTCTTGCCATGTCCCGTCAAGCACAATAAACAGTAGCTTTTGATTCTCGACTGGGGATACCTCAATCATCTCACTGACATCAACACTTTGTTTACTTGGAAACAGCAGCAAAGCCTGAACCGTATCATCCTGGATCATCGCCATTAAGTCTGCTGGCGCGCTCTTGCGTTGCCAAACATAGCTTTGGCAGTTGGGTAGTGTCTGCTGCAGTAGCTTTCCAGTGTTGGTATCACGCTTGAGTTCATTCTCATGAGTAAGTAGCGCAATGTTCACAGAGCTTTCAAGCGTGGGTATCTGTGGGCAAATGCATTGATGAGTGAAGCCACATCGTTGGCAAGCCGTTAGCTTCTCCATACTAGAGCTTAACTCCTTTCTGCATTGGGGAGATCTCGTCAGCAAATAGCGTTACTTGGCTCACCTTGTTGCTGGTGGTCGTAGGAGCAACGCTTGGATTGAGTGGATAACTGACCCCTGAGTACTGCAAAACATGTTGTGCTGGTGTCGCACCACCACCACTGACGTTAAACACGAGATCTTGCCATCCGTTGTGTTGCTCTTCTCCCAAGTGAATCTTTCCTTGCACTAAGGTCATTCGGCTGTTGAAGCGCCATTGTTGTTGATGGTTTTCAAAAATAAGTAGGGTGCATCCTCCAGAACCACACCAGTTCAGTTGTGCAAGCAACTCCTCTTGTCCGTCACCATTAAGGTCATAGGTCAGCCAACGATATTGGGTATCGTCAGTCGAAGTGTTGTGGATCTTAAAATAGTCACGGATCGCGCGGTCGACCTTAGGATCAAGTTGATCGCTGCCATTGATTTTTTGTGGTGTAAGATCGGCGGCGGGTTTAGGTGTTGAAGTCAGATCTTGTTGTTTCGCTTTGAACAACACTAAACCTCCATCGGCTATTGGGTACACGACATTACCAACACGCTCTTTTTTCGCCGTCAGTTGACTGCCTTCACGAGTAAAAATACGCTCTGAGATAAGATACTGCTGCTGGTGGCGCGTCATCACTACTTGAACTTGGTCAGCGTTGAGTTGCTGCCAGAATCCTTGCTCAATAATAGGGTCATCGCCGTTGCTGTATGAGTAGGTGGTGACTGCACTGTGGTCAGTATTCAGCTCCAGAGTAACCGAGAAACCGGCATTCTGTGTTGAGCTGGCAAAATAGCGATCAGCCCATTCTAGAGTTGGATCTTGATTCGAGAGCGTCGCACAGCCTTTTTGTGTTTTGTCATTGATGGTGAGTTCTGCACTCCAACCATACAAGCTATCGCTCATAGTGTCGTTGCAGCGGCTCTTGGTTAGGTTCAGCTCGCCATCACCTTGGTTACTGGTTAGTTGATAGTGGCGTTGTTCGTTACTCATGCGGCTAGATTGAATCTCAAAAGCTTGCGGAGTTTCACCCATTTTTGAGTAGGTCACTTGGCTCTTATCGAATTGCGCAGACCAAAAAGGCTCATTGCCAAAAGCACGCGTTGATTTGAGGGGCTGGCTGCAACGGTTAGGGTTCTCTGCCGTGAGAATATTGACTTGGTCGACAACAAAGCGAGCTGTGAAATCGGCGTTGTATCCTGTTTGACTCGGCACAGTCAGGTGGCCAATGAGTTCGCCATACATAGGTTGATAGGGTGTATTGGAGAGTCCTTGAGCTTCTAGTGCTAGTTCTGGCGACAAATCTAGCCAGTATTGTTCTTGGCTGCCGCAAGGGGTAAAGGTGCGGCTCTCATGTCCAACAATCACCTGACCGCGCATGATAAAGGTTTGCGGTTGAATGGTACTGGGCGCATCTAGGCTAGCTGCGGGTGATTTTTCTGGTTCAGAAGTGGACTGTTGGGTTTGGCTACAACCCGTCAGAGCGATGGCTGTGAGCCACACCGCTGGGTTTTTAAGTACCTTCATGTTATATCTTCCTCGGAGCAACCGTTAATTGGATTTATTATGGCATATTGGTTATTTAAAACAGAACCCGACACCTTTTCTATTCATACTCTGCGAGTACAAAACACCTCTTGCTGGGAGGGGGTTCGTAACTACCAAGCCCGTAATATGATGCGAGATCAGGTCAAATTGGGTGACCTAGTGATGATTTACCACTCGTCATGCAAGAAAGTTGGCGTCGCTGGTATCGCTAAAGTGACGCGAGAGGCGTATCCAGATCATTTTCAGTTTGATCCAGAGAGTGACTATTACGATGCCAAATCGTCACCAGATAACCCTCGCTGGGTAATGGTCGATGTCGAGTATGTGCGAACCACCGAACGCTTGATCCCTTTAGCGACGCTAAAAGCGATGCCTGAGCTTGAGAATATGCCTTTGGTAAAGCGTGGTAACCGCTTATCCATCATGCCAGTGACGGAGCAAGAGTGGCAGGCTATTTTAAGCAAAGAGGTGCTGGGTTCTCGCTAGCATTAGAGCTTATGGGAACGTGAAGGTTCAAAAAAGGCAGCGCTTGGCTGCCTTTTTAGTTTTAGAAGAAGAGGGCGTTACAGTAGATGATCTTCAAGATAGTGAGCCACGGCATCATCTGCGTTACTACCAATCACTTCATTGTTCGGTAGTGCTTGCATCACTTTTTCATGCGATGTTCCCATTACCAAGCCCTTGCCTGCCATTGCTAACATTTCAGCATCGTTCATACCATCACCAAAGGCAATGCAGTTCTCTAGAGTAAGGTTTAGCGATTTTGCAACGGCTTCTAACGCATGGCCCTTAGAGACTTCTGCAGCCATCACTTCCAAACACCAAGGGGTAGAGAAGGCGATATTCAGTTTATCGCCGAAGGTTTCTCGTAACTTCTGCTCGAACGTCACTAGGTATTCATGATCGTGTTCTGGGTGAGTGAAGAAGACTTTAGCAATGCCGTCAGTGGGTGCTCGCTCCGCTTCAAAGCGTTTGTAGCTAAAGCCTGACTCACTATGGAACTTAGCAAGCATCTCATCTTCGCGATCCAACAACCAATCTTCGTTTTGGTACATGTGGATGAAAATGTTTGGATCTTGACGAACAATGTCGACCACAGGCTGGACAAGCTCTTGAGGTACGTTCTGGCTGTACATCAGTTGGTCGTCTTGATCATGCACACGCGCGCCGTTAGAGGTGATCATATACGCTGGAATACCGGCTTGCTGACGAATACCTGCAACGTCAACGTGATGTCGACCAGTGGCAAAGATAAAGGTGAAGCCTTGCTGGTGTAACTTCTTCAACGTCTGCTTGGTAAAGTCACTCAACTTATGGTTGGGAGCGAGCAGCGTGCCATCAAGATCAGAGGCAACAATATTGATGGAATCTTTTAGTGCAGGAATCGTCATTTAACCCTCGATACAGCGTACTTGACTAATAGAGACACCAAGCAACGGCTGGTGTCCAATGTTGTAAGACAAATTGTACGTGAAATTAGCCCAACAAAAGAGGGCAAAGCTCTATTACTTGTCTTCCTCTTTACCAAACCTTTTTAGCGAAAAAACGCAACAATTGAATCTAAGGTTTGATTGCGATACTGGTCGATTTCAAACAGTACTTCATGCCTTGAGCCTTGGATGCTGATCATCTCGCTGTTTGTATTCGTTTTGCGCAGTTTATTGATGAAGCTTTGTTGGGCTTGGTTACAAACGATCTGCTCGTTGCCCGCTTGAATCAACAAAAGAGGAATTTTAATTTGGCGCGTCTGTTGAATCGCTTGTTTAGCAGCCATCAACCCCTGCCATACCCAGCGCGTGCTTGGACCACCAACTTGAATCTCTGGATTGTCGTCATACAGTTTTCTGAACCATTGGTAACGAACTTTGCTCTGGCTGAGCAGATTGTTTTCAAAAGGTTTAGCGTAATACGCCTTATGTCCCGGCGCATAGGTTGGTTTGGCGTAAAGCCCTGTTAGCAGCTGTGCAACGAGCATAGCGATGGGTTTGAGATACCAATCAGTATTGACGCCAAACATAGGCGCACATAAGACGACTTTTTCAAAGCGGTGATCTGGTGTTGTTTGCAGATAGCGAGTCGCGATGGTACTGCCCATTGAATGGGCGAGTAAGTAGCGTTGCTCATATTTGTCGAGTGGGAAGTGCTGGAGAATTTCACGCATATCACGGATGTAATCATCAAACTCATGAATATGACCAATGTCAGAGTCTTGCACACTGCGTTGTGAACGACCTTGACCTTGATGATCAAAAGAGTAAATGTCATAACCTTGATGGTAGAGATCGTAGAAAAGCTCTTGGTATTTTTCGCAGCACTCTATGCGCCCATTCGAGATAACAATCGCTTTGCTATGCTGTGGAGAAGTAAAGCTCGACCAGTAGAGTTTTTTCTTGCTCAATGAGGTGACGTAACCTTCATTTCGTTGTTGCCAAAAGGCTGAGATCGGGTGTTTAATCGCTTCCTCAAATTGAGGCTCTTGAGTGAAATAAGAAGGTGCGGCAGCGCTGTTTGCCATGAGAAGTTACCTGAAAGAATACTGATGAGAGCTTTATCGCTATTGATGTTATTAGATTAAAGTACTGCTAAGGAAATGCAATGGATACTCATGTTTGGCTCGCTTATGTCGTGACCGCAATTCTGTTTAGTTTAGCGCCGGGTTCCGGTACCGTGAATTCGATCAGCAATGGCCTCAGCTATGGTACTCGTAAGTCATTAGCTTCTATTGCAGGCCTGCAAATTGGGTTGGCATTTCATATCTTATTGGTCGGTGCAGGGATTGGTGCGCTGGTGGCTAAATCCGCGTTTGCGTTCACATTAATTAAATGGGTAGGTGTGGTTTATCTCATTTGGCTCGGTATTCAAAAGTGGCGCGATACCTCTAGTATGGTTGCGACAGAAGAGGGTACATCGCAGTCAAGTTGGGCACTTTTGCGCAATGCGGTGTTAATTAATCTTACAAACCCGAAATCTATTGTATTTTTGGTTGCATTGTTCCCGCAATTTATAGACCCTTCACAACCCCAAGCTCCACAACTTTTGGTACTCGGTGTGACAACAGTATTCATTGATAGTGTTGTTATGTTGGGCTATACCTCATTGGCGTCACAAATGGGACGTTTTATTCGTTCAGATCGCGTAATGGGTAAGATAAATAAGATTTTTGGTGGTATGTTCATGGGTTGCGGTGCGCTGCTTGCCGCTGCTAAGGCTTAACCAATCATAGAGTTAGAAAATAGATGACCGCTACATACGTCGCTCGACAACCTATCTTTAACCGAAAAAAACATACTCTTGGTTATGAGTTGTTGTTTCGTGATGGGGACAATAATGCCTATCCAGCGCATATTGAGTCGAATAGAGCTACGTATCGTCTGATCGTCGAAAACTTTTTATCAGTGGGTCTCAACCCATCGATCCCTTCATCGCGCTGCTTCATTAATTTCCCGTATCAAAGTCTATTGCGCCGTCTTCCTCAAAGCTTGCCAAAAGACAAAGTAGTTATCGAAATCTTGGAGACCTGTCCACCGACACCTGAGCTGTTAGAGGCGGTGAAAGATCTCTATAAACAGGGTTACATGATTGCTCTGGACGACTTTACCTCGACACCAGAGTGGGAAGCCTTTCTTAAATATACGCACATTGTAAAGCTCGACATCATGCAGATGGGCTTAGATGCCGCGTGTGAATTGGTGCAAAAACATCAAGGCAAGAAATACAGCTTTCTCGCAGAGCGTGTTGAAACAGAAGAAGAGTTTCAGCGAGCCAAGCAGGCGGGTTTTAAGTTTTTTCAGGGCTATTTTTTCAGTAAGCCAGAAATGGTTAAGACCAAATACATCAGCCCTGAACACGTGATTGCGATGGAGTTGTTCCAAGAGGTCTGCAAGCCTAATGTCGACTTTAAGCGCGTAGAGAGCATTGTGGCAAAGGATGTCGCGCTCTCTTACAAGCTACTCCGTTTTGTGAATACCATGTCGCCACGTCTGGAAGTCAGCATCTCCTCATTTCGTCAGGCGCTGGTGTATTTAGGACAAGACAACCTAAAGATGTTTGTGTCATTGGCGGTTGCCTCTTATGTCTCTGACAAGAAACCAAAAGAGTTATACAGCTTATCTCTGCAGCGTGCTCAGTTTTGCCAGCGTATGTCGCGCTATCAACCCTTTGAAGGACATACTGAACAGGCCTTCATGATTGGGCTGTTCTCACTGTTGGATGCGTTACTCGATCTGTCGTTAGAGCACTTAGTTGAACAGTTGCCGTTATGTAAGATCATTAAGCTGGCGCTGCTGCGTCGAGAGGGACCATATGGTCAGCTGCTGGCTCTAGAAGAGAGCTTTGAACACGCTGATTGGCGTCAGATAGAAGAGCACTGTAATACGTTAGGACTCAGTGTTGAGCAGGTTAAAGCTGAGCTTGCTGAGGCGCAACGTTGGAGCCATAGCATTACGAGTCAAACCTAGCTGCTCGAATATTAAACTTTTATGACAGTAGAAACGCACGCCTTGACGTGCGTTTTTTTATAACTAATATATACGCATATCCATATATGAGAATACAAGTATGCTTCCTCACCAGTTTTTTAAATTATTGTCCGATGAAACGCGAGTACGTTGCCTAATGATGATTGTACGCCAAGAGTGTTTATCTGTTGGTGAGCTAACTGAAGCACTGCAAGAGAGTCAGCCAAAGGTATCTCGTCACCTAGCGCAGTTGCGCTCAAACGGGATCCTAACGGACGTTCGTCAAGGGCAGTGGGTGTTCTACCGCCTGTCCAAAGATTTACCGGGTTGGATGCTAAAGTTAATTGATGACCTTATCGCATCCAATTGTTTGAAAACCGAATATCAGCAAGACATTGAGCGTTTAGAAGCGATGACTTCACGCCCTCAATGTTGCGTTTAATCGAATATTTTTAGATTCACCACTAACTGAGAGAAAAGAACATGACAGTTAAAGTAGGTATCAATGGTTTTGGCCGTATCGGCCGTCTAGCACTTCGCGCAGCTTTCGACTGGGAAGAGCTAGAGTTTGTACAGATTAATGATGTAGCAGGCGATACAGCAACGCTTGCACACCTTCTAGAGTTCGATTCAGTTCAAGGTCGCTGGCACCATGAAGTAACCGCTGAAGGCGACGAGATGGTCATCAATGGTCAGCGTATCAAGACAACGCAAGAGCGCGACATCGATGCGATCGATTGGTCTGGCTGTGATGTGGTGATTGAAGCTACGGGTAAACACCGTAAAACTTCTTTCCTAAACAAATACCTAGAGCAAGGCGTAAAACGTGTTGTGGTTTCGGCGCCAGTGAAAGAAGACGGTATCGCAAACATCGTGGTTGGTGTGAACGACAACATCTTTGACCCAGCAGTACACAAAATTGTAACGGCAGCATCTTGTACCACTAACTGTATCGCTCCTGTGGTTAAGGTAATTAACGAGAAGCTAGGTATTGAGAACGCGTCATTCACGACGATTCACGATCTAACTAACACTCAGACTATCCTAGATGCGCCGCACAAAGACTTACGTCGTGCACGTGCATGTGGCATGAGCCTTATCCCAACCACGACAGGCTCTGCTAAGGCGATTGTTGAGATCTTCCCTGAGCTTGAAAACCGCATCAACGGCCACGCAGTTCGTGTACCACTAGCGAACGCGTCTCTGACGGACATCATCTTCGAAGTGAAGCAAGACACGACAGCAGAAGAAGTTAACGCGATGCTGAAAGAAGCATCTGAGAATGAGCTTAAAGGCATTCTTGGCTTTGAAGAGCGTCCATTGGTGTCTATCGACTACAAAGGTGACCAACGTTCTACTATCGTTGATGCACTCTCTACCATGCTGGTTGGTAAGCGTATGGTTAAGATCTACGCTTGGTACGACAACGAAATGGGTTACGCGACACGTACCGCTGAGCTAGTTCGTACTGTTGGTTTAGCATAAACCTGAGCACTTAGGAGATAACACTATGACACATCCAACATGGCAACTAGACCTTGAGCAAGGCGCTCTGATTCTGACTCCATGCCCAGGTACTAAAGAGGCTGATCTTGATGCATCTCTGGCACAACTGAAAGAGCAGGGCGTTAAAGCTATCGTGACTGCGCTAGATGATGCAGAGCTTGCAAGCAAAGACGTGGCAGCACTTGGTGAGAAAACACGTGCGCTAGGCATGCAGTGGTTCCAAATCGAAATCGAAGACGATTGTGCTCCGGGTGCTGAGTTTGCGGCGAAATGGTCTGCAGCAAGCCCTGAGTTGCACAAAATCGTTGATAGCGGTGCGAAAGTCGCTATGCACTGCATGGGCGGTTCAGGCCGTACAGGTTTGTTCGCAGCTCACTTGTTGTTAGAAAAAGGTTGGGATCTCGACAAGATCGTTCAAGAAGTTCAAGCACTGCGTCCAGGTGCTTTCACTAAACCGATCCAAGTTGAATACATTCATGGTGTAGCGAATAGCTAATATTCATCGGTGTTAGACAAGGAGCTTTTGGTATCTGGAGTGTTAAGCTTACCGTGATCCAAAAGCTCTTTTTGTTTTGATTGCAGAGATAGCATTATGTTTTCAAATCTAAGTAAGAGTGTTCGCCAATACATGTTGGTGACTTTCAACTACTGGAACTTCACCATTACTGATGGTGCACTTCGTATGCTGGTGGTCCTGTATTTCTACGACCTTGGTTACAGCTCGTTAGAGATCGCCTCACTGTTCCTCTTCTATGAATTCTTTGGCGTGGTGACTAACTTAATCGGTGGTTGGCTAGGAGCGCGTCTTGGCCTCAATAAGACCATGAACATTGGCCTGGGGATGCAAGTCTTCGCCTTGGGGATGCTCGCCTTGCCATCGGCCATGTTGACTATTCCTTGGGTAATGGCGGCGCAGGCGCTGTCAGGTATCGCCAAAGATCTCAATAAGATGAGTGCCAAAAGCTCTATCAAAACCTTAGTACCGGATGAACAGCAAGGTGCTTTGTATAAATGGATTGCGATTCTGACCGGATCTAAGAATGCTCTGAAAGGCGCAGGCTTTTTTATTGGTGGCTTTCTGCTTTCAACGATAGGCTTCCAATATGCAGTGCTTGTGATGGCCGCTGTGTTGACCTTAGTCTTTATCGGTAGCGTAGTGAGCTTAGAAGCGGACATGGGTAAGGCGAAAACCAAGCCTAAGTTCAAACAAATCTTCTCTAAGTCTGAATCGATCAACATCCTGTCTGCGGCGCGTATGTTCCTGTTTGGTGCTCGTGACGTGTGGTTTGTGATTGCTCTGCCAATCTATCTAGGCAGTGTATTTGGTTGGGATCACTCATGGGTGGGTGGCTTCTTGGCGGCTTGGACTATCGCTTATGGTTTTGTACAGGGCATTGCACCTAAGATTACGGGTAAGGCGCAGGGTAAGGTTCCAGATGGTCATGCAGCCCTATTATGGGTCGGTGCATTGGCGATTGTAACGGCGGGTATTGCTTACGCAGTACAAATCGGTTGGCAGCCAGAGCTTGTGATCATCGGTGGTTTGATGGTGTTTGGCGCTATCTTCGCAGTCAATTCATCACTTCACTCATACCTCATCGTGAGTTATGCGAAAGGCGATGGTGTATCGCTTGATGTGGGTTTCTACTACATGGCGAATGCAATGGGTCGCTTGATTGGTACTATCTTGTCTGGCTTAGTATTTCAAATGGGTGGCTTGTCTGCGTGTTTGTGGGTCTCGTTTGCATTCTTAGCGATAACAACGGTGATCTCTTTGCGTTTACCTAAGGTGCCACAAACATCAGCCGCATAAGTTTCAGTCGGATTCGATAAAATCGCGATATGCTTCTCCTTTAACAATAAGCTGACTTGGTCACCATACCAGTCAGCTTTTTTGTTGCTATAGTAGAATGATTGAATATTAATCAGGCATTTACATGAAGCAGCGAATTCTCTTCTTTGATTTAGCACGATGCGTTGCAGCAGTAGCTGTAATCGCAATTCATGTGCTAGCACCGTATCGTAATGAGCTCAACATGATCCCATTCAACGAGTGGTTAACTGCAATCACGGTGAATGGCTTTAGCCGATGGGCGGTTCCGGTGTTTATTTTGATTACCGGTGCATTGATGCTCAGTGACCAACGTCCGTTTGATGCCAAGTATTACCTCAAACGACGCCTAGGTAAGGTGCTGATTCCATTTCTTGTGTGGTCGCTGTTTTATACCTATTTCTCTGGCTGGTCAGCGTCGGGGTTTGATGCTGCAGTTAGCTGGGAAGTGCTGAGTAACAGCTATCATCACTATACCTATTATCACTTGGGCTTTTTCTATTACTTCATACCGCTCTATTTTGTGATCCCGTTTATGCAGATCGGGCTGCGCAAATATGGTGACCCGTTCATCTATAGCTTTACTGCTGTTTGGTTGTTCACCACATTACTGTTTTTGTTCAAAATTGATGGCCCGTGGAGTCATGAGCTGTGGCTTTATACTGGCTACTTACCACTCGGTTATATCTTGTATAAGAAACTCCCTCTTACCGCACCTGTGGTCACAGGGACTACGATATTGGGTGCCTTGGCACTGTTTACCACGGTTTATATGGTGGTTGATGCGAGTCTCGCGGCAGAGAAGTACACAGTAGGCCGCTGGCTGTCTTACAAAACACTCAATACAGTATTGGCTGCAAGTATGGTGTTTATGTTATGTCGCTACTTTGGAGAAGGATTATCTGATAAGTCGAATAAAGTGGTGGGCTTTATCAGCAAACACAGCTTAGGCATTTATTTGTTGCACCCAATTTTCTTATGGCCGATGAAGGAGTTTGGTTGGTATCAAGGCCATCCTGCTTGGGTTATTCCATTGTGGGTAGTGATCAGTGGGGCAGGAGCGTTATGGATGAGTTGGTTAATGGCAAAATCAGAGAAAACACGCTGGTTACTGCCATAACAATAGAAAATTAAATGCAAAAAAAAAGGATTTAGCGCTTGAGGGCAAAGTGCAAAAACTTATCACCTTGGTAGGTTAATGTACCTTTGTCCCCAGGATTGAGAGCGTGGTAGTAATGAATACCAACTTGGAACTCGCGTTTTGGGCCAACCAGTCCGCGTTGAACGTAGATCCAATACTCTTGGTCTTCTTGACCCGGCTGCGCATCAGGAAGGTCAATGGATTGTTTATCGAGTACCGTAACATCCACCTTTTTCTCTGGCGCGTTCTCTCCTTGCATATGTTTTCTGAAAAAGCTAACAAAAACCCAGCCTGCTAGGGCGACAAGTACAATAATCGCAAGAAAAAGTGAATTAGGCATACAACCTCCATATAGTCCTGAGGGGTATTCTAGTCGGTCGACTGCAAGGGATATGTGTTTAAAGCCGCTATTCGTGAATTGATGTAAGTTGAGCGAGTTGTTTTTCGGCTGATATCACATTTCATTGCCATTTGTGGATAACACGTTGTTATTTATTGTCTCTTTCTCACGTAAATCGTGATCAATTTGTATAAGAATAGGGTAATGCTCGACTAAAATTAAAGTGTGGAGTGGGAGGGTCAATATGACGGACATTGAAAAAGTAGTCACAAGGACTCGTAATATAGAGAAGTTATTGCGGCTTCAGTATCACGCTGAGGGAGAAGGGCTGCATGAGCTGGTCACGAGCTGTGAAGAGAGATTGCCACACGATATGGTGGTAAAACTACGCTACATTGCCACTTGTCGAAACAAGGTAGTGAACGATCATGATGCGAAATTAGAGGATCATCATCAGTTCATCATGATGTGTAATGATTGTGAGAAGGAGCTAACCCCAAGAAGCGGGCGCTTTATTTGGCGTGTTGCCATTCTTTTAATGATGGTAATGACTTTGGCTGCGGCCGGGTTCTATTATGCCAACTGGGATGTATTGACGTTGCATCTATTCTCAAAGTAACAGATTTAGATAAAAGAAAAGGGACGCCACGGCGTCCCTTTTCTCTTTTTGGGTACTTGATTAGTACATCATCGGTAGTGTCATAAGACCAACAACTACCGCGATCATTACAAGTCCTTGTTTTTGCGAAGATGAAATCATAACACTACTCCTAAATCTGGTTAACTATCGCTATGTGATTAAGAATAGCACTACTTTAGGCTTTAGATCAAGAATTAGTTTTGAAGCCCCTAAAATCATAAGAAAACTTCAGTTTCAAAGGGGTTATTTGCGAAGTTTATGCTTGTTTTTGTGTTGGTTTAATTTTGTTCCTTGTGGTTCTTGTTTGCCCTTTTTGTTTTTAAGTTGTTGTTTTTGTGGATTTAATTAATGTAATCATAGTTGTTAAAACTTGTTAAAGTGTATTAATGAGTGCTGGGTGGTTAGGGGGGGTTGCAATGCTTGTTATGAAGGTTATTTTGAGTTTTATACTATGGTGTTGTAGTGAGGCAGCTTACTTATCATGCAAGTGAGCTCCCTATTTTGATGTTGTGTGAGAGTTTTTATTGGAAATGAGAACCTGAAGTTTTCAGGTGTTTAAAGTTAATATTTTTGTTTTTAAGTCGTTGTTTTTAAATGTTTATAAGTTTTTGTTTTAGAGTGTTGCATTGTGGGAATTGAGTGTTTTTGGCGCTTTGGAGGATGGCCGTATTTATAAAAGGAGGGGTTAGTTCTTTCAAACTGGATCTGGGGTGTACTTTTGTAGGTATTGAACGATAAAAGCACCAAATAGGTGGGTTGCTATCATCAGATTGAGTATTTCATTTCATTTTGAGTATCGATCACATTTTTAGTGGAAGCGTAAGCAAGATCCAATTTTGAGGGGCTAGCGCTTTACATCACTATTGAGGTGCCTAGACTGGCGACGATTTGAGGTAATAGGGTAGATGTTATGTGGAGTTGGTTAGCGGTTTCGCTATCTGGTATCGGAGCGATAGCAGGAGCTAAGCATGGGCATGTTACTCAAACCTTAATCTACAAAGTATTCACTTTTGTACTTTTAGCTACGATTGCATTAAGCCAGCCTGAGATTACCACTTATAGTTATTGGATTGTCGGTGGCTTGGTTGTGTCTGCACTGGCGGATATTCTGCACACTCTCTCCAAGAGAAAGCCGCTGCACTTTATCTGTTTCCTAGTCGCGCAACTCTGTTATAGCAAAGCGTTTTGGCTGCAACTTTCTGGTCAAGTGGTCTGGTGGCTGTTCGCCCTTTTGCTTGCGGCTTGCGTAGTGGCCTTTTTCTTATTGTTACCTCGTCTTGATAAGTTGGTATTTCCTGTTGTGATTATGGGAATTGTACTTATCCAATTAGCATGGGCGTCGGGTGAGGTATGGTTGCTTGATCCACACATGTCACATGGTGTTGGCTTCATCGGTTGTTGTGTTTTGTTGCTTTCTGCTTTGGCCTACGCATTGAATTGCTATCGAAGCCCGATCAAAGGGGCTTACATGTGGGTGACAGGTAGTTACTTCCTAGCCCATTCTCTCATCGTGGCGTCACTAACCCTTTAGTTGATAACTGCCCTGAGGCTGCGTTATATCAAAGTGCGCTAACAGCAATTCGTTATGCTTGGCGAGATATGACAGACAGGGGAACCTCTAATGACGACTGAAATCCATGCTCACAATGTACTGAACCTATTGAATGAACAAGCTCTAACGCGTGAAGAGTTAGCGGAAAAACTAGCACAAGAATATGGCTCAGAAGCTCGTTTCCACACTTGCAAGCTAAGTGGCTTAGACCTAGATGCATTGCTGACGTTCTTTTTGAAAATGGAGAAGGTGGTGCTAGAGGGTGATAAGCTGAGAACCAATATGGCACGAGTATGTAGCCACTAATTCGATTGTTTTGGGAAGTGGATTACTGCTTCCCTTTAAATCAAACATTTAACACATAATCCTCCCCACTGGGTTCGAAAAGCCGGATTGAGGCTGCTATACTCCGCGCACCTTCGCTTTTCAGGACTTACTCATGGAAATCCTATCTGCAGCTACCATGCTGTTTCTTATTATGGACCCGTTAGGCAACTTGCCGATCGTGCTCTCCATACTTAAACATATCGATCCAAAGCGACGCCGAATTGTTTTGATTCGTGAGCTTATGTTCGCGTTGATTATCCTTTTATTGTTCTTGTTTGCCGGTCAGAGCATTCTGAACTTTTTGCACGTTCAGCCAGAAACCTTAAGTATTTCAGGCGGTATTATCCTGTTTATCATCGCGATTAAGATGATTTTCCCAAGTGCAGGGAGTATCACTGGATTAGCGGCGGGTGAAGAGCCATTTATTGTACCTATGGCAATACCGATGATTGCGGGGCCATCGGTGATTGCAGCCTTGATTCTGCTATCGACTCAGCACCCAGGTAATATGCTGGAGCTATCTGCGGCAGTCTTACTGGCTTGGGGCGCAACTTTCTTTATCTTGATGTTTAATGGTTTCTTCCTGCGTATCCTCGGAGAGCGAGGCCTTAAAGCGGTAGAGCGATTGATGGGTCTATTGCTTATTATGATATCAACGCAGATGTTCCTCGATGGTATCAAAGCTTACATGCTCTCTTAGAGTCCGTATGCTGACAAACAACATTAAAAAAGCCGCTCAAATGAGCGGCTTTTTTTACATCATGTATTTGCGTCGGATATCGAGCAGAGCAAAGATACCGAAGATTAGAATTGACCACTTCTCCCAGCGCGTCATGGAAATCTTATCGCCAAATGCACCAATGAAGATCAGCATTTGTAGACCGTGCATGAAGAACAAGAATGCCGTCATGATATACAGGGCAATGGCTGCGTTTCCTGGGAATGGATGGAAAATATTTACGATGAGAACAAACCAAACGAAAGCAATAGCCGCTTTGGCTACGGGAATCAGTACATTCATTATTTAAATCCTATTCTGCATTGGTTCTATGGAAAAGGCGGTAACTAGACTGCCCAGTCGTTTTATCACGATAGAGCTCCCAGTTCTCAGGCATGCCTTCCAGCTTAAGTTCTTTTTCAGTTTCGACATACACAACCGCATCTTCAGCCAACCAACCGTTAGATTCGAGTAGGTTGACTGTCTCAGCAAGAAGGCCTTTGCGGAAAGGTGGATCCAAGAAAACCACATCATACGGTGTCCCCGGTTTACTGAGGTAAGAGATAGCGTCGATATTCTCTACCTTAATGTTATCGGCTTTCAGTTCTTTAGCGTTGTCTGAAAGCTGTTTAGCCGCCTTTTGGTTCATCTCTAAAAGCGTCACCATCTTCGCTTGGCGAGACGCTGCTTCAAAACCGAGCCCGCCAGAGCCTGCAAATACATCCAGACACGTCGCATTTGGGATATCTTGAGCCACCCAGTTAAAGAGTGTCTCTTTTACTCGGTCAATAGTTGGGCGTAATCCCTCTAAGTCGTGAACTGGGAGTTTTCGACCTCTCCATGAGCCACTGATGATTCTAACAAAGCCTCCAGATGGCTTTTTTTGTGATGTGTTTTGCTGGCGACGTCTTACCATAGATTTTTTGACCGCTAATAAAGTGATACTATATCGAGCCCAATTTAATTTGGTTCGAGTATTAAATAAATTTTGCAATGACAAAGTGTATCAAGCAAACAGCAAGCATATCACTGCTTTGTCATTTTTCTTTACTATTCGTGTCTACAAGTTTGTATTGTAGAACAATAGCAAAGAGTCGACGTGCATTAAGTCAATACAGTTAATTAGTAGATCTAGGAAACTCCTCTGATGGCGGAAAAAAAGAAGCGCGGATTATTATCGTGGCTTGGCTTTGGTGAAGAAGAACAGAGCCCACAAACGCAGACTGACTCTAAAGTAGATCAGCAAACGGAAGAGCAGCCTCAAGCTGAGGTTGAGCAACCGGTAGAAAAGGAAGAATCTGCACAAGAGGCGGAGTTACAAGAAGAGCTTGAACAGCCAAGTGCTGAGGTTCAACCTGAACAAGCAGAAGCAGAAGCAGAAGCAGAAGCAGAAGCAGAAGCAGAGCCTGAAGTGGTTGCAGAAGAGCCACAAGTTGAAGAAGTTCAAGAGAAACCGACAGAGAGTTTCTTTGCGCGCTTGAAGCGTAGCCTAAGCCGCACTAAAGCCAACATTGGCGCGGGCTTCTTTGGTTTGTTCAAAGGCAAGCAAATTGATGAAGATCTATTCGAAGAGCTTGAAGAACAACTGTTGATTGCTGACGTAGGCATGAACACAACAGTCAAAATCATTGATAACCTAACAGAAAAAGCATCTCGCAATGACCTGAAAGATGGTGAAGCGCTGTATGGTCTATTGAAAGAAGAGATGGCTGATATCTTAAGCCAAGTGGAACAGCCTCTAGAGGTGGATACCACTAAAACGCCTTACGTCATCCTAATGGTAGGTGTTAATGGTGTAGGTAAAACAACGACCATTGGCAAGCTTGCGAAGCAGTTCCAGAATGAAGGCAAGAAAGTGATGCTGGCGGCAGGTGATACCTTCCGTGCTGCAGCGGTTGAGCAGCTACAAGTATGGGGTAAGCGCAACGACGTTCCTGTTATTGCTCAGCACACTGGCGCTGATAGTGCATCGGTTATCTATGATGCGATTGAAGCTGCTAAGGCTCGTGGTGTGGATGTGGTTATCGCGGATACAGCGGGTCGTCTACAGAACAAGAGCAACTTAATGGAAGAGCTGCGTAAAATTGTTCGTGTAATGAAGAAGATTGACGACTCAGCACCGCATGAAATTATGCTAACGTTAGATGCTGGTACTGGTCAGAACGCAATCAGCCAAGCGAAATTGTTCAGTGAAGTAGCGCCAGTTACCGGCATTACACTGACTAAGCTAGATGGTACTGCAAAAGGCGGTGTGATTTTCTCTATCGCTGATCAGTTCCAGATTCCAATTCGCTTTATCGGTGTTGGCGAAGGCATTGACGATCTGCGTCCATTCGAGTCAAAAGACTTTATTGAAGCGTTGTTTAGCCGCGAAGAGTAATTTGGGTAGCAATTTGGTTTGTGTTTAACCTGCTACCTTTTTAAATTTGATAAGAGTGATCGTAAGAGGAATTTTCGGTGATCAAGTTTCAGCAAGTGAGCAAGGCCTACCGAGGTGGACGCCAAGCATTACAAAAAGTGGACTTTCATCTTAAGCGAGGTGAAATGGCTTTTTTGGGTGGTCATTCCGGTGCGGGTAAAAGTACACTGCTGAAATTGATCTGTGCGATTGAGCGCCCGACCGACGGGCGCGTTTGGTTCAACGATCACGACATTACTCGAATTCCGAGTAAAGACATTCCCTTCTTGCGCCGTAACATCGGTATTGTCTTTCAAGACCACCGTTTGTTAATGGACCGCTCTATTTACGACAATGTAGCTCTGCCAATGCGTATCGAGTCGATTTCTGAAAATGAAATCAAACGACGCGTTGGTGCTGCATTAGACAAGACTGGGTTATTGGACAAAGCGCGTTGCTTGCCGAGCCAATTGTCGGGCGGTGAGCAGCAACGTGTTGGCATTGCACGCGCTGTGGTGAATCGACCAACCTTACTATTGGCCGATGAACCGACCGGTAACCTAGACCCAGAATTATCGAACCGAGTTTTAAGACTGTTCGAAGAGTTTAATCGAGCAGGCGTGACCATCCTTTTAGCTACGCATGATGTGGGGTTAGTAAACACTCGCCCACAATATCGTCATTTCGAGTTAAACCAAGGCTTCTTAAGTGAGGTAGAAGACTATGGCCGTTAACAAACGTCTTAAAAAGGCGAAACCAAAGCGCGCCAACAATCGTGCGGCAAGTGATGGCTTTTTAGTGGTTCACTGGAAGCAGGCGAAGTCTTCTCTATCTGAATTGTGGCAGCGCCCACTGGGAAATTTACTGACTTTGGCTGTGATCTCTATGGCATTGGCGATGCCAGCGTGTTTATACCTACTGGGTAAAAACGTGGGTGAGGCTGCACAAGATGTGGCAAGCCCTTCTCAGGTTAGCGCCTATATAGAAGAGGGTATCCCTGAACCTAGAGTGATGGTGATGAAGGATGAGATTGAAAGCTGGCCACAAGTGGATCTAGTGGAGTACATCTCACCACAGCAGGGACTTGCAGACCTTAGCCAGTACTCAGGCTTCAATGATGCACTGACGATTCTTGATGATTACTCACTACCAGGTGTATTGATCATCACACCGAGCGTTGAAACAGACACGGAAATTAAAGCACTGGCTAAGCAAGTCAAAGAACAACCCTCGGTGACTGACGTTCGCCTTGATGAAGATTGGTTAGCAAGACTCGATGCGATTAAGGCACTGGCTACTGTCATCGTAGTGACATTAACCTTCCTTATGCTGGGAGCGGTATTTCTAATTATTGGTAATACCTTGCGCTTTAATGTTCTTGCTCATAAAGAAGAGATCCAAACCATGAAGCTAATTGGGGCGACCGATAGTTTCATCCTACGCCCTTATCTGTATACAGGTATGTGGTTTGGTGTATTGGGATCTATCAGTGCGTGGATCATGACCGCATTGATTACTGTATTACTCAACAGTGCAGTGGACGATTTAGCGCAGTTATACGACAGTCATTTCCGCTTAATTGGCTTAAGCTGGGATGAATCTTTGCTGCTTTTGATTGTTGGAACCTTGCTTGGTAGCGTGGCAGCAAAACTTTCTGCCCAAAGACACCTAAAAGAAATTGAACCTGTTTAGGTGAATTGAGTCATATTTAGACGAGAAATAGACACATGTTAGTCAGTTTTCGCCTTGTATAGACGAATTGATTATGCATAATTACTTCCCCCTTCTTGAATCCTGTTCATTTTAGGTTCAAGATTAGCGGGTTCTAATAGAAAGACTACTCCAGATCAGAGATTGATGAGGAACCGAATGGCAAACCAAGCGTATCAAATGGCTTTAGTCACACAAGATAGCCTAGACAGCTATATCCGCTCAGCAAACAGCTACCCAATGCTAACTGCTGAAGAGGAGCGTGGACTTGCAGAGCGATTACATTACAAAGGTGAGATCGAAGCTGCGAAAGGCTTGATCCTTTCACACCTACGATTCGTGGTTCATGTAGCGAGAGGTTACTCTGGTTACGGCCTGCCTATGGCTGACCTTGTTCAAGAAGGTAACATTGGTCTAATGAAGGCGGTAAAACGCTTTAACCCTGAAGTTGGGGTAAGACTGGTATCTTTCGCTGTTCACTGGATCAAAGCTGAAATCCATGAGTACGTACTTCGTAATTGGCGTATCGTTAAGATTGCAACGACGAAAGCGCAGCGTAAGCTGTTCTTCAACCTGCGTAAATCTAAGAAGCGTTTAGGTTGGTTCAACAACGGTGAAGTTGAAACCGTTGCTCGCGAGTTAGGTGTAGAGCCTTCTGAAGTTCGTGAAATGGAATCTCGTCTTGCGGCGCAAGATGCGACCTTTGAAGCACCTATGGACGACGATGACGGCGGTTCAGCTTACACAGCACCTGTTTACTACCTAGAAGACAAAGCGTCAGACGTAGCTGAAACGGTTGAAGCAGCAAACTGGGAAACCCATACCAATAACCGTCTTGGCCATGCACTAGCAAGCCTAGATGATCGCAGCCAACACATTGTTCGCTCTCGTTGGTTAGATGACGACAAAGCCACGCTGCAAGATCTCGCTGAAACCTATAACATCTCAGCAGAGCGTGTTCGTCAGCTAGAAAAGAATGCAATGAAGAAGCTAAAGCAAGCTGTCGGCGACTTCTAAGCCCACACACAATTTTTTTGAAAAGGCCGAGATCGAGAGATCTCGGCCTTTTTGTTTGGATCGCATTCTAGTGTCTTTGCGATCGAAACTTTTAAGTATGGATTGTGGATAACTCTGTGAGGAGTTTCTTTGTCAGTTGTCAAAAAGCAGGGTGTAGTAAGGCTTACAGGCGGTTTTGTAGATGGGGATAGTTTCAAGTTAACCCACAGATAGATCAGGATCATTACTACATCTTGTGGATCCATTTCTCTTAAAACACTTTATTCACGCAATTCACAGATTTATCCACATATGGTGTAAAAGTGATCGCTGGTGGATAACCTTATTAAGTCGGTGTAAATGTTAGCCTTGGGATAGGTTACAATGGCATCAAAGTAAATCAGTACAAGAGAAAGTCATGGACCAGTTTAAACATATTGATGTGCAAGGTGCTCAAACACTCATTGAGCAGAGCGACGCACGCCTAGTAGATATCCGCGATCCACAGTCATTTGCCGTTGCGCACCCAGAAAGTGCGTATCATTTGACGAATGACACCATGGTGGCGTTTATGGATGAGGTAGAATTTGAACAGCCTATCCTTGTGATGTGTTATCACGGCATTAGTAGCCAAGGTGCGGCGCAGTATCTAGTCAACCAAGGCTTTGAAGACGTATATAGTGTTGATGGAGGCTTTGAAGCTTGGCATCGTGCCCAGCTTCCTGTCGTGACAGGCTAGTTTGCTTCCTTAGACAAATTTAAGCAGGAAACTCCAATGGTAAGATTGATGGTATTGAATAATGCGCGTGTTGCGCAGGCCTTCATTGATTATATGGCGTCGCGTCATATTTCGATTCAGATGTCTCCAGAAGGGGAAGGGCGTGTCGCGCTGTGGCTGATTGATGCTCAACATCAAGTGGAGACAGAAGCGGAGCTCAACCGTTTTCTGTCTGAACCCAACCACAAGCGTTATCAAGCCGCTTCTTGGGATGTTGCTGAAACGCGTAAAAGTCAGTTTCATTACCATACTCCGAGCTTTCTAAGCATGATTAAGGCTAAAGCCGGCCCCGTTACACTCAGCATTATGCTGTTGTGTGTGGTGATTTTTGCTCTGCAGCAACTTGGCTTCAATAAGCAGATCTTTCAAATGCTGCATTTTCCAGCTTTGGATGGGCAGCAGTGGCAGTTGTGGCGCTGGCTTAGCCATGCGGTTCTTCATTTCTCCGTTATGCACATAGCCTTTAATATTCTGTGGTGGTGGCAGCTTGGCGGTGATATTGAGAAGAAGCTAGGTGGTCTGAAGCTACTGCAGATTTTCGCTATATCATCGGCGCTGTCCGGCGCAGGGCAGTACTGGGTTGAGGGTGCTAACTTTGGCGGGTTATCTGGAGTTGTGTACGCGCTAGTTGGTTATCTGTGGGTTGTGGGCACTAAGGCTCCTCAATTAGGACTAACCATACCGAGACAGATCGTCGGCTTCATGCTGATCTGGTTAGTGCTTGGTTACATGCAACCGTTTATGGCGATTGCTAACACCGCACACCTAGCTGGTTTGATTGCCGGTGTCGGTATCGGCTGGATTGATTCAATGAAATCAAAGTCTATCGCTTAGCGATATTGGTGGTGAGTTTTCTGTGAAAACGAAAAAGCGGCTCGATGAAGCCGCTTTTTTTATCTCGATTTGGTCATCGCCTTATTGGTACAGGTACTTAGTAAATAAGAGGTCGGCAATGATGGTTTTGCCTGTTTCTGGCAATAGGATCTCATTAAGTCGATCAACTAAGGTTTTACGCAAGTCTTCGCGACCAGAAAGCGACTTAATGGTCTCTTCATTCTGTTTACCAAGGAGCTCAATCACGGCATCGCGAATAAGGGGCTGGTGAAGCTCAATGGCTGGGAGGTCAGTTGAGTTGGCAACCATAATGTCGATGCGCACTTGAATGTAACCCAGCTTCTTACCTTTGGTATAAAAGTTAGTAGTGAGATCCGGTTCTAGCGTGAAGTACGCCAGCTTGGGTGTAGATTCCTCCTCCGCCAATGAAGGCAAAGAAAAAAGTAGGGTGATTGCTAGAAATATTTGGGCTACATAACGTTTGTGCATATTTGTGACTTTTCTTTAGTTTAATCGCGATATTCGAAACGCGTTTGTCTTGTTACAATGAGCGGTCTAAATCTAAATACGTTTATAACACAGCTTGCGGTTAAAACAGCTCGGAAGTTGATGCTTTATTGTACGTGTAAAGTCACCTATTGAATACCAGTATGAATCAGCCAATATCGCTGTATCTTAATTCGTTAATGAATGTAGATTGGCAAAATACAGAAAAATTTGATTTTCCGAATCAAACCATCAAAGGGTGGTTAATGGAGCAAGGCTCGTTATCTCGTCGTTTGGGTGAGTGCTGTGAGCACTTATCGGTCGAGTTACTTCATAATCAAGTCGTGGAACGCTCAACACTACAACACGACGAAGAGACTTTGCTTTCATCATCAGATTGCTTACTTCGTAAGGTTATTCTGAAGGGAGACGGTGAGCCTTGGGTACTTGGCCGCACGTTAATTCCACGCCTTACCTTGGATGACCAACACTCAGATCTATCTCAACAGGGCAATGTACCACTCGGGTTGACGGTGTTTAGCGCAGAAAACGTTAAGCGTGATGCACTGCAAGTCGGTTGGGTTATGGTAGGCGAAGAGCGCCTGCTTGCTCGCCGCTCACGTTTATGGATGAACCATAAGCCAATGTTAGTGGCGGAACTTTTTTTACCAACTTCACCCATTTACTCTAAGGAGAGTGTGTAAATGCTGGCCACAAAAGCGAAAGCGTATTGGCAGTTAACGCGAATGGATCGCCCGATTGGAACCTTATTACTGTTGTGGCCAACCTTGTGGGCGCTAGTGATTGCAGCCAATGGCCTACCAGACTTATCGGTACTAGTGGTATTTGTGTTGGGTGTGGTGTTAATGCGCTCAGCGGGATGTGTAATTAACGATTTTGCCGATCGCAAAGTTGATGGCCACGTAAAACGCACTAAGCAACGACCTTTACCTTCGGGTGCAGTATCCAGTAAAGAAGCGGTAGCTCTGTTTTTGGTGCTAGCCATTGTCTCTTTTCTGCTGGTGTTAACCATGAACACGCTGACCATTCAGTTGTCGTTTATTGGTGTGGGCTTAGCGTTTATCTATCCTTTCATGAAACGCTTTACTCATCTGCCACAACTATTTCTGGGTTTGGCCTTCAGCTGGGCGATTCCGATGGCGTGGGCTGCACAAACCAATGAACTACCGGGTGTCGTGTGGTTCGTATTTGCCATCAACGCACTATGGACCATCGCTTATGATACTCAGTATGCGATGGTTGACCGAGACGATGACCTTAAGATTGGCATCAAGTCGACCGCGATTCTGTTTGGCCGCCAAGATAAGCTAGTAATCGGTGTGCTGCAGTTAATTACTTTGGCGATGTTGATTGCGCTTGGTATGCACTATCAACTGGGCGGGAGCTTCTACTGGAGCCTGCTGGTTGTCGGTGGATTGTTTGTATATCAGCAGCACCTAATTCGCCACCGAGATCGAGACCTCTGCTTCCAAGCCTTTTTAAACAACAACTATGTTGGAATGGCAGTGACCGCAGGCTTACTTATCGCATTCTGGTAAAAAACATCACATATAAAAAAGGCACCCAATGGGTGCCTTTTCTGTTTTTAAGCGAGTTATTCTGCTTGGTGAATACTCTCTTCGATCGTCAAGCGAACTTCAGGGTAAAGCATCGAGTAAAGCAGCTTAGCGAAAACCGCGGTCTTGTCTAAATCGCAGTTACCGTCGCTATCTAAGTACGCTTGCTGTTTTAGCGTTGCGAACATTGAAGCAAATACGCCCTTGTCGAAAAACTCTGGCGCATTAATGCCGTGTAGGCGACCTAGACGCTGCGCGATATCTTGGCTCTTCTGCTCAAGCTCTGACTTATCGAGGTCTGGATTCTCTGCCAGAAGGTTCAATGCGATAGAGTAACGCTGCAGTGTTTCAGAGATAGTACGACCCAACAGCATCAGCGGTTGGCTGTTCGATTGGTTAATCGTGACTTCGTTGTCTTTCACCATGATCATACCCTGGCGTTCCAGCTCAGAGATAATGTTGGCGACAACTTCCTCTAACTTATCCTCTGGGTAGCTAAGGAATAGCTCCTTCTTAAGGAACGGGTAGATGATCGCCACATTCTTCTGGATATCTGTAATCGACAGCTCTCGTTGACGAATCAGCATCTGCGCGACCAATGATGGCAGTGCAAATAGATGGATGATGTTGTTACGGTAGTAAGTCATCAGGATTGATTGGTGACGGTCGAGCGAAATGATGTCGCCCATAGTGTCTGACTCGATCAAGAACTTATTCAGAGCTTCAGCGTGTTTCACTAAATCTTCAGCACTGTCTTTCGGTACTGTGAATGTCTCAGAGTAAGGCACATTCTTCAGTAGCGATAGGTAGCAATCAATCTGTGATACCAGTGAGTCACGGGATAGTGCACGTTGACGCGAAGCAAGCAGAGCAGTTGCACACAGAGTTAGTGCGTTGGTTGCTGCCGCATCATTAATGTTTGTCATCATCTTGGTCGCAAGATCGTTCACAACTGGTGTCATCCATTGCGGCTTGCTAGTGCCAATCGGATCGATGTCTTTAGTCCATTCTGGAGAATGCTCATTCAGGTATTGGTTTAGCTGAATTGGCTCACCGAAGTTAACGTAGCCCTTACCAAAGTTGCGTAGCTTGCGAATAGTACGAAGCACCAAGCCAGCGTTCTCTTTCTCTTTACGTTTACCACGCAGCTCTTTAGCGTAAGTGGCTACTTCCATGACGTGCTCGTAGCCGATGTAAACAGGGACTAGGGTCACTGGACGGTTCATGCCGCGCAGCATTGCCTGAATTGTCATCGCTAGCATGCCGGTTTTTGCTTGTAGCAAACGACCTGTACGAGAGCGACCACCCTCACTGAAGTACTCTACCGAATAACCTTTTGCGAATAGCTCGGCTAGATACTCACGGAAAATGGTTGAGTACAGCTTGTTGCCTTTAAAGCTGCGACGAATGAAGAAAGCACCGCCGTGACGGAAGATCGGTCCAGCAGGGAAGAAGTTGAGGTTAATACCCGCTGCAATATGCGGAGGAACCATACCTTCGTGGTACAGCACATAAGAGAGCAGTAGGTAGTCCATGTGGCTACGGTGACAAGGTACATAAACAATCTCATGACCGTCTTGTGCCAATTTGCGAACCGTAGATGCATTATTGATGTGCAGACCTTGGTAAAGTTTGTTCCACAACCAACCCAGGATTTTCTCACCGCGTTTGATCAGAGAGTAAGAGAAGTTAGCTGCAATCTCATCCATGATGTCTTGCGCTTCTTTGCTCGCTTTCTCGATCGAGATGTTTTTCGACTTCGCTTCGTCTTCTATCGCTTTTTTGATCGCTTCTGATTTCAGTAGGCGGTCGAACAGCGCTTGGCGGCTTGGAAGATTCGGGCCAGACGCGGCTAGCTTTTGGCGCGAGAAGTGGATACGTGCTACGCGTGCCAGCTTGTGAGCAATGGTGCTGTCAGTGCCGTGAGAGTTCGCCATGTAGCGCAGTGATACCACTGGGCTGAAACGAACTAAACAATCACGACCGGCTAGAAGAACTGCTCTTGATTTCTCTAGACCATTCATCGCTTGTAGATAAGGTTTTTGGGTATTTTCTTTACCCGGTTTACGTCCCCACAACACGGTTGCTGGGATAACCTGAACGTCTAGCTCTGAATCAGACTCATGAAGCTGAAGTAGCTCGGTGAATACGGCGATCGATGAACTTGGTACGTGGTCATCATCTTGAACTAGGGTTTTGCGTGACGCGATAAACACGTAGCGTTGCAGTGATTTACCATTAATCTCAAGTGGGCTCAGTGGATCAGGAAGCCCAAGCTCTAATGCATGTTTTTGTAGAGTTAGGAGATCGACACTCGAGCGGAAAGGTAACGCATATACAATTGGTTTGCCTAAATCAATGTTCAAATCTTCAATAGGGTTTGAAGGAATGGATGTGCCTTTTACCAATACGGATAAAGGAAGCTTCATCATTGAACGTGAAAAAGATTGTCCAGAAGACATATAGGTTCACTGCCTCAGTAGTTTTTTGTCATGCTCAAGCGTATCTCTATTTTTATTTAGTGATTTAAAATAGGGATAGGCCTAGGCGTAAATTTAATCGATGCAAGAATACCAGAAACTGGTCTAACCTTTTAATGGAATTAGTCATAATGGCGTTAAGTTTGTGGAAAATCATTCATCGACTGATTGAGTATAGGTTTAATCGTCACCAATTTTTAAAGCCTTTGATTAAAACAACGACTTAGCTGACTGTTTATAAAGTTATAAAAAGTAGCCCGTTGTTTAAAAATGAACTAAAAACAACCAATTGCTTTGCTTTTGTTCAGTTACTGGATATACTCACAGTCAACTGTATAAAAAGACAGGTGACTCATGAAGCCGTTAACGCCCCGCCAACAACAAGTCTTCGACCTGATTAAAAACAAGATCGAAGAGTCCGGTATGCCACCGACACGTGCTGAAATCGCGCGTGAACTAGGCTTTCGCTCTGCTAATGCTGCAGAGGAACATTTAAAAGCTCTAGCTCGAAAAGAAGCTATTGAGATCATTCCGGGTGCGTCTCGTGGTATTCGCATCTTGCTTGATGACGCTGCCAACGACGAAGAAGGTCTACCTTTGATTGGTCAAGTGGCAGCGGGTGAGCCTATCCTTGCTCAAGAGCATGTAGAAACGCATTACCAAGTGGACCCTGGTATGTTTAAGCCACAAGCAGATTTCTTACTGCGTGTTAATGGCGAAAGTATGAAAGACATCGGTATTATGGATGGTGATCTACTGGCTGTGCACAAAACGCAAGATGTACGCGACGGTCAGGTTGTGGTAGCACGTGTCGACGATGATGTAACGGTTAAGCGTCTAGAGCGTAAAGGCTCAACAGTACTACTGCATGCTGAAAACGAAGAATTTTCTCCAATCCAAGTGGATCTAGAGACCCAGCACTTAGCCATTGAAGGTTTAGCGGTTGGTATCATTCGCAACACAGATTGGATGTAATATCACACAATGAGTTATTGATATTTATTCTCAATAACTTGTCATTGTAATTGATATTCATTATCATCTTCCTTGTCGAGCTACAAGGAAGATGAACATGTCGAATCAAAACAAACCTCAGTCAACACTGCTTTCCTCAAAGCGCAGCGCTGCCCGTAAGCCGATGGCGCAGCAAGACATGGCTCATTCTGAATTTCATGTTCCTAGCAACCTTATCCAACCTCTTTGGTTTCGCAGTCGAGAAAGCCTTGCTGACGATGGCCTCGTTTACGATCCAATTGCAGCGCAAGCGTGTACCCGCTGTCGTCTTGCACCGGAGTGTTTAACGGGAGAGCTCGACCAGCAACAGCTTCTGTACGCGACACTGACTCAGCTTTGTGACAACCAGATCCAACAGTATCTATCTCATAACCCTGAGGCGTGGATCATTAACGTTGGGGCAGGGCTTGATACACGTTTCTACCGTTTAGATAACGGCCGTTGTCATTGGGTTGAATTGGATGTCACTGAAAACTTGGTGTGGCGTCAGCGTTTATTCCATAAAAATGAACGTTATCGCTTAGAGTGTGGTTCAGTGAATGATCTTACTTGGCTTGATGAGCTGAATATCCCAGAGCAGGCGCCAGTGCTGATTGTTTGTGAACATGCACTGCTCGATTGCGATGAACAAACCACTGCGCACTTTATTCAAGCGCTAAGCCGTCAATTTACTCATGCACATGCCTGTTTAGTTCTTGCAGGGGATAAGACCTCAAGCAAGCTTGGTCAAAAGTTGGGTTCTGGCGAATACGCGCACGGCTTGGCTTCCCCTGTTGATAGCGTATTGAATTGGCTACCATGGACTCAATGGGTCAAAGCCTTCTCACCTCTGGATCAACAATGTAACCGCTGGAAGCTATGGCAAAGAATGTTGAGTAAGTTGACTCAATACAAAAAGCGGCTGGCTCCACAACTTATCGTGATGAAGTGGTAGAGGTATTCTTCTTCCTACTCTCTATCAAGCTCTAGTCATAAAATAGTGAATCTTTACCCCCTAGGTTAAACTATCACCTCAAATCAAAGAGGTGATCGTGAAGTTATTTCTCCCCCAATCTATTGTTCAAACTCTAACTAATTTATCGGTGCACCAGCGAGTACTAATGCTCGCCATACCTATGGTGCTCTCCAATATAACCGTCCCATTGCTTGGTTTGGTTGATGCGGCTGTTATCGGTCACCTAGAGCATGCTTGGTATCTGGGCGGTGTCGCACTCGGCGGCACCATGATCAGTGTGACCTTTTGGCTGCTTGGTTTTCTAAGAATGTCGACGACAGGTTTGGCGGCGCAATCTTATGGAGCCAGCGATAATCAGCAATTGGGGTTGGTGTTCGTGCAAGGCATTACTATGAGTTTGGGTTTTGCTGCCTTGTTTTTACTGCTGTATGGCATGATCGCTGAAGTGGTGTTTTCTTTAAGTAGCGCCAGCGATCAGGTGAAGTTTTATGGTGAGCAGTACTTTTCGATTCGTGCTTGGAGTGCTCCTGCAGCCCTGAGTAATTTTGTGATTCTTGGTTGGCTGCTTGGAACACAAAATGCCAAAGCGCCGATGTGGATGGTGATCATCACTAATGTCACCAATATTGTTTTTGATGTGGTGTTTGTAATTGGATTTGGTTGGCAAGTTGAAGGGGCCGCGTATGCTTCGGTACTTGCTGATTATATGGGACTGTTGTTTGGCTTGATATGTGTGGCACGTGTTTGGTCGAAGAGGCAGTTACCAGCAATCTTGTCCTTGGTGAAACAGACCACTCAAGGGCTTTCTCGTTTCGTAAAACTTAATCGCGATATCTTTTTACGTTCTCTGTGCTTGCAAGCCACTTTTACTTTTATGACTTTCCAAGGCGCAAGTTTTGGCGATGATGTGGTTGCTGCCAACGCGGTACTGATGAGTTTCTTGATGATCATTTCTTATGGGATGGATGGTTTTGCCTATGCGATGGAGGCGATGGTAGGAAAGGCCATTGGTGCTAAAGATAAGCAAGAGTTGAATCAGTCTCTCGTAGGTACTTTTTTCTGGAGCTTAATCATTTGTCTTGGCCTGACTGCGGTGTTCATGATGCTAGGTAGCAACATGGTCAATATGATCACAACCATACCTGAGGTAAAAGCGCAGGCGATGATTTACTTACCTTGGCTCGTCGCAATGCCTTTGGTGTCGATGTGGTGTTTCTTATTAGACGGTATTTTTATCGGCGCGACCAAGGGACAAGAAATGCGCAATAGCATGTTTGTTGCGACCTGCACTTTCTTCCTTATCTTCTTTTCAGCCTCATCGTTTGAGAACCATGCACTATGGTTTGCGATGATTTGTTTCATGGGAATGCGTGGAATTGGGCTAGCGGTATTGTTTATTAGACAGTGGAAAAGGAATGAGTTCTTGGCTTAGTGTACAGATAGATAAGCATTTAGGACACTATGATCTAATTACTATCTGAGTGTTGTTAAGTTTTTGATTTAAAATGAAACAGCAAGCGTGTGTGCTTGCTGTTTTAGTATTTGGCCTATAGGTGGTCAAATGCTCATAAGGCTGTACAGCCTACTTAGAATAAACGATTCAAACCGTTAAGCGCTGCAACACGATAAGCTTCTGCCATGGTCGGATAGTTGAAGGTCGTATTCACGAAATACTCGATGGTATTCGCTTCGCCTTTCTGCTCCATAATCGCTTGGCCGATGTGAATGATTTCTGCAGCACGCTCACCAAACACATGGATGCCTAAAATTTCCTTGGTTTCACGATGGAATAGAATCTTTAAGCTACCGATGTCTTTACCTGCAATTTGTGCACGGGCTAGGTGTTTGAATGAAGAGCGTCCCACTTCGTAAGGTACTTTGGCTGCAGTAAGCTCTTGCTCGGTTTTACCAACAGAGCTGATCTCTGGAATGGTGTAGATGCCGGTTGGGATATCTTCAATCAGGTGGCTTTCTGCTTCGCCTTTGACAATTGCTTGCGCTACAAATCGACCCTGGTCGTATGCGGCACTCGCTAGGCTAGGGTAGCCAATCACATCACCCACCGCATATACGTGGCTGACACTGGTTTGGTAGTTGGCGTTGACCGAAACTTGCCCACGTGAGTCCGCTTCCAAGCCAACCGCTCCTAGGTTGAGTTTGTCGGTATTACCGGTTCGGCCATTTGCATAAAGCAGACAGTCAGCACGCATCTTCTTGCCTGATTCTAAGTGGATGATGACCCCATCGTCTGTACCCTCAATTCGCTCAAACGTTTCATCGTTGCGAATCACGACACCGCTATTCCAGAAGTGATAAGAGAGCGCATCAGACGTTTCATTGTCTAGGAATGACAATAGTCGGTCTCGAGTATTGATAAGGTCTGTCTTTACCCCCAATCCGCGGAAGATAGATGCGTACTCACAACCGATAACACCAGCACCGTAAATGATGATGTGTTGCGGGTCGTGTTTCAGTGACAGGATGGAATCGCTGTCGTAGATACGCTCATGTAGGAAGTCGACGTTTTCAGGCTGGTAAGGTCTTGAGCCTGTCGCAATAACAAACTTATCTGCGGAGTAGAGCTCTTCTGTACCGTCGCTTTGCATCACAGAAACCGTGTTGCTATCAATGAAGCGCGCAGTACCAAAGACTAATGTGCATTGATTGCGATCGTAGAAACCTTGGCGAAGTCGCGTTTGCTTGTCGATTACAGATTTAGCGTGACCAAGAATGTCGGAGAAGGTGGCGTGGAGGCTTTTATTGTTTTGGCAAAAGAGTGGGTTGTTATTGAATTCGATAATACGACTAACCGCGTGTCGTAGTGCCTTCGATGGGATGGTACCCCAGTGAGTACATCCGCCGCCTACGCTACTTTCTTTTTCAATGATGGCTACATTCAACCCGGCTTTGGTTAATCCCATCGCTGCCCCTTCACCGCCGGGGCCACTACCAATCACGATCACATCAAAGTGGTTCGAATGCGACATAGAAATCTTCCTTGTTATATTTGTTTAACATTGCTTTAGCGAGATTTTAACTGATTCCGTTATTTGGTACATGAAAAGGGCATCAGAGAGTCGAGCTGATCACGCAGTGTTAAAGAAAAAGTCATATTTGGTATGTTGTATGTCTCCAAATTACAGCTCCGCGATTGAAATTTTGTTCTCGAACGTATTTACTTCGGTACGTGAACAAAGAGGGGTGTCTGATGTCATATAAAGCGAGAATTCCTTATAAAATAGAGTGATTCGCGTTATATTTACCTGAGTATTAGGCATGCCTGTTTAGGCTGTAAAAGAAGAAATTGATAAAGTATGAAACCAATGGGAATTCGCGCACAGCAAAAAGAAAAAACTCGTCGAAGCTTAATCGATGCTGCGTTCAGTCAGTTGAGTGCTGACCGTAGTTTTTCAAACCTGAGCTTAAGAGAGGTTGCTCGCGAAGCCGGCATTGCCCCAACTTCTTTCTATCGTCACTTCAAAGACATGGATGAACTCGGTTTGACCATGGTTGATGAAGGTGGCTTGTTACTGCGTCAGTTGATGCGTCAGGCAAGGCAACGAATCGTAAAAGAAGGCAGTGTTATCCGCACCTCGGTTGAAACCTTTATGGAGTTCATCGAAAGCAGTCCAAACGTATTTAGACTGTTATTGCGCGAACGTTCAGGAACCTCATTTGAGTTTCGAACAGCCGTCGCAAGAGAAATGCAGCACTTTGTTGCGGAAATGACGGAATATCTAATAGGTACGGGGATGACTCGTGAAGAGGCTTTTACCCAAGCAGAAGCATCAGTCACCTTGGTATTTAGTTCCGGCGCAGAAGCTTTGGATTTAAATAGCCGTGAGCGAGATGAACTTGCTGAGCGGTTGATTATGCAATTGCGAATGATAGCCAAAGGGGCTTATTGGTATCGCAAAGAACGTGAACGTAACCGACTAAAAGGCGGGATTGAATAATGTCGAATGAAAAGAATACTGTGAACCGCGGTTCAGAAAGAAAAACATTGGTACTGGCTCTTGTTGCGGGTGTCTGTGGTGACGCATTGTTATCTTGGGTAACGATGAGCGAAGTTGGTTTCTCTATTTTCCCTCTTATTGCGCTAGTACTGGCTGTTCAAGCTCTATACCAAGAGTACCTAGCAAACCCAGTATCTGAAGATATCCCACTAGTTGGCCTAGCGTGTTTCTTCGTTGGTGCATTTGGCCACTCGGCATTTGTGAAAGCACAACACCCAGAAGCTGGCTCTAACTTCTTTGCTATCATCGTGGCAATGCTGCTACTCGCATGGGTAGGTAAGAAACTAGGATTTATGTCTAAGTCAGCGTAACTTCAGCTGAATAGACAATAAAAAACGAGCCGCGTGGCTCGTTTTTTTTGATTTGAAGAACCGATCGTTAAGGTCGGTTCTTTTGTATCTATTGTTTCTATTTAGCTTTGCGCTCTAAGAACACACCAGCTTCCATGTGGTGAGTGTATGGGAATTGATCGAACAGAGCAAAACGCGTGATGTTGTGAGTTTCGCTTAGAATGTCCAAGTTCTCTTTTAATGTGTCTGGGTTACAAGAGATGTACATGATGCGTTCATAGCCTTGTACCATTTTACACGTATCAACATCCATACCTGATCGCGGTGGATCAACAAAGATCGTGTTGCAGTTGTAGCTCTTTAGGTCGACATTAGCTTGTTTTAGACGACGGAACTCACGCTTACCTTCCATTGCTTCAGTAAAATCTTCAGCCGACATGCGAATGATCTGAACGTTGTCGATGTTGTTTGCGGCAATATTGTATTGCGCAGAGTCTACCGATGGCTTAGCCAGCTCAGTTGCCAGTACTCGCTCGAAGTTTTGTGCCAGGGCTAAAGAGAAGTTTCCGTTACCACAGTACAGCTCAAGCAGGTCGCCTTTGCTTTCTTGAGTGCAGTCTACCGCCCACTCCAGCATTTTCTCCGCAATCTTACCGTTAGGCTGTGTGAAGCTATTCTCTACTTGTTGGTAAATGTAGCTGTCGCCATTCACGTTAAGCTTTTCAATTACGTAGTCTTGGTCTAGCACTATCTTCATCTTACGTGCACGGCCAATTAGGTTTAGGTTGAAACCTTCGTCATTAAGTTGCTGCTTAAGTGCTTTTGCGTTTTCAATCCACTCTTCATCAAGTTGACGGTGGTATAGAAGCGATACAAGTACTTCACCACTTAGGGTTGAAAGGAAGTCGACTTGGAACAGTTTGTGACGCAGGGACGGGTTACCCTTCATTGCTTCCATTAGTAGTGGCATTAGGTCATTGATAAGACGGCTTGCTGCTGGAAACTGATCAACGCGGTATTTCTCTTTGGTTTCTTGATTGAACATCACGTAGTACATGTCATCACCTTCATGCCACACGCGGAATTCTGCACGCATGCGGTAGTGCTGTTCTGGTGACTCATACACTTCTAAATCAGGCACATTGTATTGTGAGAACATCTCAGTCAGACGCTCGGTCTTTTCTGCCAGTTGTTCTTGGTAGCGTTGCGGGTTTACATCTAAAGTCGCCATTGTTATGCCTTTTGCTGTGGTGCGTTCAAATCAAGAGCGCAGATTTTATTCAATCACAGCCTCTTGTCCAGTGTTGAGAGCCATTACCTGTAAATTGGCCATGAAAACTATAGCTTATAACTATCTTAGACTAGACAAATTACCCTTAGGACAATAGTATCCTTCACAAGCTGGTGCCATTTAGATGTATAGATGGCTGAAAAGGGAATCTGGTGTAAATCCAGAACTGACGCGCAGCGGTAAAAGAGAACGAGTATTCACCAAGACACTGCATATAGGATTATGTGGGAAGTCGAATATTAGGTAACCACTAGGTTGAGCTCTTGAGTCCGAATACCTGCCAGCAGCTAAGTCACAATATTTGGCTTGGTAGGAATTTACGCGATTTAGGATCACAATATGAACAAGTCCCTTTTAGCGATAGCTGTAGCGTCGCTGCTTTCACCTATCTCCAATTTACACGCCCAAGAAGCCTCTGCCGATGAAACCATGGTGGTGACGGCGAACCGTTTTGAGCAGTCTGCAGCTTCAACGCTAGCCGATGTCGAAGTGGTAACTCGTCAAGATTTTCAGAGAACACAAGCTAAAACAATTCCTGATGTACTACGTCGACTGACTGGGATTCAAATAACGCAAAATGGCGGTAGAGGTCAGCTAGCTTCTATATTTGTTCGTGGTACAAGCTCTGATCAGGTACTGGTTTTAGTCGATGGGGTTCGATTTGCCAGAGCAGCAAAAGGGGCGGTTGACTTCAACCAAATTCCTTTAAGTTACGTTCAACGTATCGAGTATGTTCGAGGTGCTCGAGCGTCTCTATATGGTTCGGAAGCAATCGGTGGTGTAATTAACATCATTACTATTGCACGTGCTACGGAAGAATCAACAACGTTGAGTGCGGGCTTGGGTAGCTTAGATTACCAAGAGTTGAGTTTAGCATCAGGTGTTGCAACATCTGAAAATGGCCAGCTAAATCTAGCAATTAGCCATGAAAGTGATGAAGGATACAACGTTAAACCTGTTCCTGGTGTTAATGATGGTGACCGACATGGTTTTGAAACATTAAATGGCTTGATCGGTTATACCCACGACTTAAATGAGCAGTTCAGCGTTTTTGGAAATTTTCGCGCTTACGAAAACATCTATCAGTATGACAACACATTCAGTGGAACACGTAGTTACATGGAGTCTGAAAAGGACGACTTATCAGTATCTATTGGTGGTGCTTACCAAGGAACTAAGCTGCGTTCAGAAGTGCAAGCTACTGTTCAAAGCCAAGACTCATGGAATTACGAGTATGGAAAAAGCAAAACGTCAGGCACCCAAGATGAACTTGAACAAACTAATGTTCAATGGATTAACAGTTATCAACTAAACAAAAATGTGGTTCTTGCTGGTGGCGCAGATTGGCGTGATGAATCTTACGTTGATAAGAATGCGAACAAAACTTTCGACCGTTCTAACTTAGCTTTATTTGGCTTGTCTTCAGTAACTTTAGAGTCTGCAACTCTAGAAGCTAGTGCTAGGGTTGATGATAATGAAGAGTTTGGAACTGAGACTACCTACAACCTAGGTGCTGGTTATCAGTTTATTCCTGAGTTTGGTATTAAAACATCTTATGGTACCGCGTTTAAAGCGCCGAACCTTTACCAACAGTATGACCCTTCATACGGAACTCAAGATCTTAAGCCTGAAGAATCTGATGCGATTGAGCTAGGTTTCTATGGGGTAGTGAAGGACGTATATTGGACATTGACGGGATATGACTACAAGATAACGAACCTAATTGACTATCATCCAACAACTTACAAGTATATTAACGTTGATGGCGAGACTCACATTCAAGGTATCGAACTTACTGCTGAGTTTGACACAGGTATAATTCAACACCAATTGAGTGCGGATTATAAAGATGCCGAGGGTGATGATGGTAAACAATTACAACGTAGAGCAAAAGAGTTATACAAGTGGAATGCGCTTGTAGCCTTCGATGTTGTTGATTGGTCGATAAGCTATCAATATGTTGGAAAACGACCTGATGTTAATTATGGAACATGGCCTTACAGTGATGTAACTCTACCGTCTTACTCATTGGTTGATACAGCCGTTAGCTATTATGCAAATGAGAATACAACAATCAGTGCTCGTGTAGATAACTTATTCGATGAAGAGTATGAAACTGCTCTAGGTTACCCAGCAGCTGAAAGAGCGTATTACCTTAACTTGGCATACCAATTCTAATTACTTAAACCGCCTTCGGGCGGTTTTTTCTTATCGATAGATATCTAATATGAAAAAGAAAGTCATCATCAGCTGGTCTTCTGGCAAAGACTCTACGTTAACCCTTGAACGCCTACTAGAAAGTCCTGACTATGAAGTGGTTGGCCTATACACAACTTATGTCGGCGACGAGGTCCCTTTTCAAGCAACCCCAAGAGAAGTCGTCGCAATGCAGGCGGAACTACTCGGTTTGCCTCTCATCATGATTGAGCTGCCGGAAATGTTTCCATCAAACGAGATTTATCAGAGCACTATTGTTAATGCACTGAAGCAATCGAGTTTAACCATTGATGCGGTCGCATTTGGCGACATGTTTTGTAATGGCATTGCTGACTATCGTCGAAGCTATATTGAACCGGCTGGCTGGGAGTGTGTATTCCCACTGCTTGGAGAGGAGAGCAGTAAACTGGCCGATGAGATAATAGAGAGAGGCATCGAAACCTTCTTAGTGACTGTCGATACCAATGCTTTGTCCGCAGAGTATTGTGGGCAAGTTTATACAAAATCGTTGGTAGAGAACCTGCCCAACGGTGTTGACCCTTGCGGAGAGGATGGAGAGTTCCACACATTAGTAACTAAAGCACCGTCATTTGATGGGGCAATAAAGGTTTCGTTGCTTAAAGTCGATAGAGGAGAACGTTTCGTTCATCAACGTTACTTGGCTAACATAAGCCGTGACTAAGTTGGCGAATAATAAGTGAAGGGGTATGATTGCTGCGAACTTTCTTATAGGTAGATGCAGTGTTGGGCGAGCAACAAAAAAACATACTGGTATTTGATTCGGGAGTCGGAGGCTTATCTGTCTATAAAGAGATAAACAAACTACTACCGAACCATAACTATATCTATGCTTTCGATAATGAAGCCTATCCCTATGGTGAATTGGAACAGCAGGTACTGATAGATCGAGTTGAGCAGATTGTCGCTAGTTTTATTCGAAGCCACTCTATCGATATCGTAGTGATTGCATGTAATACCGCAAGCACCATCGTTCTTCCAACCTTGCGCGCTATTAATACGATTCCAATTGTTGGTGTCGTTCCGGCGATCAAGCCTGCATCTCTTATGGCAAACAAAGCGGTTGGTCTGATTGCCACGCCTGCAACGATTACTCGTCAATATACCCATGATCTGATTAAAAGCTTTTCTAGTGACAAACACGTTGAACTATTGGGTTCGACAAAGCTGGTGGACATGGCAGAAGAGAAATTACGTGGGGAGCTCGTTAATCTCGAGGAGTTGGCTCAGATTCTCAGTCCGATGATGAATCTTGTGGATGTCGCTGTATTAGGATGTACTCATTTCCCATTAATAAAAGAAGAGATCCAAAGCGTAATGGGAGAGGATGTCATGCTAGTGGACTCGGGCAGTGCGATCGCCAAACGTGTGCAAAGCCTATTAGAAGTCGAAAGTGGAGACAAAGTGGTGGGAATAAGAGAGGTATATTGTAGTGCACCTCTAAGAAAAGAAGGTGCACTCAATAGAACATTAAAAGAAATGGGTTTTATGCCTGTTCAGATCCGTCCGCTTCAGGATGCTTAGGGTCATTTGCGATACGTACCTTCAATGTACGCTGCATATAGTCTTTATCATTTAAGCTAGCAATGGCGTTATTGACATCGTTGCTAGCCATCACCACGAAACCAAATCCTCTTCTTTTACCAGTACGCTTATCTTTCATTAGTCTTACGGCAAATACTTCACCGTGTTCAGAGAAAAGTTCACGCACATGTGATTCGTTGGCTTTATATGGAAGGTTACCCACATATAGGGTTTGAGTTGAAGCTTTAGGTTCTGAATCTGATTTTGTGTCTGAGCCTGAAAGGTTAAGAATAAAAGCTGAAGCCAAGACACCGAGAACGAAAGTAATTGCAGGCGATATATCAACCTGTGAAAACACAATGCCGCCTAATACAGCCAGTGCGACAATTAACAACATCGATTTTTTTGAATTCATATCGGATTACTACATATTAATAAACGAAATAGACGCATCTACTATTAACAAAATAGACACATGAATCTTACGTTCATGGTTTGTATTTTTCCAATGTATTGCTGTGATGCGTCTCAAATGTTTAGTTTTTATTCAAAATAAGCGCTTTTGATGGCTTTTTAGTCGAACGAAATTTTTATTTAAAAAAGCCCTTGCGCTCCATTCGAATCTCTCTATAATGCCGCCTCACCGACACGGAGTGAGACGAAAGTCACACACTGAAATCGGTAGAGAAAAAAGAGTTTGAAAATAACCCTTGACTCTCAAAACGGTGCGAGTATAGTACGCACCCCTAGCGATTGAGATATAAATCACAAAACGCTAGAAGCTCTTTAAAAATTAGAACCTATCAATCTGTGTGGGCACTCGTTGATGAATATCAAAAATGAAACTTCGGTTTCAACTTGATTTCAATGAACTGAGTGACCAATTCGAATCGTAAGATTCGGCACAGTCAATTCAACATTACTATGTAATGTAATCAGTATTCATTGAGTCACAAAATCTTAAATTGAAGAGTTTGATCATGGCTCAGATTGAACGCTGGCGGCAGGCCTAACACATGCAAGTCGAGCGGAAACGAGTTATCTGAACCTTCGGGGAACGATAACGGCGTCGAGCGGCGGACGGGTGAGTAATGCCTAGGAAATTGCCTTGATGTGGGGGATAACCATTGGAAACGATGGCTAATACCGCATAACGCCTACGGGCCAAAGAGGGGGACCTTCGGGCCTCTCGCGTCAAGATATGCCTAGGTGGGATTAGCTAGTTGGTGAGGTAATGGCTCACCAAGGCGACGATCCCTAGCTGGTCTGAGAGGATGATCAGCCACACTGGAACTGAGACACGGTCCAGACTCCTACGGGAGGCAGCAGTGGGGAATATTGCACAATGGGCGCAAGCCTGATGCAGCCATGCCGCGTGTATGAAGAAGGCCTTCGGGTTGTAAAGTACTTTCAGCAGTGAGGAAGGGGGTGTCGTTAATAGCGGCACCTCTTGACGTTAGCTGCAGAAGAAGCACCGGCTAACTCCGTGCCAGCAGCCGCGGTAATACGGAGGGTGCGAGCGTTAATCGGAATTACTGGGCGTAAAGCGCATGCAGGTGGTTTGTTAAGTCAGATGTGAAAGCCCGGGGCTCAACCTCGGAACTGCATTTGAAACTGGCAAACTAGAGTACTGTAGAGGGGGGTAGAATTTCAGGTGTAGCGGTGAAATGCGTAGAGATCTGAAGGAATACCAGTGGCGAAGGCGGCCCCCTGGACAGATACTGACACTCAGATGCGAAAGCGTGGGGAGCAAACAGGATTAGATACCCTGGTAGTCCACGCCGTAAACGATGTCTACTTGGAGGTTGTGGCCTTGAGCCGTGGCTTTCGGAGCTAACGCGTTAAGTAGACCGCCTGGGGAGTACGGTCGCAAGATTAAAACTCAAATGAATTGACGGGGGCCCGCACAAGCGGTGGAGCATGTGGTTTAATTCGATGCAACGCGAAGAACCTTACCTACTCTTGACATCCAGAGAACTTTCCAGAGATGGATTGGTGCCTTCGGGAACTCTGAGACAGGTGCTGCATGGCTGTCGTCAGCTCGTGTTGTGAAATGTTGGGTTAAGTCCCGCAACGAGCGCAACCCTTATCCTTGTTTGCCAGCGAGTAATGTCGGGAACTCCAGGGAGACTGCCGGTGATAAACCGGAGGAAGGTGGGGACGACGTCAAGTCATCATGGCCCTTACGAGTAGGGCTACACACGTGCTACAATGGCGCATACAGAGGGCAGCCAACTCGCGAGAGTGAGCGAATCCCAAAAAGTGCGTCGTAGTCCGGATTGGAGTCTGCAACTCGACTCCATGAAGTCGGAATCGCTAGTAATCGTAGATCAGAATGCTACGGTGAATACGTTCCCGGGCCTTGTACACACCGCCCGTCACACCATGGGAGTGGGCTGCAAAAGAAGTGGGTAGTTTAACCTTCGGGAGGACGCTCACCACTTTGTGGTTCATGACTGGGGTGAAGTCGTAACAAGGTAGCCCTAGGGGAACCTGGGGCTGGATCACCTCCTTATACGAAGATGTTCACGATAAGTGTCCACACAGATTGATACGGTTTAGAAAGTTAAGAGACGATATTGGGTCTGTAGCTCAGCTGGTTAGAGCGCTCGCCTGATAAGCGGGAGGTCGGTGGTTCAAGTCCACTCAGACCCACCACTATCTTTTCCCAGAGATAGCGGTCAATATCGATTTCGTTGGGGCTATAGCTCAGCTGGGAGAGCGCCTGCCTTGCACGCAGGAGGTCAGCAGTTCGATCCTGCTTAGCTCCACCATCTTTAAGCGCATTAGCGATAGTGCTTTTAAACATGGTTTCAGAAAGAAATCTGCTCTTTAACAATTTGGAAAGCTGACTGATTTAAATAACACAGTTATTTAAATCAAATTAAAAGTTCTCAATGTTTATCCCTCTTAGTTAATAAGAACGGTATAAACACAACACAAACACATTCAAGTGTCTTGTATTCGATTCAAATTTAATTTGAATCACCATTGAGTCCGGCAAACACGTAATAAGAACTAACCCTTCTTATTACAACCAAAAACCTTGGTTGTTTACCATACATAAAGACCTCTTCGGGTTGTATGGTTAAGTGACTAAGCGTACACGGTGGATGCCTTGGCAGTCAGAGGCGATGAAGGACGTATTAACTTGCGATAAGCCCAGATTAGGTAGTAAAAACCTTTTGAGTCTGGGATTTCCGAATGGGGAAACCCACTTACATAAGTAAGTATCTTGTTGTGAATACATAGCAACAAGAGGCAAACCGGGGGAACTGAAACATCTAAGTACCCCGAGGAAGAGAAATCAACCGAGATTCCGAAAGTAGCGGCGAGCGAAATTGGATTAGCCCTTAAGCTTTTAATGATGCAGGTGAAGAGCTCTGGAAAGTGCTCGCAATAAAGGGTGATAGCCCCGTAACCGACACATCATAATCAGTGAAATCGAGTAGGGCGGGACACGTGATATCCTGTCTGAATATGGGGGGACCATCCTCCAAGGCTAAATACTACTGACTGACCGATAGTGAACCAGTACCGTGAGGGAAAGGCGAAAAGAACCCCTGTGAGGGGAGTGAAATAGAACCTGAAACCGTGTACGTACAAGCAGTAGGAGCACCTTCGTGGTGTGACTGCGTACCTTTTGTATAATGGGTCAGCGACTTATATTCAGTGGCAAGGTTAACCGTTTAGGGGAGCCGTAGGGAAACCGAGTCTTAACTGGGCGTTCAGTCTCTGGATATAGACCCGAAACCAGGTGATCTAGCCATGGGCAGGTTGAAGGTTGAGTAACATCAACTGGAGGACCGAACCGACTAATGTTGAAAAATTAGCGGATGACTTGTGGCTAGGGGTGAAAGGCCAATCAAACCTGGAGATAGCTGGTTCTCCCCGAAAGCTATTTAGGTAGCGCCTCGGACGAATACTACTGGGGGTAGAGCACTGTTAAGGCTAGGGGGTCATCCCGACTTACCAACCCTTTGCAAACTCCGAATACCAGTAAGTACTATCCGGGAGACACACGGCGGGTGCTAACGTCCGTCGTGGAGAGGGAAACAACCCAGACCGCCAGCTAAGGTCCCAAAGTATAGCTAAGTGGGAAACGATGTGGGAAGGCTCAGACAGCCAGGATGTTGGCTTAGAAGCAGCCATCATTTAAAGAAAGCGTAATAGCTCACTGGTCGAGTCGGCCTGCGCGGAAGATGTAACGGGGCTAAGCTATACACCGAAGCTGCGGCTGCACACTTTAGTGTGCGGGGTAGGGGAGCGTTCTGTAAGCCGTTGAAGGTGGTCTGTAAGGGCTGCTGGAGGTATCAGAAGTGCGAATGCTGACATGAGTAACGATAAAGGGAGTGAAAAACTCCCTCGCCGGAAGACCAAGGGTTCCTGTCCAACGTTAATCGGGGCAGGGTAAGTCGACCCCTAAGGCGAGGCCGAAAGGCGTAGTCGATGGGAAACGGGTTAATATTCCCGTACTTCTTACAATTGCGATGGGGGGACGGAGAAGGCTAGGTGGGCCTGGCGACGGTTGTCCAGGTTCAAGTACGTAGGCGGAAGAATTAGGTAAATCCGGCTCTTCATAACGCTGAGATACGATGTCGAGCCACTACGGTGGTGAAGTCATTGATGCCATGCTTCCAGGAAAAGCCTCTAAGCTTCAGATTGTAAGGAATCGTACCCCAAACCGACACAGGTGGTCGGGTAGAGAATACCAAGGCGCTTGAGAGAACTCGGGTGAAGGAACTAGGCAAAATGGTACCGTAACTTCGGGAGAAGGTACGCTCTTATCGGTGAAGTCCCTTGCGGATGGAGCTGACGAGAGTCGCAGATACCAGGTGGCTGCAACTGTTTATTAAAAACACAGCACTGTGCAAAATCGTAAGATGACGTATACGGTGTGACGCCTGCCCGGTGCCGGAAGGTTAATTGATGGGGTTAGACTTCGGTCGAAGCTCTTGATCGAAGCCCCGGTAAACGGCGGCCGTAACTATAACGGTCCTAAGGTAGCGAAATTCCTTGTCGGGTAAGTTCCGACCTGCACGAATGGCGTAATGATGGCCACGCTGTCTCCACCCGAGACTCAGTGAAATTGAAATCGCTGTGAAGATGCAGTGTACCCGCGGCTAGACGGAAAGACCCCGTGAACCTTTACTACAGCTTGGCACTGAACATTGACCCTACATGTGTAGGATAGGTGGGAGACTTTGAAACCGCGTCGCTAGATGTGGTGGAGTCGTCCTTGAAATACCACCCTTGTAGTGTTGATGTTCTAACGTTGGTCCCTGAATCGGGATTACGGACAGTGCCTGGTGGGTAGTTTGACTGGGGCGGTCTCCTCCCAAAGAGTAACGGAGGAGCACGAAGGTGGGCTAATCACGGTTGGACATCGTGAGGTTAGTGCAATGGCATAAGCCCGCTTGACTGCGAGAATGACAATTCGAGCAGGTGCGAAAGCAGGTCATAGTGATCCGGTGGTTCTGAATGGAAGGGCCATCGCTCAACGGATAAAAGGTACTCCGGGGATAACAGGCTGATACCGCCCAAGAGTTCATATCGACGGCGGTGTTTGGCACCTCGATGTCGGCTCATCACATCCTGGGGCTGAAGTCGGTCCCAAGGGTATGGCTGTTCGCCATTTAAAGTGGTACGCGAGCTGGGTTTAGAACGTCGTGAGACAGTTCGGTCCCTATCTGCCGTGGGCGTTGGAAGATTGAAGGGGGCTGCTCCTAGTACGAGAGGACCGGAGTGGACGAACCTCTGGTGTTCGGGTTGTCATGCCAATGGCATTGCCCGGTAGCTAAGTTCGGAATCGATAACCGCTGAAAGCATCTAAGCGGGAAGCGAGCCCTGAGATGAGTC
>NZ_JCBDGU010000049.1:0-100201 GCF_059834255.1 Vibrio sp. R11-SG3-ISO9
CTGACGCTTTAAGCGTCCTAAAGGGTTGTTCAAGACTAGAACGTTGATAGGCAGGGTGTGTAAGCGCTGTGAGGCGTTGAGCTAACCTGTACTAATTGCCCGTGAGGCTTAACCATACAACACCCAAGGGGTTTTGATGGACTCAAAACTGTTGTTTCCGCTTTAAAAAGCAGAAGCAAACAAGAACACTTGAATGAGTTTAGAGAACAAGAAACAGCTTTCCAGATTACTTTTCTGAAAGAAAATCAGAGAAGAAAGAATTTGCTTGGCGACCATAGCGTTGTGGACCCACCTGATTCCATGCCGAACTCAGAAGTGAAACGCAATAGCGCCGATGGTAGTGTGGGGCTTCCCCATGTGAGAGTAGGACATCGCCAGGCTTGCTTTACGCTTTCAGTTTTAAAAAACTGAAAGCAAAACTAGAAACAGCACCAAATTAAGACTGATTTTAGTAACAATTTGTTGGAGGGATGGCTGAGTGGTCGAAAGCACCGGTCTTGAAAACCGGCAACCGTTAATAGCGGTTCTAGGGTTCAAATCCCTATCCCTCCACCACCATTTAAAAGCCCGCTGAGAAATCAGCGGGCTTTTTTCATTTCTGCAGTCTTTATCACGACTTTAGCTTCACTTTATGTTTCTAAGAGGTGTTAACCTATAAAATTCTTTGTTTAATTACGACCTAACAGTTTGTAATTATTATGATTATGGGAGGCCTCCTCGAAGAGCTATGGTCGGGGAGAGGTTATGATTCACCCGAAGTATGGTTTTGAAAAGTGGAAATAAAAGGAAAGAAAGTTAGCACTTGGATTGTATGTGTACTGTTCATCCATATTTTGGCTTTTTTCTATCATACTTATCTAGAAATAACGAGTTTACCTATTCAGGATGTATTGCATGGTGTAGACGAAAATACATCATTTACTATCGCGCCAAGTCAGGAAGCGAAAGAATTTGGATTGAAAAAAAATGGTGTGTTAGGAAAGATGTATGAGTGTATTATACAGTTTAATAAGAGTAGCCGAAGAGAACGTCCGAAGTTAACCAAATCAGGATGGCTCGATGTTCGATTAAGTGATGTAAACATTACATTGAATATGACGATTTCAGAAGGCAATGTAACTAAATTAATTACGAAGGGCGTAGATAAAAATGGGAAAAAGCTGAATGTAGATGTAGTCTATTTGAAGTGTCCGATTAGCCTGTTAAACGAAACATACTAATGATCTTCTTGGCCGTGAAGTGTGACTCGATTACTCTCTTCCCTACTTTTTAATCCAACGTTTATAAAATATTTCCATCCTTTAATTTCCCGTTAGGTATGCCGCCAAAACAAATTTGTTGAGAGCCAGAGACGCCAGCTTCGGCTCTTTTAGATCTCTACTTTTCCATTAAATCCTTACTTCGATTAGATTCGAAGATTGTCTCTCCAAATGCTCAATTCTTAACAAAAACTTAAAACTGATTCTGTGCCTTGTCGTCTTATAAACCTCACAGTGCTGCCTATACTAGTTGCGTACAAACAACGCAAAGCAATGGATAGGGGTTCTACGGTATGAAAGCGACAGTGATTCGTAAGTTTGGCGGTACAGAGGTATTTGAAGTAGCTGATATTGAAAAGCCACAGGTTAAGGCTGGTCACCTATTGGTTAAGGTTGCGGCTTCTAGCGTAAACACCGTAGATATGATGCTACGTGAAATGGGTGAAGCGCTCCCCTTCCATCCTCAACTACCAGGTGTTCTCGGTATGGACTTTGCTGGCACTATAGAAGCTGTTGGTGAAGGTGTTGCAGGTTATGCGATTGGAGATGAGGTATATGGCTGTGCTGGCGGTTTAGGGGACTTACAGGGCTCATTGGCAGAATTTATGTTAGCTGACGCCAATCTTGTTGCTCACAAGCCGAAGAATATCTCCATGCGTGAAGCTGCTGCCATTCCACTAGTGGGTATTACCGCTTATGAAGGACTAATGCGAACTGGTATCACGGCTGGGCAGAAAGTTCTTGTACATGGTGGGGCAGGTGGTGTTGGACATATCGCACTTCAATTGGCAAAACACTTCGGAACGGATGTTTATGCTACCGGTACTCAGGGTGTCAAGAATGATCTGATTACAAAGCTTGGCGCTACTCCTATCGATTACAGAAACGAGACAGTGGCAGATTACGTTGCCAAGCATACTGATGGTGTTGGTTTTGATTTGGTGTTTGACTCGGTTGGTGGTTTGAATCTCAATAACTCCATTGAAGCGACTATGCTTAATGGCCAGATCGCAACAACAGTCTCGATGAATGAACTCGACCTCACTATGGTTCATCTAAAGGGCTTGTCACTGCATGTTGTGTTCATGTTGATCCCGATGATCCACAACGTTGGTCGACCTGAGCACCACAAGATCTTAAAAGCTATTGCCGATATTGTCGAAGCCGGCGAGCTTACCCCGGTTGTCGATAGTCAACGCTTCACATTAGAAGAAGCAGGTGCTGCGCACGAACGTTTAGCCAGCGGTCAGGTTACCGGCAAGGTGGTTGTTGATATCTCATAACAGTGTGCTCAACCAGTAGTCTTCAACCAATTTACTATCTGAAAATGCTTTGAATTAATGCTCACGTTGTTACACCGCAGCGTGAGCATCATCATTTTTCGAGCTTGAAAAACATCGTGAATCTTTGATTTTTAGTACACCCGAGTAAAGGGTGTATTCCCGAATCCTAATGACTGTTCCCCCTCCTTAAATCCTTAAATTCCGAGTTTGCAAGTCGCTGCAAAAATATGCAACTCACCACTTAACAGGTGCGTTTTTTTCTTCAATATACAGCTGTCAGCGCTGGCGTTTTTCTGTATTACGAAGAGAACTTACTATGAGTGATAATTCTAAAACAAAACCATTACCTTCCTTTGTTGAGGAACGCCTTAACTATTTTATTCAAGATCTGATTGCGCCGAACATGAACAAAAAGCACTTGGTACTGGGTCAGCGCCCAAGATCGAGCTCTGTTGTGATGCAAAGCAATGATTACCTAGCTTTGTCAAATCACCCAGATATCCAGCAAGCACACAGAGATGCAATTAAAAATGATGGTCAAAGCGTCGTGATGTCTTCGATCTTTTTGCAAGATGAAGACTCTAAACCCGAGTTTGAGCAACAATTAGCTGAGTTAGTTGGAATGGAGAGTTGTTTGTTGTCTCAATCAGGTTGGGCGGCGAACGTCGGTTTATTGCAGACGATATGTGCTGAAAACACGCCTGTCTATATCGATCACTATGCGCATATGTCGCTTTGGGAAGGTATACGTGCCGCCAATGCAGTTGCTCGCCCATTTCGACACAACAACATGACTCATCTGCGCAAACAGCTTCAACGCCATGGCGCAGGTGTGATTGTGGTCGACTCTGTCTACAGCACGATTGGTACTGTCGCACCTCTCGCTGACATCTACGAAATGGCTCAAGAGTTTGGCTGCGCACTAATTGTCGATGAGTCCCATTCCCTAGGAACCCATGGGAAGCAAGGAGCGGGTCTGGTGCATGAACTCGGACTGACTGAGCAGGTTGATTTTATGACTGTGAGTTTGGCTAAAGCTTTCGCTTATCGGGCTGGTGCTATTCTTGGTCCGAAATCAATGGCAGATTCACTGCCTTTTGTCGCGTTTCCTGCAATATTTAGCTCGACGGTGTTGCCTGAGGAAGTGAGTCGTTTAGAGAAAACACTGCAGGTTATTAAAAGTGCTGACGAGAGACGGGAGCGGTTGTTTGAGTGCTCTACATTACTGAAAGATGGCTTGTCAAAGATAGGATTCAATATTCGCAGTGATTCTCAGATTATTGCATTGGAATGTGGGGATGAACGAAATACCGAAAGAGTTAGAGACTTCTTAGAAAACAACGATGTGTTTGGCGCGGTATTTTGCCGGCCTGCAACCGCGAAAAATAACAACATCATCCGCTTTTCTGTGAATTCTGACTTGAGTATGAGCGACATTGATCATGTGTTGACGGTTTGCCAACAGGCATTTAATCACAAGGATCTACAGTTTGTGTAGACGAAAACGGCACTCAATTAAGATAGGGTAGTCGTAAATACACAAATAGAGCTCAGTGAAATACTGAGCTCTTATTCAAGTGTTTAAACCCAGTTGGCAATCTTATCGAACAGGCGGTTTTTATCCGCGGGCTTAACAATAAAGTCGGACATTCCTGATTCACCAATCTGCTCAAGCGTGACTGGGGAGCTGTCGCCCGTGTGTGCAATGATAGGGATCTTTGAATAAGCTTTGTTGGATCCTCGGATACGTCGAGATGCTTCAACACCATTCATGACTGGCATCTCAATGTCCATTAGGATTAGATCTACATTACTCTTGTCTAGGGCATCTAACGCCTGCTGACCGTCTTCTTTTTCGATGACTTCAAAGCCTTGTTTGGCGATAAGCATTGCAGTAAACCTGCGCAGTGACTCATTGTCGTCAACCACCATAATCGTACCTTTCTTAGAGGTCTTAAGCGGCTCGAAGTTAGAATGTGGTGACAGTGTTTCACTATCGAAAAACAGGCCGTCGACGGTTGATTTTGTATTGAGCAACCAAGCTTGGGTTTCTATCCATTTTACATTAGGTAGCATAGAGCCGATTTGCTGGGTTGTTGAGTGCTCATAAAGGTAAGCGACACGCGCCTCGGTAAATGACAGCAGTGACTCAATTGCTTTTAGCTGCTTGGGCTGTTTAACGAGAGCTTCAGCGTCAACAAAGATAACGTCACACTCAAATTCATACTCTTTGCGATTCAGCGCTGATGCTGGGTTGATCACAGTTAAATCGAAGCCCATAAATCGGCTAATCTCGGTCATTCTTGTGGTTAGAATGTTCTGTTCGCAAATCATTAATACTGATTTCAGTTTGGTCAGCTCACTCTGAATCTCGGCCACAGTATTTGAACCTATCAATGGGAACGAAAGTGTGAACTGAGACCATTCTCCGAGTTCAGACTGGCACTGAATATCACCACCAAAAGCTTTCATCACTTTTTGGCAAAATGGCAACCCCAACCCATAGCTACCCGACTTACCTGTGGTGTAGAAGTCTTGGAAAATATTGCGCATGACCTCATTAGAGATACCAGAGCCGTTATCCGTTACTGTTACGCTGTTGGTTCTGCCCTCATTATACATCGAGACATGGATATGAAATTCATCCGAACTACGGTGGTGGAAAGCATTCTTAAACAAGTTATACATCACATACTTGAATAAGGTGTCACTACCAAGAAATTCGAAATCACCTTGTACATTTAACGAGATAGCCTTTCTGTCAGTCGAGCGCTTGTAACTGAAGCTTTCGATCGCCTCGGTCACTACATTTTTCGCTGAGTGTTTCTTAAACGTTGAACGTGATACACGGTTCTCGTCAATTGACGTTAATAGAAGGTCTATCGTCTCGTTACCACTGCGAATGATGTTCATCGCATCGTCGCTGACTTTCTTAAGTAATACGACGTCGTCATGTTTTAAGGTGTACTGACCTTGTGTTACCTGCTTCGGATTAGGAAGTACCGATTGAATAACATCAATCGAGGTGAGCAAACCGCTTAGTGGGTTACGCATTTCGTGGGCAATACCAGCACCAAAAGATTTAGCAAGAGAGACTCTCGCTTCGTGTTCTACTTGGTTGCGAACATAGAACAAGTTACCGAACAAATAGATGAATAAGAAGATAGGAACATGCGTCCAGTCCATAGTGATATCAAGGTGAAACCCTTGTGCTACCCATGCACACAAGCTTGCTAACCCAATTCCCGCAAAAGTTTGAGCGAACATGACTCTGGTGATGTGAACTAACAGGATATGCAGGAATATTGCTGCCATGAACGACATTACCCACACGTTCGACCAACTGTTCATCAGCAACATGTAAAAGAAGAAGCCGGGTAAGCAGATTGTTGTGACAACTTGATAGTACGCCGGGAGGTACTTTCTCCAGCGAAATGGGAAGCGATGTCGGTATATGATGCCGAAGAACAGTGTTGAGCAGAACACGCGCAATGGCAGGTTTTCATAGGGCTGCGGAAACATTAACTCCCAGACTATGTAATAGACTGGGAAGCCGACAAAGCCCATCCACCCGACAAGGGTCAGGTTTGGTTCAGCGTATTGATAAACCTTGCGAATAGCATCCATATTGAATATTTAGTTACCTAGCCTAAGACGTATAAGAGTACTGATTTTATTTTTATATTTTCTTGATGATTATATATCACTTGTTGTTTGTAAGCTTTTAAAGTTCGATCAAATATTGCACTAAGTCAGATTGTGGCACGAATTGATAGTTCCAATTTTGTTGAGAGCGGATAAACAAAAAAGCAGCCTGTGGTGGCTGCTTTGGGTAAAGGTCAGAGATTGGACCAAGCTTGGTAGAGTGTAAACACAGATTACTTCGCTACATTGCCTGCCACGTTTAGTGCATCCCAAGTTCGTGCGAATGGGGGGGCGTAACAGAAGTCCATGTAGCCGAGTTGTTGGGTGGTCATCTTCGCTGTGATCGCAACAGCTAACGCATTGATGCGGCCTACTGCGCCTTTTTTACCGATAATCTCGCCACCGAGGAGAACTTTGGTTTCTGGATGGTAAACCAGCTTTACATTGATGTCTTCTTGCCCTGGGTAGTAATCGGTCTGGTTTTTATCTGAAATGGTTGAAACCTTAATATCTAAATCGTGTTCTTTTGCTAGAAGTTCAGATACGCCTGTGCATGCTAGTTCGTAGTCCAACACTTTCAAACAAGATGAGCCAAGGAAGCCATCCATATAAGTATCTTTACCTGCCAACTTGTCTGCCATCATACGCGCTTGTTTGTTCGCTGTGGTTGCGAGTGGGACATAAACAGGTTTCCCTAAAGCCATATGGTGAACGACCGCACAGTCGCCAATAGCATGGATATAAACGTCTTCAGTCGCGCCGAATTCATTCACCAACAACGCTCCGTTGGCAGATTTTGGTAATTCGAATGCTTCGGTATTTGGTTTAAAGCCCAGTGACATGATCACCACGTCAGCCTCAATATTGCCGTTGTCTGTTTCGATGAGGTAACCACCTTGCTCTGCATCGCAAATAGCAGACACGCTGCAACTCGTTTTAAGCTCAGCACCAGATTCACGAATCGCGCCTTCTACTACTTCAATCATTTCTGGGCTAAATTGACGACTCATCACGTGCTGCTCACGCTCAATGATGGTCACTTGTTTACCTAATAGATGTGCGGCATCGAATACCTCAAGCCCAATAAAGCCTCCACCAATTACGCAAACGCGTTGTTTACTGTTGTCCTTAAGTGCTTCTTTTACCGCCAAGCCATCTTCCATGCTGGTTAGCGTGTATACGTGCTCTGGGTTAAACTCGCCGAATGATGGAACTATTGGACGCGCGCCCGTCGCAATCACCAACATATCGTAATCGATGGTGCTTTCTTCTCCTTGGTGACGAACTTTAATCTGCTTTTCAATGCGGTTTAGTGCGATCATTTCAGTTTCAATACGCACGTCTAAACCAGATTTAATTGCCTGTTCTGGCGTTCGAGAAATCATCCGCTCGGTGTCATCAAACATACCACCCGCGAAGTAAGGCAAGCCACAGGCTCCGAACGAGATGTAATTGCGCTTATCCAAGACAATCACCTCATCAGATGGTTGATTACGTTTGTACTTTGCCGCGAAACTCATACCAGCAGCGCTACCGCCTATAACAACAACTTTCATATTTACTACCTAAAAACCTGAATTCAGGGAAACAAAAGAGCACTCATGTTGAGTGCTCTTGATAAATGCTAAGAATTACACAGCTGCTTCTTTTGTTACTGTAGCAGCGGCGTCAGCGTTGTATTGTTCAGTATTTAGCGAACCATTCTTCTTCGCGGTTAGAACACCAGACAACATAGAACCGGAGATGTTAAGCGCGGTACGAGCCATATCGATTAGTGCTTCAATAGAAACCAGAATCGCGACGACCGTAATGTCTAGACCCATGATGGTAAGTACCGCCACAGCTGCGAACGTTGCACCGCCACCAACACCTGCGATACCGAATGAAGCAATAGCGATTACAGCAATCAGCTGTAGGATGAAGCCTAGGTCAACTGGCATACCCATGACTTGTGCCGCCATGATGGCTAGCATTGCTGGGTAGATACCCGCACAACCGTTCTGACCGATACTGGTACCGAATGTCGCTGACATGTTTGCTGTTTCTTCGTCTACACCTAGGCGTTGAGTTTGTGTTTCAACGTTAAGTGGGATAGCCGCCATGCTTGAACGAGAGCCGAAGCCGAATACCAATACAGGCCAGATTTTCTTCATGAATTTCGCTGGAGAAAGGCCGAACATTGATACCATCACGAAGTGGATGGCGAACATCACGCCAATTGCTACATAGCTTGCTAGTAAGAAGCGACCCATTTCAGCGAGTGCGAACAAGTCGTTGGTCATCATGAACGTGGTCATTAGAGCGAATACACCGTAAGGCGTCAGCTTTAAGATTTCACGTACCATTGAAAGCACCACTTCTTTTGCCGAGTTGATGAAATCAACGAAGTTTTGCACTTTTTCAGGTTTACGGTTTTTAACTTGCAGGATGCAGTAACCTAGGAACATACCGAACAGTACTGTTGATAGCGTAGAAGTACGCTCTGAGCCCGTTAGCATGTCGAAGATGTTGGTTGGAATGATAGACAGAGCCATACCAGACAGACCGCTGCTCGCCATTGCATCTTGTGTCGCTACCAGTGAATCACCACGTGCTTCGATAGCACTGTTGGTACCAATCGTGCTCACTAGTGCGTTTGCATCGATACCAAACAGGTAGATACTTGCAATACCAACTGCTGCTGAAATTGCACAAGTGAAAAGCAGAATGCCGATGATTTTTGGTGCGATACGAGACAGTGCGCCACCGCCCTCTACGTTCATGATCGAAGAGATCATCGCCACGAATACCAGTGGGATAACGATCATTTGTAGCAGTTTGATGTAGCCTTTACCGAATACTGAAATTAGCTCAGCAAAGCCTGCTGTCGCCGTGTTGCCGACGCCGAATACCAGTTGGATAGCTCCACCAAATAGTAGACCAGCTGCCAATGCGCTTAATACGCGGAAGTTGAAACTCTTTTTCTGTTTCTTAAAGTTCGAAAGTAGTGCGTAGAACCCGAAGAACAGTATGCTTAATCCTAAAAATGAAACGCTCATGAGAATCTCCTATTGACCCCATTAAATTCGATTATTTTTTGTATGCGATGGCTTCAACTTCAACCAGTGCGTCTTTTGGTAATCTTGCTGCTTCAACACAAGAGCGAGCAGGTGCGTTCTCGGTTCCAAACACTTCGGTATACACCTCATTAAAAGCAACGAAGTTCTCCATATCTGACAAGAAACACGTCGTCTTTAATACTGTCTCGAGGCTAGCCCCACTTGCTTCTAGAACGGCTTTTAAGTTTTCTAGAGACTGACGAGCTTGTTCTTTAATGCCGCCCTCAACAAACTGCATGGTTTCTGGAACCAGTGGTAGTTGGCCTGAGGTGTAAACCATTTCGCCGTAAGCTGCTCCTTGAGAGTAAGGACCGATAGCCGCAGGTGCTTGTTCAGTGGTAATGATCTGTTTCACGATATAACTCCTAACTTATTAATTTTTTATTCTGATTTAAATTCACGGATAAACTTGTAGACGGCCTGACGGCTTATCCCAAGTTGTTCGGATACTTGCGTGGTGGTTTCTTTTAATTCAAAGACACCGTTGTCGAATAGGTTGCGAATAATGGCTTTGTTGTGGCCTTTCGGTGACACAGTGTCATCTTGCTCCACGTCTTGAATGGCAGAGTTAAGCGCCTGTTGAATAACGTCGTTGGCGTTGTTACTGAATGTCTCGCTTACTAGCGTCTGAGGTGCGTTGCACTGGGGCATTAAGGTCTTAACGATCTCTGGAAATGGGAATGACAAGTTCATGTTGATACAAAGCATGCCAATTGGTTTTTTATCTGGGCCAGCTAGAATGCATGTCGTTGATTTTAGTAAAGAACCATCAGCAGCATTGGTGAAGTAGCTTTTCGGCGACACTTCTCCAGTTTTCTCGAATGTGCTCCACATACGTAAGCCTAAGTCAGTAATAGGCGAGCCGATTTCTCGGCCGGTATGGTGACCGTTGACGATCTTGACCACTGAATTTTCGAGGCTTTCAAAAGAGTGGATCACCACCTCGCAGTAAGGACCAATTAGGTCGGCGATTGTGTCTGCTAAGCGAAAGTAATTGCTCAAACACTCTCTATCTTCATCACTGAATCGAACTTGTTTTACACTCATCATTTCGGTTTACATTTTTGAACTCAATGACTGAAAGCTACTCCTTTAGTGGTAATTGGGCAATCCTGAGTAAACTTCTGTAAACCGAGAAAATGTGATGTAAATCCCAACAATATTTCCGTTTTTAATCGGCTTTGTGGGTGATACTTGAACAAGGTCACTAGAAAATGGAGATATGAGTTTAATTCCGTAAACCGTATCAAAGTTTAATTATTTAAAATCAAAGATTGCGTTTTTGAATACTTTAATGATCTAGAACAATTTCTAATGAGCGCTGATAAAATAGACCAATTTACTTCTTAAATGCATGATATGAATGCATTTATTCTATAGATGGAATAATGGCTAATGTTAGGTGATCAAATTGAAGTTTAGAGAGTTTGGGTTCTAAAAAACTCTATTGATAGGGCAGGAATTTAGTCTTAGATATGAAAAAGCAGCCGAGGTGGCTGCTTTGTAATTGTGGAGAAGGTTAAGTGTATTATTCGGCTGCCAGCTTTAATTCAACTTGTTTAAGTGCGCGTTGAGATAGCAACCAAGCACAGGTTCCAGCAAACACATTACCGACCATGGCACCCCAGAACAGACCTTCAATTCCCCCTATTTGAGAGCCAATCCATAAACAAGGTAAGAAGAAAGCAAACAGACGCAGAGCTGAAATCGTCAGCGCGGTATACGACTTACCTAGTGCGTTTGATACCGATACCATCAACATACAAATACCTAGAGGGCCAAGGCTGATTGGGACAATCATTAGGTGGTAGTTCAAGATTGTTGTTACATCATTGTCGCTAGTCATTAGCCCTGCTAACCCGTTTGAGAATAGCCAAGTAACGAGTGCAATCACAACCTGAAAACCAAGCACAAAGGTAGCAGCTATCTTGATTAAACTGCGAATGTCAGTCAGGTTCTTTTCACCTAGCATACGACCAACCATTGGTGGCATCGACATGGTTAGAGCCAGAACAGAAACGATAGAGAAAAACTCAAAGCGTGAGCCCAATGCCCAAGCCGCAACTGCAGCGGTACCGTAACTTGCTAGTAGTTTGGTTGCCAACATTGAGGATACTGGGGGTAGCAATTGGCTGATCATTGCAGGTCCCATAATATGGCCAATTGATCGAACACTTTTGCTAATGTTCAAGTCTTGCCAATCGAAAGTGAGCCAATGTTTCTTGGTAATCTTAGGTGCCACAATCAGGATACCCACGCCAAAGGCGATGATCGTTGCGATCGCCGCACCATTGATGCCTAAGTCCAGAGTGAAAATGAAGATCGGATCGAGCACAAGGTTAATCAAACTGGTGGCGATCATCATAGTACCTGGAAGCATGGTATTGCCATTGGCACGACAGACGCTATAGAAGAAATACAGCATTGCACCTGTCCACGAGCTGACGAGCCAGTAGATCCAGTAAGAATCAATGATTGGAAAAACCGATTCAGGGGCGTCCAACAATTGCAAAATTGGGCCACGCAGCAGGTAAATGATCACCGAAAACAGTGCTACGCCTACACCGCCCATTGCAACCACCAAGCCACCCAGTTGCTTAGCATAACGCGTCTTCTTTGCTCCGATAGCACGTGCAATGACCGCCGTGGTCGCGATACCAAGTCCAACTTGAATCCCAATGATGATCATCTGAATTGGCAGGGTGAAACCTTGAGCCGCCAGTGGTAATACGCCCAATTGACCAATAAAAGCACTGTCGACAAGCTGAAAACTCATCAATGAAAGCACGCCGAACAGCATTGGCCAGGTCATAGTAAAGAGTTGCCTGCTTAGAGACGGTGAGGGCGTTGCAGTTGTTGAATTCATATTAGTCTTTGCATTATTGAGGGGACGGCGGTTCACCGTTCAATGTAGATTTGGCTAAAGGATAGCGTAATGTCTTGCGGATACCAATACGCGGTATTGTCTATTCTGTGTTGCGATAATTGCGTCGATACTGTGGTGCAGTGACATCTGCCCACTTTTTGAAGGCGCGATTGAAGTTACTTAGATCACTGTAGCCGACTTGCCAGCTGATCTCTTGTACTGATAAGTCGGTCTGCTCTAACAACTGTGTCGCTCTTTTATAACGCACTTTCTCTTTCTCATCTTTAAAAAGAATGTCACGGCTTTTTAGATTCCTTTGTAGGGTTCGTTTCGTCATACCGAGCATCTCAGCAAACCAATCTATGTTGAACCATGGCAATGTGGCATAGGTGTCGATTAAGGTGATGACCGAGTCGTGCCAATCAAGCGATGCAGTTTTTTCATCGATGGCTCGATAACCCTCTGCCAATGGAATGACGATTGCACCATAGGCTTGCTGAAATTGAATATGCGAGTAATGGAAATGATGTGGGAGTTTATTCGAATTTTGGCTCGAAGAGACCAGTTTTGCGTGTGATGGCTGCCAACGAGGATCGATAAAGCTGCGACAGAGGCTGATTATGGTCAGCGTTCTGAACCACTCTGCTTGTTCAAACCCGGCAGTGGAAGGGCGATAACAACTGCGATGACACAACCACCAAAAACCGTCTTTGTACTCCGTCCAGATGGTGATGTGATTGCTGAGATTCTGGATCTCGACAATCAGGCAGCGTATCGCTTGTTCCAGCGAGTCACATTGTTCAATCTTTTCATGTAATGCTGGTGAGAGTTGTTTGAGCGTTGCTTTAATACCCACCTCGATGCCAATGCTGTATCCAAACTTACGCTCAAGCAAGTCTATGAATCGCACTAAATCTTGCGTCGGTAGCCACAGGCTGGATTGGGTTAGTTCAAGGGGCAAGCCACACTCAAGAGCGATTGAGCGCCAATCGAGCGAGCGTTTATCGCAATACTCAATATAGGGTGCAATATTGCTGGTCGAGCTCAACAGAATATTGGTGGTATTGGCTGTGGCCTTTTTCATCTTTTTGCCTATCGCTACAAATGAGGTGACTTTATTAAGGTAATCGCTATCACTTTAAATGTCACCAAATGACCTAATTTTACCCCTCCAACCTCCCTATACTTCTCTCAACCCAAAGAGGAGAAGAACATGAAACTTAAACCCCTTGCCCTAATTATCTCATCATTTGCCGTTTCATCGCTGGCCTTTGCATCAAACGTTGTGGCTCAAAACCCAGTTGAAGCCGCTCTTCAAGTGGAAGGTGCTCAAGTGACTTTGACGGTCAAAGATGCACCAAAGGCGTTCACCCCAGAGTTTGCTAGCGCAGCGCGTGAAAACTTCAACAACTTCCATTGGCAGATGGGTGGTGACCACAGTGTTTACTACAACATGCACATGAGTGAGTTTATGCCAACGGCTTTAGCTGCACCCAATGAGAACTACAAGCCATTGGTGAAGAACATCGATCCTCGCTTGGCGAAATTGACTGTGGACACAACCGCCAAAGGTGAGTTGACAATGGAGCAGTACCTAGCCGATGAACAGTTTAGAACTCAAGGTTTTATGCTGATTCACAAAGGTGAGATTGTTTATGAAGCATATCCAGGCATGAGCCCAACAGATACCCACGTATGGGCTTCAGCCGCTAAGACAACCGTCGGTGCTGTGGTTGCGATGCTGGCAGAAGAGGGCAAAGTCGACCCAGAGAAATCTATTACTCATTACGTGTCTGAGCTTAAAGGTACAAACTGGGATGGCATCACCGTACATCAAGTATTAAACATGTCAACGGCACTCGATAACGAAGAGACGCTAGCATCAATCCTTAACCCGGACTCCGATGTGGTGCGTTTCTTTGCGGCATCGTTCAACTCGCCTCGTGCAAAAACGGGTGAAATGGAAACATGGATGGAAGTGGCTCAAGGTGCACAAAAACTGGATGGCGAACAAGCAGGTGACCATTTCCGTTATGCATCTATTAACACCATGGTGCTGACGAAGCTTGCTGAGAACATCGAAAACAAAACTTGGACAGAAGTGTTTGAAGATCGCGTTTGGTCGAAGGTGAATGCGCGTCAACCAATGCAGTTCAATCTAACGCCTGACGGAATGGCAATCGCAGTAGGTCTGGTTTCGACAACGGTAGAAGACATGGCGCGTTGGGGCACCTTGTTCACACCAAGCTGGAAAGCTGTGGCGGAAGAGCCTGTGATTTCGCAAGCGGTGATTGATCGCATCCGTAGCAGTGGCGATCCGAAAGCCTTTGTTGGTACGAGTAAAGAGACGAGCTCTCTACATGCTTTCCATGAAAAAGCCGACTATAACGCGTATCAATTCGACTTCATCTTCAATGATGGTGCAATGGCGAAAAGTGGCAACCTAGGTCAGTTCATCTACATCGACCCAGACCGTGACTTTGTTGGCGTGATGTTTTCGAACAATCCATACCACTCAGGTTTTGGTGAGAACAAAGGCCCTGCGTTAATGCGTTCTGCAGCGAAGCTGCTTGCTGACAAATAATTCATTTCAATGACATCACAGGGAGGTTTAGCTTCAAGGAAGAAGGCCATCAATTCGAGAATAGTATGAAAAAATTGGCTCTTTTGATCTCTGTAGGTTCAGTCTTAGTATTTCCCGCTCACGCCGATTCAGAGAGAGTGATTGACCCTGCAGACGTAACTAAGGTTTACACGCAATCTGCACTGATGTTAAGCGGTAGTTCGGATATTCAGTTCCAAGGTCAGATATCGGGTGGTTTAGAAAATGGTCAGCAGTTTGCGTTGCTGGCGGAAGCGACTTTTGTTGATGATAACGATACAACTCAAAGTGATCCGAACAAGTTTGGTTCCGACTACAACAACTCGCGTATCCAATACTTTCATGTTTTTGAGCCCGGTATAGCAGCGACACCAAAGATTGGTATGTCACTGGACTACATCAACACCAGAACCAACATTAAAAACGATTTGCTTTCGGTGGGTGGTGTCGTTGCAATTAACCCTGCTTATACCCAAGGTTTCTTGGTGTTCCCAAGAGCGGGATTGATGACAGGAAGCATGGAGATAGGTGGTGCAAGCGTCGGCAAAGATAACCTGACTGGCTACTCATTAGGGCTGATCACCGCTAAACACCTTGGAGACTCCGGTGCGTATGTCTCCTTGGTACCTGAGTGGCAAGACCTATCAGGTGACGATATCAACATGCAAAACTTGTCGTTGAAGACGTCTTTGAATGTACCCATTAACAGTGCTCGCACATGGTGGTTGAATACTCGCTACGATTTAACCAAGGGTGATATCGACGTAAATGGTGTGAGTCTGGATAGTGATTGGCAATCTGAAGCGTGGGTTGGGGTTCGATACTATTTCTAGGGAACGGCTGAAAACAAAAGCCAGTCATAATGACTGGCTTTATTCATATCTCGATTAGAGAAGGTTATTTGTTAGCAACATTGCCTAACTTCAACCATGTATCGATAACCGAATCTGGGTTTAGAGATACAGAGCTGATGCCTTGCTCCATTAACCATTCAGCTAGGTCATCGTGATCCGATGGACCTTGGCCACAGATACCTACGTATTTGCCAGCTTTGGTTGCTGCATCAATTGCCATCTTCAGCATCGCTTTCACTGCTGGGTTACGCTCGTCAAATAAATGAGCAACATCACCAGAGTCACGGTCAAGGCCAAGCGTTAGCTGAGTCATGTCGTTGGAGCCGATAGAGAAGCCATCGAAGTACTTCAAGAACTCTTCAGCCAATACTGCGTTAGATGGCAGCTCACACATCATGATCACTTTCAGACCTTGGTCGCCACGACGTAGGTTGAATTTCGCTAGAAGATCGATAACCGATGCCGCTTCGCTTGGAGTACGTACGAAAGGAATCATGATTTCAACGTTCTTAAGACCCATCTCGTTACGTACGCGCTTGATCGCTTGAGTTTCTAGCTCAAAGCAATCTTCGAATACTGGAGAAATGTAACGAGAAGCACCACGGAAGCCCAGCATTGGGTTCTCTTCATGCGGTTCAAACTCTTTACCACCGACTAGGTTGCTGTATTCGTTAGACTTAAAGTCAGACATACGTACGATCACGCGTTTAGGCCAGAACGCAGAGGCGATAGTCGCGATCCCCTCTGTTAGCTTGCTTACGTAGAAATCGATAGGATCTTTGTAGCCACGGATACGCTCAGTGATTTCAGCTTTAAGCTCATCGCTCTGTGCGTCAAAGTTAAGTAGCGCTTTCGGGTGAATACCGATCATCTTGTTGATGATGAATTCTAGACGAGCTAGACCAACACCTTCGTTCGGGATTTGAGCGAAGTCGAATGCACGGTCAGGGTTACCGACGTTCATCATCACTTTGGTTGGAAGCAGTGGTAGTTCGTCAACGGCAGAACGCTTGATTTCGAAATCCAGCTCGCCTTGGTAAACGTAACCTGTTTCACCTTCTGCACACGAAACCGTCACTGTAGAACCATCTTCTAGGCGGCTTGTTGCGTCACCACAACCAACAATCGCTGGGATGCCAAGTTCACGAGCGATGATCGCTGCGTGACAAGTACGACCGCCACGGTTGGTTACAATCGCAGAAGCTTTCTTCATCACTGGTTCCCAGTCTGGGTCAGTCATGTCAGTGACTAGAACGTCACCTTCTTGAACCAAAGACATTTGATCCAATGAATCAACCAGACGTACAGGGCCAGAGCCGATACGTTGACCGATAGCACGGCCTTCAACCGCTACGTCTGCTTTGTTGCTTAGTTCGTAACGCTCAATGACGTTTTGCTCGCTTTGAGAACATACGGTCTCTGGACGCGCTTGAACAATGTAAAGCTTACCGTCGATGCCATCTTTCGCCCACTCAATATCCATTGGACGTTGGTAGTGCTTCTCGATGATCATCGCTTGTTTTGCTAGCTCTTTGATCTCTTCATCGTTTAGTGAGAACTCGTTACGCTCTTGAGTATCTGTGTCGATGATATCAACTTGCTTACCGATCTCTTGGTTAGTTGAGTAGATCATCTTGATCAGTTTAGAACCGAACGTTTTCTTAACGATAGGGTACTGACCCGCTTCAAGCATCGGCTTGTGAACGTAGAACTCATCTGGGTTCACTGCACCTTGAACAACCATTTCACCAAGACCCCAAGATGAGGTGATGAACACCACTTGATCGAAGCCTGATTCTGTATCAAGGGTGAACATTACACCTGAAGAGGCCTTGTCTGAACGAACCATGCGTTGGATACCCGCAGAAAGCGAGATACCACGGTGGTCAAAGCCTTGGTGTACACGGTAAGAGATAGCGCGGTCGTTAAACAGAGACGCGTATACGTGTTTTGTTGCTTCTAGAACAGCATCGATGCCTTTAACGTTTAGGAAGGTCTCTTGTTGACCAGCAAACGAAGCATCAGGAAGGTCTTCCGCCGTTGCCGATGAACGAACCGCTACAGACAATTCGTCATTGCCTTCGATTAGCTCACGGTAGTTATCGCGGATGTCTTGTTCTAGGGATTCTGGGAAAGGGGCTTCAAGAACCCATTGGCGAATCGTTGCACCTGTCTTACGCAGCGCTTCAACGTCTTCAACATCAAGTTCATCAAGTAGTTGGTGAATGCGCTCATCAAGACCTTTGTAGTCTAGGAACTCGTTAAACGCATAAGAAGTGGTAGCAAAACCATTTGGTACAGAAACACCAGCATTGGATAGGTTAGAAACCATCTCGCCTAGTGAGGCGTTCTTACCGCCGACCTTGTCGACATCTTCCATGGATAGGCCATTGAACCATAGGGTATTATTTTGCATTTATTTCTCCAGAAACATAGCAAGTTTTGTAGGGATTTAAAGGCAAACGATTACGTCAGAATTGAAAAAAATGTTAAAAATTTTTCAAACCTGTGGGGAACGTAATAGTCAGCAGGCTTTTGTTATATATATTATGGTGTCCATCCTACTCAAAATAATTTTAAACATTAAATAAAAAATGCAAATTGATATTCAAAGTCGTGATGTATTCTATGTTTCTGATGGAACGGCCATAACATGTGAGACTTTAGGGCACGTTGTTCTAGGTCAATTTCCCTTCAAAGCTAACGAAAAAACCTTCCCGTTTGTGGAAAGCGAAGACAAATTGAGTGACCTACTCAAGGAGATTGAGATTTCCTACCAAGAGACAGGTTACGAACCGCTGGTGTTTTTCTCGATTGTTATCCCAGACATCAAGAAAAAGCTGTTGGCGGCCCCTGCGCACTGTTATGACGTGTTAGAGAGTATTGTGCAGAAAGTGCAAGACGACACCAAAATGGCACCCAAACCGAAGCTGCAGCGCTCGCGCAGCGTTAACAAGGATTCTGACAAGTACTTCGATCGTATTGCGGCGATCGAGTACACCCTTGCGCATGACGATGGAATTACGCTAAGGGGACTAGAGGAGGCCGATATTATTCTGCTTGGTGTCTCTCGTAGCGGTAAGACTCCGACTAGCCTCTATATGGCAATGCAATTCGGATTGCGTGTGGCTAACTACCCATTCATCCATGACGACATTGCGAGACTGAGACTATTGCCTGAGTTTGAGATCCACCGTCATAAGCTATTTGGTTTGACGATCGATGCAGAGCGTTTAACTGAGATTCGTGAAAATCGTCTAGCGGGAAGCGAATACGCCAGTGACTCGCAGTGTCTTTACGAGTTGCAAACGGTAGAAGGGCTTTTCCGTCGTGAAGCGATCCCGTACATCAATACCTCTTCACTTTCGGTTGAGGAGATCTCAACACGCATTTTAGAGCGAACAGGATTGAGACGCCGATTGCTTTGATCTTTTTCTGATTAGACGATTTTGCCGTTTTATTCGAGGCGGCAAGATCGTCACTTGTCCAAACTTCTAACCACTTCTGACGTCATTCTTCTTCTTGAAGCGATCTCCCTGCCATAGAAAACCCACTTCTACTGTTTGTTTTGCTCTCTCCTGTTAGAGGTTGTTCAAGACAGTGTCATTGCTGCGTAAATAAATACTCATTGTCTAAATAAAATAATTGAGTGGCGCAAAATGGTAAAAGATCTGGAATTATCTCCAATAATCTAGCCGTAACCAATTTGATTGAGGTTATACCTAGATGAAAACCACCATATTAATTCTGTCTGCTCTATTAACAATGAGCCTGCCTGCTATGGCTAATTTACATGTGTGGGACCAAAAACAGTTTCAAGCATATTCCGATAAAACTGAAGTTAAGTTCACTTTAATAAATAAGTACAACAAAAAAGCGGACTATTACTTACGTATCGATAATAAGTCTTTTCCGAATAAATTGAGCTTAGGACCTAATCAAGACATCGAACTCAATATTAATGTGAAGACACCAGCTGGTCAGAAAACCAAGAAAAAAATATGTACGAGAATGGTCACTGATTCACCTAATAGCTATGAAGTGTGCACCAACATTAAATTCGAAAGGTATTGATGATGAGGCGAATGTTCTTATTGATTTTGACGTTATTTGTCCCCGCATTGGCGAGCGCTAACCCGATTCCGAGTGTCTCCAACCCATCGGGTACTGACCGTGTTCGAACTTCGGAAGGAGCGTCGTGTGAGCAAGCCATTTCGACAGGTAAAACCATTCAGTTTGGTACTTATGGTGCGACGGGCAATGAAGACAGTGACAACTATTACGGTGGTGATCCCAACAATTATTACCACCAAAACCAAGATGAAGCGGGTATCTATGCCGCCATCACCTTCCAATTTGGTGGAGAAGAGCGTGTGGATTGTTCTCGCTTATATGAATTTGAATTGAGAGAGAGGAAGAGAGAAGAAGAGTTAGCTCAAGCAGAACACGAGCTTAAATTACTGCAAATTGAAGCTGAGAAGTATCGTCTTCTCAAGATGAAACAAATGAATACAACCTTTTCGGAGTAAGTGATGAGTATGAGAAAACAGCTAATGTTCATGGCAACATGTGGTGTGTTGTCGGTGTCCACAGTATACGCTATGCCACCCGACCACGGAGATGATGAAGCCACTAGCGGCGATGTTACCTTTTCTGCCAAAGTGGAAAAGCAGTGCGGTATTGATGTAACGGCAGCCACAGCGGATCTTGCTTTTGGCGATAACTACCTCGATTCAACCGCGCAGGTAAAACTCATTAACAATGAGAAAGACGGCAAGATTGAGTTTAGAGTTGAGCCAATCAAAACAGAAGATCTCGGTGATCAAGTCACCAAGCATGATGTTCACTTCAAAGCAGAAAGTTCGGTGTCGGCTGATATGAGTGCCCCAGATTGGGAAGAGGGGATTGAATTCTCACGTGATGATCTTAGGTCGAACAATTTAGTTAATCTAGCCGCTCGAGTTTCCATAGATGAAAGTAACCTCGATGCCGATGATTATGAATTGGTGACTAATTGGATCATTGAGTGTGATGATTAATCGTTAAAGCCCTCATCTGAGGGTTTTTTAGGTCTTGTTATGAAAACAATGTTGTTTCTTTTCTTAGTACTGTTTCTTTCTCCTTATGCACTGAGTCAGAAAAATAAAGATCATAAAAATGGAGAAGATTTTAATAAACTTTGTGAGAGTGGGTCAGAATATCATGAGAATCGAATATTTGATGGGTTATCTAGCTCGGAATATATTAATTGGACTCAAGTAGAATTAATGAATGTAAGTAGTCGTTATGATTATTCTTCTACCATGATTAATCATTCGGATGATGAATATATATCTTGCGATCTGATTGTAGATTATAAATATAACGACAAGCAGATATCCATTAACTCTACATATTTGGTGTCACTAGAGAATGATCAAATTAAAAGTACTGAAGCGTCTACCAAAGAAGCAGTTAGAGACTTTATTGTAAAGGTAATAGTCAATTGAAAACCAAGGTTTTTCTACTCGCTTTTATGATGCTCCACGCGTCGTACGGGCTTGCAGCCACAGAGCACAAGAGCCTCAGATTTTCTAAGCATGTGCATGAGCAATGCGGCATAAAAGTGATTGATAATGCGGGAGAGCTCAATTTTGGGCATCACTACGATGGGCAAGCACTGAGCTTCGAGCTGACATCAAACAGAAAAGGTGGGCGTGTGAGATTGAAGCTGGTCCATTTTGACCTTGGTAGCTTTGAAGGCACGGTTGAGCCGTCACAAGTTTACTTTCGGGTAGATGGTGCTTTTCGTTATCAAGGCAATGTCGACTACTGGCGGCAAGGTATTGAATTAGAATCTGATTTCTTGCGTGAATACCCCAACGTAACAGTGAGTGCGAGAATTGAACTTCAAGATTACAATGCGCCGGCAGGTGAACACTTTATCAATATGGAGTGGGGGATTGAGTGTTATTAGATCCTTAAAAAATATGTTCGAACAAAACCTATATTCACATCTGTATACATATTTGATATGAGATAAGTGGCATTTATTCTTTGCCTGTTTGCGCAACGACTATCTATGCTTTTAAGTACGGTTACTGAAGTAATCGATAATTAATTACAAAGATAGACGTCAGGCTCACAAAGGTTAGGGAAAACTGCTTATGAAAATATCGTCACTTTCGATCCGAAATCGCTTGCTTATTGGCAACATGATTACCGTCAGTATTTTGGTTGTGCTGTGTGTTGTCGTTTGGAACTCCATCAAAACACTCAACAACACTGATGATATGGTCACCCACACATATCAAGTTATCGATCACTCCGACCGATTAGTTAACTCCATGGTCGACCGAGAAACCGGATTGAGAGGGTATGCGATTGGGGGGCAGGAAGAGTATTTAGAACCTTACTATTTCGGTCAAAAGGCTTTTGATGATAGTTTCACCATAGTCAGGAATCTAACTAGAGACAATCCTCCTCAACAGGCGCGCTTTGATGAAGTTAAGCAACTCGCATTGGGTTGGCAGGCGTATGCAGAAGAGGTTATCTCACTTCGAAAAAGCATCTATGAAGGTGAGACTTATGTTAATGAGTTGCAATCCCTGATCGCCAGTGGTGTCGGCAAACAAAAAATGGATGCCTTGAGAAAAGAAGCCGCCTCGGGTCAGTATCCTAATGGTGAGCGACTCATCAACCATATGATCAACATGGAAACCGGCTTACGCGGGTTTATGTTGAATCGCCAAGAAGAGTTCCTCGAACCCTATCACAATGGCATAGAGCAAGTAGAACAAGAGCTCGCTTTTATGGGTAACTCCAAGTTAGCTCGAGATGTTCGCGCATGGATCGATGATTACGCGTCGCAAGCTATTGCCTTAGTCCGACAAGCAAACCGGTTTAATTCCATTGATGCTCTCTACGCCAAGTTGTCCAAAAAAGAAGGGAAGCAATTTATGGATGCTCTGCGAGGCAAAGTTGCAGAGATCATCGATATCGAAAAAGGCTTGATGGTTGAGCGTAAAGAGGCTGCGACAACAGCCTCAGAACTGGCGTTGATTGTGATTGTCGCTGGTGGCGTATCTTCAGCACTGTTCTGCTTTGGGTTTGGTGCTTTCATTTCAAGAAATATTACTGCGCAGATTCAATATGTGATTGGTATTGCTAAACAACTGGCGAAGGGTGATCTCACGGTTAAGATTGAAAAAGGTGAGCAGAACGAAATCGGCCAGTTAACCGATGCTCTGAAAGTTACGGCAGACAGCCTAAAAACCATTATTAGCAATATGATGGTCGCGAGTGAGCGTCTTAGCAGCTCATCTACCCAGCTCACCAACATCACTGTCGCCACCAACAAAGGTGCCAATGAACAGATGTTGATGACTGATCAAGTTGCAGTCGCAATGAATCAGATGTCGATTTCTGTTCAAGAGGTGGCTCGTAATGCGGTTGATACTGCTCAATCTGCAGAAGAAGCGAGCAGTGAAGCAAAACAAGGGCAGGCGGTTGTAGAACAGACTACAGACAGTATTAATTCTTTAGAATCCGAGATTGATGGCACCATGAGTCGCTTAGAAGACTTGTCCCGCGAGGCCACCAATATTGGCGGTATTCTTGATGTGATTTTAGATATTGCGGCGCAAACCAATCTATTGGCTCTAAATGCAGCGATAGAAGCCGCTAGGGCTGGAGAACAAGGAAGAGGCTTTGCTGTGGTGGCAGATGAGGTTCGAAGCCTTGCTCAGCGTACGCAAGATTCTACCTCTGAGATTCAGAGCTTGATTGAGCGCTTACAAGCAGGAACCCAAGAAGTGGTCAGCAGCATGGGGACTTGTAGTGATATTGCTAAAGCAAGTGTCGTCAATGCCGAAAAATCAGGCCATGCGTTTGATGTCATCACTCAATCCATCAGCCGTATCACTGACATGAGTACACAAAGTGCGAGTGCCTCAGAGCAGCAAAGTGTCACGGTCGAGCAGATAAACCAAAACGTGGTTAACGTGAACCGTATAACCAAAGAGAGCGTTACGGGCGCGGAGCAAACCGTTGAGTCGAGCCAGGAGCTCGTCAATTTATCAGAGAAACTGCAGAGTATCGTCGGCCAATTCAAGGTGAAAAGCGCCAGCTAATATGAGCAGAAATCCCTCAACCAAAAGCGAGCACTGAGCTCGCTTTTTTATTTTCTAAATGAAGTGAAAGCAATCTAAAAAAATAAATAAAAAAAGTGCTTTACCTAAAGTTAACTTGAGGTTTTATGATGCCAACCAAGCGATAAGGAGAGAGGCTCTCCAACTAAATATAAAGGCACGATATGAATCCAAAAATGATTGAACAGTACTTCCAACGAATTGGCTTAATCCATCCCCCTGAGATTAATGAATCGACACTAAGGCTTATCCACCATCATCAACACCGCGCAATCCCATTTGAGAATTTGGCGATCTTAAACGGTGAGTCGATTGATATCACGCAACAGGCGATATTCGAGAAATTGGTTGTGAGCGAGCGAGGTGGTTACTGCCAAGAGCTCAACGGGTTGCTATTCAATGTCCTTTCATACCTTGGATTTACCATTCGACCTCTGCTTGCTCGTGTGCATTTTGGTGAGCAACCAACAGGACATGGTCATCGTATCAATTTGGTGACCATTGACGATCAACAGTGGATTGTCGACGCCGGTTTTGGCACCAGCACACCACGAGCACCGCTACCGCTGATATTCAATCAAGAGATCAAAACCGATCTGCAAACGTTTCGGTTCATTAAAGATCCACTGTTCGGAAACATGCTGCAGACCTTCGACGAAGACGCATGGAAAAACATGTACAGCTTAGATATGAACCATGTGATTTGGAATGACTTGGAATACGGTAATCATTTTACCTCGACTCATCCAAGCTCTTTGTTTACTCAGAACTGTGTTGTCGCAAGGCCGACTGATGAGGGTATTACGACTTTATTCAATCGAACATTAAAGATTCGACGAGGTGGTGTAGAGCAAGAGATCGAATTAGAGAACGAATCGGATTTTTATCACGCACTAAAACAGCACTTTGGTCTGGAACCTAAGATTTCGTACCAAGCATTTATTCCATTTTTAGACAAACCAGAGGCTTAACAATGAAGATATTAGCAATAGGCGCGACCAACAGCACGGAATCTATCAACAAACAATTGGCGACATATACCGCTGGCTTAATCACTGGATCAGCGGTGGAGACTCTAGACCTGAACGACTTTGAAATGCCGATTTACAGTGAACAGCGTGAAAAGAACCAGGGGATTCCAGAGTTGGCTCATCGATTCTATAATAAGATTAGCGAGTCAGATGCCGTTGTAATCTCGTTTGCCGAATACAATGGGACTTATACGGCAGCGTTTAAGAATATCTTTGACTGGGTCTCTCGCATTAATATGAAGGTGTATCAAGGTAAGCCTGTCGTGATGCTAGCGACGTCACCCGGCGCGGGTGGTGCAAGTTCAGTGCTAGCTTCAGCTGTGGCTTCTGCGCCATACTTTGACGCCGATGTGAAAGGGCATTTATCGGTACCAAGCTTTTACGATAATTTCGACGTAGCAGCTGGACAGTTAAAACATCCAGAGTTGGTACAAGAGCTTAAGTCCATCATGAGTAAAGTTGCTCAGGTTAAATAAACCGCGTATTCGTATTACTACACCCAATAAAAAACCGAAGCGCTAGGCTTCGGTTATTCATTGCGATTGGTATGAGCCTATTCAAGCAGCCCAACACCGAGTTCATGACTCTTTCGCTCCATCCAGCGATCCAGTTTTGGCGGCCATTCAATACTTGGCTCAACATAGAAACCACGAAGCATCGAGAAGTAAACTGCCTGATCGATAAGAGGCAGAGTTGATTCACCATTCTCGAAGTTAAGCAATAACTCTGCATCTTTTAACAACGGATTGATCAACTGTACGAATTGAGGAGTCTGTTCAATCAGTTTGTCGAAGTTGAACTCTTCCGTCTCTTTACTCTCGCGCCAAGCTGCTTTGCTCTCTTCGGTGCGATATTCAGGTAGGTCTAGTTTCCACCAACGTGGGCGACCGATACGCTGTGTGAGTGGGAAAGCGCGAGTCTGGAACTGGGTTACAGGGTTTGCAGGCTCTCGAGGTTCATCGCTGTTCGCAAGATCCATAAAGTAACTGATGATGTCTAGGCTTTCCGCCATGATAGAACCGTCGTCTTTTTCAAGAACTGGCACCATTTTTTTACCAATAAGATCAATCAAGGTCTGTGCATCATGATAGTCGACTGACACCAGTTCCACAGTCAGCCCTAGCGAGCGTGCAACGAAAGCGACGCGGGCGCAGAATGGGCAGTGATCATAGATATAAAGCTTCATGGCTTCCCCTTAAATGTATAAGCTTTCCAAAGCATAAGATAACGCTAATGTATCAGAACTTATTTAAGACCATAAGTACTTGTATTGAAATGTAATAGAAATTTCGTAACCCGCAAGGAGCTGGGTGAGGCATGAAGTTGTAGTGGGTCGCAGAAATAGATAAGGCCCTGGTAATTCACTCCAATGCAGAAGAGTGTATTGACCAAGGCCCTAATTCGTTGATGTTTTTAATTGCGCGCTATCGCGAGCTAAAAACGTCTAATTATGCTTTTTTAAGATCTTGCATAGGGTAAGTTAGTGTTAGACCACCCTCGATAGTTGAAACGTGAACGTAGAAACCGCCAGAGCTTAGGCCTGTTACTACCATCTCACCTAGTTCGATACCCTTTGTTGCTACAACACGATCTTCGATTGAAAACATTTTAAACACCTTCAATAAATTAAAATTAACTTTGCTTTTCGAAGGCGGATTTAATCAGATGATCCAGTGATCGACTAATCAGGTAATTTGTCGTCAAGACAACGAAAGGTTATTCAAGATAAGTCGATCACTACAAATCATAGGGTTAGCGAAATATGTTTAAAGTTCGTCCGCTGGATAATGCACACCAACCTGACGACGCATTTCTGTTATTAGCTCTGACACGGTGATCGCGCGCTGTTGCGCTTGTGATTGCGCTTCTTTGTTACCTTTCAGCACTTGAGCAAACATCTCAGCCTCGTAGCACATCGAGTTCTCGCGTTGTGGTTGGCTTAATTCTTCAACATCGCCATTTCGGTACTGAATCTTAACGTGGGTACATTCTGCAATATGGTCGATCAGAATTGCGCCTAATTCACCTTGAATCTCGCTGTATGCGTAAGAGTCACTGACCTTAGAGTGCGCTAGGGTCACGTCGAATTCTGGGTAGTAGAAGATGGCACTGCCGTGACCATCAACCCCTGATTCTAGTAGGTGTGCTGATGCTTGAACGCTCTTAGGTTTCCCAAACAGAGAAACAGCTGCGGCTACAGAGTAGAAACCGATGTCCACTAACGAGCCATTTGAGAAAGCGGGGTTGAACGTGTTTGGGTTTTCTCCGTCCAGGTATCGTTGATAGCGAGACGAGTACTGACAGTAGCTGATGTGCGCTTTATGGATTCTACCTATCTTAGGCAACGCTTGTTGAACGGCTTGAAAGTTAGGGAGATATTGAGATTTGTAAGCCTCGAACAGAACAACATTATTGTCTTTGGCAACTTCAAACATCTTGGTTGCTTCACGAATGTTTGAAGCAATAGGTTTCTCGCAGATAACGTGCTTGTTGTGCTCCATCAGCATGATTGCTTGCTGACAGTGGAACGAATTCGGTGAGGCGATGTAAACAGCATCAATGGCCGGATCGTCAGCAAGCTCGTCTATATCTGTGTAGTGAGTCTCTATGCCAAACTCCTTGCCGAACTCAACTGCGCTCTCTAGATTTCGAGAATAGACGGCGGTTAATTGCATAGCGTTAACTTCATGTGCAGCCTGCACAAATTTTTGAGTAATCCAATTGGTGCCAATTACAGCAAACTTAATCATATCGGTTTTTCCGTCCTTCTTATTGGTGTGTTGGGATAGTAGCACTGGGTGTAAGCGAAAAGAGCGTTAATTGCGGAACAAATTATTGTTGTAGAGAGCCTAATATTATTAATGTTAGTTGGGACATGCTTACCTGATGTGAGTTGTGCAGTGAATGACGGATTTTGCTAAGGTAATACTAATTGCAAACAAGGTAGTTATTATGCGTATACGCGCGGCCAAAGTGGCTGATATTCAATTCATATTAAAGCTTTCTCACCAGATCAATCGCCAACATCATCAAGGCGCTCCCACGGTTTTTAGTTCCCCTCAAGAAGCAGATAGTGGCTCTGAAGCGTATTGGCTAGGCTTAATGCTGGAACCTGAAGGGCACTTCTTGGTTGTTGAAAAGGATGAAGAGGTTGTTGCTTTTCTGGCTGGAAAAATCACACAGAATAACGGCGTAAGCTTTATTCAAGACCATAAAGTCGCGCGAGTAAACACTATAGTGGTCGGGGACGACGTTCAAGGGCAAGGACTAGGCAAAAAGTTGATGCGCGCGTTCAATCAATGGGCACAGTCTAATGGTGCGACAGAGCTGCGTTTAGAGGTGATGGAGTTCAATCAGGACGCGCAACGTTTCTATGAGTCTCTTGGAATGGTGACCCAATCGCGAATCATGTCTATGCCGCTTGAGGATGTATGAGTTATCTTGCTTCAATCATGCTTGGGCTTATTTTTATGCTTCCTATATTTAGCTGGGCCGGTATCCCACTAGACGCAGTAAATAGCACTCATCAAGCATCGAGTATGACGCAACCCAAGGTCACTTTGGTTAGAGTCGACAAGTCGTTAAGGCGCATGTTTCTGCTCAATGGGGATAGCTTAATTCGGGAATACAGAATCGCACTGGGCAAGCAACCAAAAGGCCATAAGCGCTTTGAGGGGGACAATCGCACACCAGAAGGGCAATACCATCTAGATTACGTGTTAGAAGAGTCTCGCTTTTACCGTTCTGTTCACATTAGTTACCCCACGTTGTCAGATTTGGAGTGGGCAAAGAAGTATGACTTAGACCCTGGTGGGGATATCAAAATACACGGATTGAAAAACGGGGAACGACGCGCTTCGCGTTATATTCAGAGTTTTGATTGGACTGATGGTTGTATTGCTATTACTAACCGAGAGATGGATGAGTTTATAGAGCTGGTTCAAATGGGCACGCCTATCCATATTGAATGGTAGTTGTGCCCAGTGGCTCTCGTTATGACTCGATGAATCGAGTTGGAAAGTCAGTGAAGATAGCATCGACTTGATTGATATATTCAAAGTCTGCACTTTGGTTGACGGTGTAGCACCAGATCTCTTTTCCGGTCTGCTTAAAGTATTCAATGTCAGCTTGAGTTAGGTTGGCGTAATTCAAGTGGCAGCTGAAGGCGTTGACACTCTCTACAGTCGTTTTATCTTCCTGTGCTAACTGCTCGGTGATCATGCCGACTCGGTATTGAGGCATGTGCTTTTTCACCTCTTCAACCACTCGATGGCTAAAGCTAGAAATCAGGATGCGGTCGGTATCCATCGAACAACGGATTAACTCGTCGTGAAGCAGCTCAACAACATGCGCGGGCTGGTGGCGGGTATCGACTTTCACCTCTAAATTAACGCTTAGATCGAGTTCTTCAACCAAAGCCAACAGCTCTGCGAGAGTCAGAATTTTCTCATCTTCAAACTCTGACGACTTCCATGAACCAAAATCGAACTGTTTAAGCTCTGCTAAGGTATGCTCGTCGACGCGACCTGTACCGTCACTGCAGCGCTCAAGCGTATGGTCGTGACACACCACCAGTTGATCGTCCAATGTAGGCTGGATGTCGACTTCAATCCATTTCAGGCCAAGTTTAGCTGCCTGTTCAATACTTGCTTGGGTGTTTTCAGGATGCGTCCCTGCGACACCACGGTGACCAACAATCATAGGAGGCATAGTGTTTCCTTCTTCAACGCATTGTTATTCATGCATAAACTAAGTCTAAAGGATAAACGAGTTATCGTCGTTATCTTGATGCACAAATTGAGTTTGCATCGGATTGGTTAAAGTGCATGGGCATTGATGTTGATGTGAAGAGTGTGAGAAACACCTCAATTGAGGCGCATCTCAGGTTTTTGGTCGGCAATTAGTGCGCGATATCCAGTTGATTATCTTTCACGCCATTAATACGGAACCACCCTGCGATACTAAAACGTTCGGTATTGGTTGGCAGCACTTCGTGTGGGAATTGCTCCGAGAAGAACACAAATAGACGTCCCGCTTTTGGGGGAATGGTTGCTACGTGGTTATCGTCTAAGTCATACACCACTAGCTCCCCTGCATCTTGCTCAGACCATTCATCGTTCATATAGAACACGGTAGTTAGGCGGCGGTTTTCATTGCCTTGGAAGCAATCGAGATGCTTTTGGTAGAAATCCCCTTTGTCGTATTTTGCAAAGTGCGCTTCATACTCAAACAATCCTAGGAAGAAAGCTTGGTTTGCCGCCAAACGAATCTGCTCCATTTTATCTAGAAATTGCGAAGCGGGTTGTCCCATATCTCGGCTCAACCATTGGATTTTATCGCTGCGAATGCTCGACTCGCGCATGACTTCTTCGTTACGGCCAATCCTAGCCTTTTTCCAGTTGTCTGGAATACAGTCCCTCAACGCCACGACTTCATCGTAAGTTAGGAAGTCATCCCAAACAAAATAGCCTTGGGTAGATAACGCATCGATCAGTTGGTTCATGTAAAGCACTCGGACATATGAATAAGGGGCACTTATATAGTCTGAATAACTCGAGCCAACAAATCAGGTAGGTTGTCGTGACGATAAATTAGCTGAAATAGAGTGAGTTGAAGCGGCTCGATACCCTGTATGAGTCGAGCCGAGAGGCGTAGTGATTGTGCTTACTTCGGCTCAATTAAAGAGGAAGAACCGGCTCTGTATCAATCACTAAATTCAATTGGGAAGGTGAGAATGAGAGTGGTGCCTTCTTCATAAGAGGTGGTGAAATCGATGGTTCCCCCTTGCGCTTCTGCGGCGAGTCGAGCGGAATAGGTACCAATACCTGTACCGTTTACTTTGCCATCGGTAACAAACTTGTCGAAGAAGGTTTTGTGAAGATAAGGCGGGATCTCACCCATATTGTGAATCGTGAAACGAACCGTGTTTTCATCGTAATCGAGGTGGCTAGAGACTTTGACGTTGTTGCCCCGTGGCGATGCCTCGACCGCGTTGTTGATCAGGTTAGAGAACATGGTGTAACTGAGTAGCGAATCACCCATGTATTTGTGTGAGGGTGGCACATTGTAGTGAATAAAGATATTGCGCTTTTCACACTTGGCTTGCATGCCGTAGCAGAGCTTTTTAATCAAAGAGTGGGCATCGATTAGCTTAAGTTGAACCTTATATTTGTCTTCCTCTAACTTTATCAAAGTCTCTTGGCTGTTGACCATTTTCTGGATCATCATTGAAGACTCGCGAATCACATCGATCTCTTCATTGCAGTCCTGAGCCTTCTGCTCAAGAGCAGGTAAGCTGGTGATGATAGCTGTCAGTGGGTTGCTGAGGTCATGTTGGAACATACGGTCAATTTCGTCACGTAGGCGCGTGTTTTCGACCATAGTTTCTATTTGAAGCTGCATATCCATACGCTGCTGTACTAACTTCATGTGGTTTTTGACGCGAGCCAATACGATCTCTGGGGTAATCGGCTTAGTGATATAATCAACAGCCCCGAGTGCTAAGCCTTTCACGACATCGTCTGTTTGCGAAAGAGCGGATACAAAGATGATCGGAATGTGTTCAGTGAGTGGGTTACTCTTGAGCGCTTTACACACTTCTAACCCTGACATCTCTGGCATCATAATATCGAGCAGAATTAGATCGGGTGGCGTGTCCTTATCGCACAGCTCTATCGCCTTTTTACCGGTACGACAGGCTTGAATCTTGTAGTGACTTTTTAACAGTTCACCCAGCACCATCAGGTTGTTCGGCTCATCATCCACCAACAAGATGTTTTGAGGCATTGGTTTAGGGATGTTTTCAATTCGACGACTGATTTCTGGTGAACCTGCTTTGTCGACAATGAGTTGTGGTGTGGGTGCCTTAAACGCCTTGTGTACTCTCTCTATCAGCATACTGCGAGAAAATGGCTTGACTAAGTAGTCTGTCACGCCATGTTTAATTGATGTCATGACATCGCCTTGGTCGATATTGCCGGTGACCATCACAAACGGAATGTGGGCGAAATCTTCGTCGCGACGAATGGTCTTGAGCAACTCAAGCCCGTTCATTTTGGGCATGTTCCAATCAGAGATAATGAGATCGATACTGTAGGTTTTGAGTTTTATCAGGGCTTCTCGGCCATCTTTAGCGCGATGTATCCCACGAAACTTGAGGGATTCTAAGATGGTCGCCATGGTTTGAGTCATGCAATCAAAATCATCGACGATCAGCACGCGCTTCAATTCGTAGGTAGGCTCAGTGGCGGAGGGGTTGATCAGTACATTGTTCATAATTGAGGTCTTCAGCATCCATGTTGAAACTTAAAGCGGTCGATGTTCCTTATCGATCAATCTCAAATTATGTCAGTTACGCACGGAGTGCAATAAAAAGTTCGATGAAGATGCAGTCGCTTCACAATAATATATGGAATGGTTTCCTAATTCTGATCTTCTATAAGTTAATGGGATCGCATTTCCTTTTAGCTCACTGTTTTATAAAAACTATTTAATAGAATATCGTATTCAAAGTTGCTAATCTGGAGAGGTTTTCAAGGACATGAAAACGCGGTAAACCCTATACACAAGGACTGTGCTAATGCTCAATGTCACTCGGTCATGGATGATCGTATTGTTCTCGCTGCTCTTCTTTCTCGTGCCTTATGCGGCACATCCTGCGCTCGCTTCGATGCTTACATCTGATGATGTTCAAACGACATCACAGACTCTCTTCAACAAGCAAGAGCGAGAATGGTTATTGCAAAACCCCACGGTAACCTTTGCTGGCGACCCAGATTTTGCTCCTGTGGAGTTTATTAATGAACAAGGGGAATACGCTGGAATCGTGGCCGATATGCTCGACTATGTGGCAGACGAAACAGGCCTTAAATTTGAGATGGTGAAGACTGACTCATGGCAACAGTCAGTAGATTTAATGCAACAAGGACAGATCGATCTGTTGCCCTTGATCTCATCTTACGGCCGCGAGGGGCAACCGCTTCTTTTTACTGAGAGTTATTTGGATTATCCGAGCGTCATTTTGGTGCGCAATGACACCAAAGGCATTCAAAATTTGGATGACCTTAAGGGTAAGAAAGTCGTGGTGGTGGCTGAGTGGTCATCGGAGAGAGAGATAAAACAAGATCATCCACAGATTGAAGTGCTAGTGGCGAAAAATTCGCGTGAGGCAATCGACCGACTACTGTTTGGTCATGCCGATGCGATGATTCATTATTACCCGGTGGCTTCTTATGAGTTGTTGCAACGAGGGATTGGTAGCTTACGAATTGCAGGGCGCACCTCGACCAAAGATGGAGCGATGGCGATAAGTAGCGAGCAGCCGATGTTGCACGCTATTATTCAGAAAACACTGCACGCGATGAGCTCTGAAGAGAAGCAGGTGATTCAATCTAAGTGGTTGCACGCTGATCTGACTGATTCTGAGCATGATCTAGGGTTGACTGAAGAAGAAGCTGAGTGGCTTGAGAACAATCGAACTCTTCGGGTTGCTCATGACCAAGATTGGAAGCCTTTTAGTTACGTTACCAATCAAGCATCACAGGGTTTCTCGGTTGAATACGTCAAGTTGCTTGCGCAACTGATGGGCGTTGAGGTCGAGTTTGTTTCGGGGCCTTGGAACCAAGTGTATGATGTCGCGTTACGCGGTAACGCAGATCTTATCTTAGACTTGATTAAAACCCCTGAGCGCGTTGAGCATCACTTTCTATACACGCCGCCTTATGCGCGCAACCCCAATGTAATTGTGACTAAACAAACGTCGGATTTAAGTACCTTTGAAAGCCTAAAAGGAAAACGAGTCTCTTTTGTCGAAGGGTCGTTTCTCGAAGAGGTGCTGCGCGATGAAGATCTAATACTGTCACCTCGTGAAGACTCGACTCAAGCGTTGAAGGCTTTGCAGTTTGGCGAGGTGGATGCGGTATTGTCGCGTATCGTGATCGCACGACAAGTGATCAACGAAAACGCGCTCTATGATCTTGAAATTAAAAACGAACTGAACATCGGTAACCCTGAACTCGACAACATGAACATCGGCGTGCCGAAAGATCGTCAGTTGTTGCACTCGATCTTGGTTAAGGCGATGCAGCATCTTGATATGGCGGATGTGAATGAGCTAAGAAAGCGTATTTTGGCGACAGAATCGCAGCAGAGCGTCGCGCTGACTCCGGATGAAATCAAGTCGGTATTGGCGGATTCGACGCTCAGCGTGAGGTCTCTTGGCGGGATGTTTTCTGACGAAGAGAGTTTCGACCTGAATGATACGATCCTCAGTGCGATAGGCAGTAAGGTCGGCATCACATTTCAAAATCGCGCCCTTTCTCATCAAGCCTTTTCTGCTCAAGCTCTTCCTCTTCAAGAGACTGGACAAGCATCATCAGGCTCGCAAGTGGATGTGCTTATTGGTGAGCGCGACTTTTTTGTCGAGCAATCCGGGTATACGATTCGTAAGCCGATCATCAGCTCATACTATGCATTGGCAGCCCAAACTCAAAACAGACGCCTAACCTCCCTTAGTGAACTAAAACCAGACAGTGTGGTGGGAGTTGTCGGTTCCAATCAGTACATTGAAACACTTAATCGAACTTATCCTGAGCTGTTCTTTGCCACGGTCAACGACCCAAGACAAGGGCTTAATCAGGTCGCCAGTGGGGATCTGGCTGGGTTACTTGCCGATGGTATGTTGTTGGAGCACCTGCTTTCATCTAATCAATGGCTTGAGCTAGAGATTCCTATCATCACCAGCACGCCAATTCAGTATTTAATGGCCTTTGGTCAACATCTTGATAAAGGCGTGATATCGGCACTCAACAAAGCGCAGAGTCATCTGACGGCGGATCAGCTCAGTACAATACTGAGCCAATATCAGACCCGTGAAATGACGCCGAATGAAGGGCGAGTAAGACAGAGTGAGATGTTCTCGCAGAGCCCCATTAATTCAGACCTAATCATCAAAGTGAGCATCGGCGCAGCGTTAGTTCTTGGGGCGTTACTCCTTATTCCTATTCTGTTGAACAAGTACCTGTCGAATAGAGCGATTCATAACTTGTACACCAAGAAAATGATGCTGGTGGCGAGTGGGGTGATCGTTCTGGTGCTGAGTATGGTGTCGCTGGCGGCTTATCTTGTGATTGGTAAGGTAGAGCAGCAGACACGACACAATATTCAAATCTCACTGTCGGGTATTAGTGAGGCGCTTAATACCAGTATTGATATCTGGTTAGATGGCAAAACCTCGCACATAGATTCATTGTCACGTGATCCCGCACTGCTTCCGATGGTGACTGAGCTATTAAAGGTTGAGCCGAGTAAACAGGCAATCAAATTCTCGACCGTGTTGATCGACTTACGTGTGTTTTTTGCTTCACAACAAGCGCTGCATGGTGATCGCGGCTTCTTTATCATCTCACCGGAGCGTATCAACATTGGATCAATGAGAGACAGCAACCTCGGTGAGCTCAACGTGATCCAGCAGCAACGACCTGAGTTGTTAGATAGAGTATTTTTAGGCGAAACCGTGCTGATCACACCGATTGATTCTGACATTCGTTCCGATCATCAATCTCAGCAACAGAGCCGTGATGCGACCATGTTTTTCGCGGCACCTATCATTAATCAAACGGGTGAAGTGATTGCGGCGATGACGCTACGTTACGACCCGACGCATGAGTTTAGCCAGATTTTCACCTCAGGACGAGTAGGGCAGAGTGGCGAGTCCTACGCGTTTGACGAAGAGGGCTACTTCTTAACAACCAGTCGTTTTGAACCAGCACTGCATGCGCAAGGTGTGTTAGATGATCATGCCAATGCGATTCTAAATCTGCAAATGGTCACACCGGAACAACAGGTGGTGGGCAATGGCACCAAACCACGATTCTTTACAGATGACGACAACTACACCAAAGCCTTCCTTGGCGCACTTCGTGATACCAAAGGCAGCAGTGGCGTTGGGTACTTAGATTATCGCGGCGTGCCTGTACTCGGAAGTTGGGTGTGGCGCGAGGGGGAACAGTTTGGTTTTGTCACTGAAATCGATGAACAAGAGGCATTAAAGGGGTACATATCGACGCGAAATCTGATCGTTTCCCTGCTCGCATTTACCGTGTTCTTGACCATTGGTTTGGCGGGACTTTCTTTGTGGTTAGGGCGTCGTACGCAAGCGATATTACTCGAGTCAAATGAGCAATTGGAGCGCAGCGTACGTGAGCGCACACTTCGCTTAACCAGCATCATTGATAACGCGACCGGCACCTCTATCTATTTGAAAGATATGGATGGACGTTACCAGTTGGTGAATAAGCACTTTGAGTCAGTCACTGGGTTGGGTGCGGGCGATATTCTGGATAATCGAGACAGTGATATCTTTGATGCTGAACGCGCCGATGCGATTAAGCAAGTCGATAAACAAGTGCTAATGAGTGGTGAATCTCAAGAGTATGAAGACAGCCTAATCGACAGACACGGGGTTGAACATCACTTCTTAACCAAGAAGATCCCGCTGCTAGAAGAAGACGGCACCATGATTGGTATGTTCGGTTTCTCTACCGACGTCACAGAGCTTAAATCGATTCAAAATGACCTTGAGTTAGCGAAGACGGTAGCCGAAGAAGCGACGCAATCAAAGAGCGATTTCCTCGCCAATATGAGCCATGAAATCCGCACGCCGATGAATGCGATCATCGGCATGAGCTACCTTGCTTTGCAGACGGACTTAAACCGTAAACAGAGTGATTATCTCAACAAGATCCTGACGGCATCCAACTCGCTGCTTGGCGTTATAAACGACATTCTTGATTTCTCCAAGATTGAGGCTGGCAAGTTGGATCTGGAAGTGATCCCATTTGCACTGACCAATGTGATGGATAACTTGTCGAATATTGTCAGTGTTAAATCCCAAGAGAAGAACCTAGAGCTGTTGATAGCGATTGATCCTAACATCCCGACCATGCTACTGGGTGATCCGCTGCGTATCGGTCAGGTATTACTGAACTTAACTAACAACGCGGTCAAGTTTACTCACGAGGGCGAGGTTGTGGTTAAGGTGGAGCAAGTCGCGCAATCTGAGAATCGTGTAGAACTTAGATTCAGTGTTCAGGACTCGGGGATTGGTATGACGCCTGAACAGATGTCTCGACTGTTTTCGTCCTTTTCTCAAGCAGATAGCTCAACGACGCGACAGTTTGGTGGGACGGGGCTTGGGCTATCCATTTCGAAAAACTTGGTTGATCTGATGGATGGTGAGATTGGCTGCGATAGCCAACACGGTGTCGGTAGTACCTTCTATTTCGACCTCACTCTGGACATCGATCACAGTACCTCGCTGAAGCAGCCTAAGCTGTCTAGTGACTATCAAGGGCTGCGTGCCTTAGTGGTTGATGACTCAGCGGAGTCGAGGGATATTCTTACCAGCATGACTCAAGCCATGGGGCTAGAATCTGACGCTGTCGATTCAGGGATGCAGGCACTGTTGCAACTGACGACAGCCGACTCTGCCAACCAGCCCTACGATCTCATTTTGATGGATTACAAAATGCCACACATGAGTGGCTTGGATACCTTAGATTCAGTACGGAAGTTGTCTCTAAAGGTGTCACCAAAAGTGGTGATGGTGACGGCGTATGGGGACGATGAAGTACGAGACCAAGCCGTGCAGAAGGGGGTGGATGGCTTTTTGGTGAAGCCTGTCTCTTCTTCATACCTGTTTGACGCTATCTCTCAATCCTTTGATAAGGAGAGCAAGGCTGAGAGTGCGAATTTGATGCATCAACCGCTGAGCGATATCGCTTTAGAGCAGGGCATTAAAGGAACGCACGTTCTTCTGGTCGAAGATAACGAAGTTAATCAACAAGTGGCGGTTGAGTTACTGGAATTGGCTCAGTGCGAAGTGAGTGTCGCTGCCGATGGTCAACAAGCGGTGTCACTAGTCTCCAAGCATCAATACGATGCGGTGCTTATGGATATTCAGATGCCAGTGATGGATGGATTTGAAGCCACTCAAGTGATTCGACAGCAGCTTGGCCTAACTGACCTGCCTATTATCGCCATGACGGCCAACGCGTTGGCCAGCGATAGAGAGGCGTGTATTGCTGCAGGCATGAATGATCATGTGGCTAAACCGATCGACCCTGAGCGACTATTTAAGGTACTGAATCAGTGGGTGTCACACAATCTTAGCATAACGGATACAGAGACTATCAAAGCAGAGGACGTTGCACTTCCAGAGCTTGAAGGCTTTGACGTTAAAGGTGCGGTTGCACGATTTGGCGGGCGTGTAGCGTCTTACGACAAGGCGCTGACTAATGTGTCGAATACCTTACAAGAATCGCTGTCTGTGATTGAGAATGCGCTTGAGCAAGATGATCACAAGCAGGCTCTGTTGACGACGCATACTCTGAAAGGCGTGTCGGGCAATATTGGGTGCGATGGCGTTTACCAAACCAGTCTCGAGCTTGAAGATGCACTGCGTGCTGATGATAAAGCGCAGTATCAAATGTTATTCGAGAGCCTGAACCGGGCTGCGCAACAAGCCTTGTTGACCATTAATGACTATCTGGCATCGCGAGAGGAGTTGGAATCTACAACGGCTATGGATGTAGAACAGATCCAACTCTTAATTGAACAGTTAGTGGCTCAAATTGAAGAGTATGACTTCGCGGCTGTTGAAACGTGTGAGGCGCTGGTGGCTTCTCTAGAAAACTCGAAGCTAACGAGTGTATTAGAAAAGCTAGAAAGTGCCGTTTCAAATTATGACTTTGATGAGGCAGATATTCATACTAAGGAGCTGGTTGAGTCTCTCACAGAGCCTGAAAATTAACGCTGAGTGTGGGTTCCAAAAGCCCGGTGTCTGGTTCAATGATAGATCTCATTCGCTGTTGATTTCGTGTGTAACGACATCCTTATTTAACAAAATGATCACATTTGTGGGTGATTTTGCTATTGTATAGGTCTGACCAGTTAGCAGTGAACAAGGAGTCGTTTTGCAACTGCACACTATTAATGGGTATATCCAAGACATGTATTTGGTGGAGTATCCTGATCGTTTGTTATTGCTTGATGGCGCATGCCGAGCAGACATTCCACATCTAAAGTCCTTTATCGAACAAGACCTTGGGCGCGATTTCCATGACTTACATACTGTTGTGGTGACGCACATGCATCCAGATCATGCAGGGGCGGCACATAAACTGCGAGCCTTAACGGGTTGTAAGTTGGTGTCCGCTGACCGGGAGTTCGATTGGTACGCACGTTGGGACGGAATGCTGATGCATCTGACGGATTTGGCGTTGGCACGTTGGATGGCAAACCGGTTAGGTAGGCCTAAAGCCAATCTTTGGTACTCACGTAAGTTAAAGCCAGACTATAAGTTGTCGGATGGTGAGACTATTCCCGGTTTTGAGGATTGGGTGGTATTGGAAACTCCAGGTCATACAGACAGAGATTTGTCTGTTTACTGCCCATCTGAGCGCTTGGCGTACGTGGCGGATTTGATGGTGGAAGTGAAACAGAAGTTGATTCCACCATTCCCTATCTTTCACCCCAATAAGTACCGTCAATCGGTAGAGCGGATCTACGATCTGCATCTGGACACCTTGTTGGTGGCACATGGAGGGCAGGTGGCTTTTGATCAGCCCGCTTTTGAGCATCTGTTGGTAAGTGCGCCACGCAGGCCTGTGACTCATTGGCGCGTGACTAAAATTAAATGCAAGAGTTTGCTGAAGTCGATTTGGCGGTTTGGCTTTATCGATAAAAAGAAACCCTAAATGACAAAGGCCAGTCATAGTGACTGGCCTTTGTGCAGGACGAGTAGCAATTTATACAAGCGTATTCGGCAAAATAGCTTATTTGGACTCTGCTTAAATTACGGTTTCGCGTAAGAGCAGGGTCAGTTAAGTAAGAAAGACTCACTTGGGTCAACAATCACTTTATTACTCATACCCTGACGCCCTAAAAGCATCATGTAAGTCATGTCTTGACGGTTACTCAACGTTAGGTCGATCAGCCATTGCTGACCACCCATACGCAGTAGTGTTTCAATCACACAGCGTGTCTCTACTTCACCATTCGAAGACTTGATCTTCTTGCTCGCTTTTAATTTCGCGGTGCAACGCACGGTCTCTTCTAGGTGGTACACGTCTGGGTGTAGATCGAACTCAACGTAACGTTGCCCATCTTCTTTAAAGCAAAGTAGGTTGTCTACGTGTAGAGAAGAGGTTTTTGCCCCTGTGTCTACGCGCGTGTGCAATCCTGTTATCCCTAACTCAGGTAAGCAAAGTGCTTCAGTGTTCCCTATGATCATTTTGTTGTTCATAATTATTCCAATCATCAGTTAACGGCTTACATGGTCATCTTAACCGTTTAAATATTTCTAATATCAGCCTTTACCGCGAGTACGGTTTGCATTTGGTTTTGCATTCTTTTCGATGAATTCGAAAATCATGTCAGCAACATCTTTGCCAGTCGCTTTCTCGATACCTTCTAGGCCTGGAGAAGAGTTCACTTCCATTACCACTGGGCCATTCTTAGATTGTAGGATATCGACGCCACATAGGTTTAGGCCCATGATTTTAGCTGCGTTGATCGCCGTTGCACGTTCTTCTTTGGTTAGTTTAACCAGTTGAGCAGTACCGCCACGGTGTAGGTTAGAGCGGAACTCGCCTTCACCTGCTTGACGTTTCATTGCTGCAATCACTTTGTTACCTACCACGAAGCAACGGATGTCTGCGCCTTTTGCTTCTTCAATGAACTCTTGAACCAAGATGTTCGCTTTTAGGCCCATGAATGCTTCAATTACGCTTTCTGCTGCTTTGTTGGTTTCAGCCAATACCACACCGATACCTTGAGTACCTTCAAGTAGTTTGATCACCAAAGGCGCGCCACCCACGTTCTTGATCAGATCTTGGATCTTGTCAGGACGGCTAGCGAAGCCAGTTTTTGGTAGACCAACACCTTTACGAGATAGCAGCTGTAGTGAACGCAGTTTGTCGCGAGAGCGGCTGATCGCTACTGATTCATTGATACAGAAAGTGCCCATCATTTCGAATTGACGAACAACCGCAGTACCGTAGAAGGTAATGGAAGCGCCAATACGTGGGATCACTGCGTCGTATTGAGGTAGCTCTTCACCCATGTAGCGAATCTTCGGATTGTTACTCGCGATATCTATGTCACAGTGCAACGTGTCGATAACATCGACCTGGTGACCACGAGCTTCTCCAGCCTGCTTTAGACGAGCGGTAGAGTATAGATTTTCGTTGCGAGAAAGAATTGCGATACGCATGGCGTTTCCTTAGTAAATACCTGATTGGTATGTGCAAATTAGTAAGTTGTTTTTAGGTCCTCGGTCTATTTCCTGAGGCTCCTTGTTTGCTTCGGGGCGAACCTTAAGGCTTTTCGAACAACTAAGAAAACGAAATAATTTTGTCGAGTCGACAACAGAAATTTATGAAGGGTTTGAGTTATTGGTACATAAGGGATGCAGGGGCTTTTGAGGGGGGGAAGCGAGTCGAAACCAAACTCTGATTGGGGGTAGGAGCTGTTTAAGTGGCGTTCGACTCGCATAACTTGGTGAGGAAATGTGTACTCGTTAGTGGATCAACATAGCTCTAAAAGTGCACGAAGCGCTTCTTTTTCAAGCTGGCTGGTCGTACGTAAAAACTGGGATAAATAGTATTTCCTCATGGCATATCACCTTCATCAGATAGGTTGGTGTTTGGCACTGGGTTACTTGTTTGCGTAAAGCTATTTTTATCGATAATGGGGAACCGATAAACAGATGGTTTACTTTTGCGTTGTTCCTGTTTTTGGATTAAGTGGCAGATTTATTGTTGAAAAGCTCTATAATTGGGCTTATTAGGAAAACGAGTGAAACAAAGGTTCTGATTTTGTCTGATGTAAATATGATGCGTTACTACGCAAGGCTGACCTCATTTGATGCCAATACCCCACATGCGGTCACCTTGGCTGAATTGGCCGATTTGATGTTTACCAGTGTTAGACATGCACGAACCTTGCTAGGGCGAATGCATCAGGCGCAATGGGTAGTGTGGGAGCCCAAAGCCGGTAGAAACCAGCGTTCTAATCTAACTCTGCGCTACGATGTGCAAGGGCTTAATCGTCATATTGCGAGTAAATTGATAGCGGAAGGTAAGTATGAAAAAGCGCTGGCGGTACTTGACGACGACCGCACCGTGTTTGGTTCCTTGTTGCAAGAGACATCCGGTGCAACCTTACGTCAAGGGTTACTGCACGTTCAACTGACTTATAAGCGTCGATTTGAAGCGCTCTTCCCTCACCATGTTCACCGTAGCAGTGAACGTTTTTTGCTAAGGCAAGTATTCAGCTGTTTGGTCAGTTGCAGCAGTGATGGGGTACTCAAACCCGAGCTAGCGCATCACTGGGATTATAACGGGGAGACGCAAACTTGGACCTTCTATCTTCGTCCCGGTTTAACCTTCCATAACGGGCAGCTTATTGATGGTGAGCAACTGGTGCTGTTGTTTGAGCAACTGAAAGCGCACTCGTTCTATCAATCAGAGCTACAGCATGTTGAACAAGTCTACAGTGACCAACCGCTTCGTCTTTGCTTTAAGCTCTCCAAAGCGGACACTGGTTTTGCGGGCTTATTAGCTGGTGTTAAATACTCCATTCAACCCGCAGCGCAACTGCAAGGACTGATTGCTCCAAATATCGTCGGTAGTGGACCATTTATGATTGCGGAGCATGATGCAGAGCGTATTAAGTTGAAAGCGTTTGAGCACTTTTTCAGTACGCGTTCGCTTACGGATGAAGTGACAATTTGGCAATTTGAAGAAGAGCTCGCTAAAGTGACCAACTTTGATCAGAGTGAAATTCAAGTGGCGCCAGAGGAAGATGCTTCGTGCTTCCATCAGCTTGGCCGAGATGTGAATGCAACCGAAACAGACGAACAATACAGTCGTGTTGAAGATGGTTGTTTGTTTGTGCTCTTTAATCACAACGCAGCCCAGCAAAATCTCACTATCGAACAGAGAAAGTTCCTTGCAGACTGTTTTAAACCAAGCCATGTGCATGAGCAATTAGAGGTCAATCGTGGCATGTTTGGCTTACAACACGCCAAGAACATCTTGCCGAGCTGGAGCCCTGTCTACCGCATGCCGAACCCGGCGTGTGCGTTGCCTAAGAAACTCACGATAGCGGTTTATGATTACTACGCCTTGTATCGCTGCGCCGTGAGTATTGCAGATTTATTGAGATTTCAAGGTGTCGAAGTTGAGGTTAATACTTATAGCTTCCGCGATTTGACTCAGCGCTCGCAAGCCAATCAGCTTAATGAAGACCTTATTCTGTGTAACCTGAATCTCGATGACAACGCGCCGTCGTCTCTATTTTCATGGCTGATGAATGATCCTGTTCTGCATTCAGCTCTCGGACAACAGAGCAGCGAATGGCTGAAGTTGCAGCTCGATCAACACAAAGCATCGGTCGAGCTGGAAGATTACCTAGAGCGTCTTGAGCCGATTGCGACTAGCCTGGTCACTGACTACTGGCTGTTGCCGTTATTCCATCATCTTCAAACGGTGAGGTTCCAAGGTATTCTCAAGAACGTAGCCATCACCAACTGGGGATGGCCAGAGTTTAAGGATGTGTGGTCGGTCGATTAGCTAGCACTTAAATTGAGAGACCAAACTGGTAAGGTGCGCCGCTTTATCTCTTAAGTGAGTGCACTCTTGCGCGGTCTTCTCAACCATCATATCGTTCTCGCGAGCAATCTCTGAGATACTTGAAATATGAGGTGATATTTCGTTGATCACATTCGATTGCTCTCCCGTTGCTGAAGCGATCTGGATATTCATCGTATTCATCTCATCCACACTCAGAGAAATAGTCGACAGCTGTTGTTCTGAATTTGAGGCTTCGCTTTGGCACTTCACACCTAGCTGAGTACTGGCTTCAATCGCGTCCACGGCTTGTTGAGTGCGCTGTTGGAGCTGGTCGATAATCCCGCGTATCTCTTCGGTAGAAGCTTGGCTGCGTGAGGCGAGCGTTCTGACCTCATCAGCAACCACTGCAAAGCCTCGACCTTGTTCTCCCGCTCGCGCTGCCTCAATCGCCGCATTCAATGCAAGTAGGTTAGTCTGTTCCGATACACCATTGATGACATCAAGCACGGTATCGATTGAGTTGGCATCGTCAGCGAGTTGGTTGATGATTGAAGTGGTATCGCTCAGCTGTTGATTCATGTGCTCGATGCTTTCGGAAGTCACCGTTACGGACTCTTGACCTATGTTGATCGCGTTGGATGCGCTCGTGGCACTGTCGGCTGCAACATTGGCATTTTGTGCGATCTCATCTGAGCTTGCGCCCATCTCATGAATAGCGGTCGCGACTTGTTCTATCTGGCTGGTTTGTTGTTTCAGGTCTTGCTCCATCGATTGAGCCATGCGGTCAACACTTTGAATCGATTCTGATATCTGTTTGCCGGTATTGGATACATCGGTTAGTAGGTGACTCAAATATTCGACGAACTGGTTGTAGCCACTGGCAATTTGACCGATTTCATCATGACGTGAATCGTCTAAGCGGCGCGTAAGATCGCCGCCCCCTTTACCAATTTTTTGAAGAAGCTCGGCAACCTCGACAAAGGGCAGCAAGAGTTTATTGGTTGCCCAAGCGGCGATAGGGGTATAGACAACCGCAATCAACAGCGCCATGAAAATGATGGTTTGGCTGAAGCCGTTAAGCTCTTCTAAAACATCGGCCTTAGGAATCTGAGTGATCAGCGTCCACCCTGTTCCTGGCATTGTTCTCGAACCTAATATTTGCGCTTTGTTGTCGATGGTACTTTCAGTCACAACTGTGTTTGTTTGGGCAAGTAACTGTGTTGCGTTAACACCTAACTCCTCAAGTGATGTCCCGACTAAGTTTGGAGTGGGGTGAACCTTAATCACACCCTGCTGATCAACCAGATAAACAATACCTCCTTTACCAACACTGTAGTGACTGATTAATTGAGTAATACTCTCCAGTGTTAATCCAATGCCTGCCACACCAACACGCTTGCCCTCTTTAATGACTGCATAGTTAACAAATAGGGTGGGGGTGCCCGTTGCCCCATCGATATCAAGAGAAAGCTCAAACGGCTGGTTTGATTGAATAAATTGATAGAACCACTGATCTTTGCTTTCGCTTTGCGACACTGTTTTTAAAACGCCATTGTGAGTGTGGTATGCCCCCGTTTCTAATGACACAAAGTACGCACTGATGGCATTGAACTCATTTTTGATCGTTGTGAGATAGTTACTTAGGTCTCCTGTCGATGCAGACCTAGAGGTAATTAGCGGAGACAGGGCCATCATTTTAGACGCAAGAATTGGCGTCTCTAACTTGAGGCTGATTTCATTACCAACTTCGCCTAACAATGCCGGGAGTTCTCTATCGAATGTTCTGTCGATCAAAATCGATCGACTTGATTGAAACGAGTAAATGCCCATCAGGCTAATAATGGAAAGCGCTGCGATGATCGTCGCTAAAATCGCTTTCATTCTTATAGTGAGATTCAATTTAGACTCCTTTCCAAAACTGTCGGCTCATCATTTGTAAAGTAAATGTTAATTAAAACTTGACCTTTAGGTCAATAAATCAATCCTCGAAGTGAGAGTTGAGCGATATTTATACAGATGTGCCTCTGCCTTGAACTGTATAGATGATCTGAGTGGTAATCTTAACTATATGATTTAATTTGAATTTTATTTGTTTGATGAAAATAACATCAATAAAGTTACACTCATTGGTTTACTTTTGGTGATTTAAAGGTAAACTCATCGGTGTAGTTTACTTTTGGGTCGACGACCCAGAGCAAAAACAAACTGAGAGTTGAATGAAAAAATATCTATTACCGATTGTAGGAGTACTTGCCGTGGCAGCGACTGTAACCGCATATTCAAATTCAAGTGAGAAGCTTGATAACTTGCCAAAGAAGTTTGCTAACAGCGAGCTTGAATACAAATCAGGTATGTCAGATATCTTCTCTATCCTTAAAGCTTACGTCACTGTAGAGCGTAAAGAGCCGGTGCCAAAAACGGCATTACCTTTGATGCCGATGACCAAAGCGCAACTGGTTGAAGAGCAAGAAGACGTTGTCTACCGTTTAGGTCACTCAAGTATTGCGATGAAGTTGGATGGAAAATTGGTCATGATGGACCCAGTCTTTAGCGATCGTGCATCTCCAGTGCAATGGATGGGGCCAAAGCGTTTCCACCCAACACCAATTTCAATCGAGGAACTGCCTGATGTCGATGTGGTAGTGATTAGCCACGACCATTATGACCATTTGGACAAAGCAGCAGTAACCGCGCTAGCGCAAAAAGTAGAAACTTTCCTCGTGCCGTTACGAGTAGGTGCAATCTTGGAAAAATGGGGTGTCGAGAAAGAGAAAATCGTTGAGCTGAATTGGTGGGAGTCTGCAACTGCAGCAGGTATCGATTTTACTTTGACACCGACTCAACACTTCTCTGGCCGAGGTTTACTCGATCGCGACCAAACCCTTTGGGGCAGCTGGGTGATAGAGGGTAGCGATAAGAAAGTTTTCTTTAGTGGTGACTCTGGTTACTTTAATGGCTTTAAAGAGATCGGTGAACGATTCGGCCCTTTCGATCTCACTATGATTGAAACCGGTGCTTATAACTCACTGTGGGCGGATATTCACATGTTCCCAGAGCAGAGTGTTCAGGCTCACATCGACCTAAAAGGTAAGGTGATGATGCCAATTCACAACAGTACCTTTGATTTATCCATGCATGATTGGCAAGACCCGCTTGAGCAAGCATCTTCTATCAGTAAAGAACGTGGTGTAGAGATCACCACACCGATCATTGGTGAGCGTCTACAACTAGCGGGGACGGCAGAAACCAAAGCGTGGTGGAAGCTGTAACTGCGTCTAAAATGACGGGCAGTAAGAAAACCGCTGCAAGTGATTATTAAGTATTTAAGCCACCGATTGGACTCAGTCGGTGGCTTTTTTGTATCGAGAGTCATAGCGCGTCTCTTTACGCACCTTTACGTTTGCTTTACGTAGGCTGATATTCGGATTGATAAAATGAACAGATGATTTAGTTCTTGGTGATCATTATGTTTAAAGCTCAAGCTGTAAGAGGCGCAACCCTAATTCTGGTAACGGCAGGTCTTATTTTCCCTTTGTCTGCAACCGCGAAACCTCACCCGGTTTACAAGCCGTCTAAGAAGATTGTGGTGGTTAAACCTGTTTATCGACCAATCAAAAAAGTGCCGAAACATCGCAGTTACTACTATTACAAAATGCCAAAGCACACGAGTTATATTGTGTTGGCTGGCATCAGCTATGCGGTGATTGATAATGTCTATTACAAACGTAGTGGCGATCAATACATCTATATTGAAAACCCACCCGTGACTTCATCGTCGACGTCGATTACTACAACGACCACAACCACGTCCTCAAACTCGGATGTTGGTAGCTTGGTTAATAAGCTACCTTTAGGTACCACAACGGTAACCATTGATGATGCGACCTTTTATGTGAAGGGCGGTGATTGGTATGCTCCGATTGCTGGAAGTAAACAATTTGTTATCGTTGAGCCCCAGTTATAGCGTAAATCTACTTAAAATTGGACATTTAGACGTCTAGACGTTGACAAGTCTCAAGGGTGGGATTAGTCTTCGCCCTCCTGTTCTATAGTAGTTTGTTCCATGTCTAATTCTAAACACTCAAATGCGCAAATCGCTCCGAGTGCGGTTGCGCTGATCCCGCTCATTATCTTTCTTGCTCTGTTCATCGGAGTCGGGAGTTACCTCTCTTATCAAGGCGTTGATTTTGCGTTCTATCAGCTGCCAGCGCCTATCGCGACGCTGCCGGCGATTATGGTTGCTTTACTAATTAGCAAAGAGAAGATCAACCGAGGCATTGAGCATTTTATGCGTGGTGTCGGACACCCAGATATCGTCGCTATGTGTATGATCTACCTACTAGCAGGCGCATTCGCAGCGGTGGCTAAAGCATCGGGTGGTGTAGACGCTACGGTTAACCTTGGCTTATCTGCGATTCCAACAAGTATGATTCTGCCGGGGATCTTTTTGATCTCAGCATTCATTGCAACTGCGATGGGTACGTCAATGGGTACGATTGCGGCGGTTGCGCCAGTTGCTCTTGGTATTGCCGACTCTTCTGGAATGAGCCTTCCACTGACGGCTGGCGTGGTACTGAGTGGCGCAATGTTCGGCGATAACTTGTCGATTATCTCTGATACCACAATCGCGGCGACGCGTTCTCAGGGCTGTGAGATGCGTGATAAGTTCAAAGAAAACGTCCGTATCGCTCTACCCGCAGCGTTAATTGCGATCGTTATTTTTGCGATGAACAGTACAGCAACGCAAGTGCCGGACACGGGTGATATCGAGTGGCTTAAAGTGATGCCTTACATGGCAATTTTGGTGTTCGCTGTCTCTGGGATAAATGTGTTCGTGGTGTTGACCATCGGTATCCTGTTAGCAGGCTGTGTGAGCCTAGTGGGTGTAGATAGCTACAGCTTGACTGACTACGCACAAGATATCTATTCAGGCTTTGGTAACATGCAAGAGATCTTCTTGTTGTCGATGCTGATTGGTGGCCTAAGTGAGCTGATGCGCCGTCAGGGGGGGCTGGCTTACCTAACTAACCTAGTGAGCAGTGTGATTCGTGCCTTTGGCTCTAAACACTCAAAGCAAGCGAATGGGCGTGCTAGTGAGCTGGGCATTGCTGGTTTGGTTTCAATGGTGAATGCGTGTACTGCAAACAACACAGTGGCAATCATTGTATCGGGCAGTGTCGCTCGCCAATTGGCGGAAGAGAATGACGTTTCACCTCGTCGTGCGGCGAGCTTGTTGGATATTTTCTCATGTGTGATTCAGGGTGTTCTGCCATATGGAGCCCAGGTTTTACTGCTGGGCTCTGTATTTAACCTTTCTCCACTAGAGATCGTATCACATTCTTTCTACTGTTTTGCTTTGGCTATCGTTGCGGTGATTGCTGTGTTTATCAAACATCCGGCGCGCCAAGCTGCTCAATCTTCTAATAGTAGTTACTCAAATTAAGTGACAATTGAATTCAAACGAAGGCTCCTTTATGGAGCCTTTATTACATATGGTGAATGGATTACCATGAGATCAAGTTGTCAACGCCATCTAGTCGTGGTCAAAACTGCGTAATTTGTTATTAACACTGGAATTTTGATGCTCGCCATTCCCTTACCATTTGTCGCAGCCCTGTTGTTATTGATGACAGGCGTGTTGCTTCGATGCCGTTACCCAAAAACCAGTCAAAAACCATTTTGGTTTATCATTCTGTGCGCGTTAATGGTGACGGTGGTGGGACTGCGATGGACGGTAGATATTGCGCTGTTTCGCTTCTTGCAACCTATTCTTGGTGCGAGTGTTCCCGTGGCAGCCTGGCTCTGTTTTGCGGGAGCTCATCGAAGTCAATCTAATACACATTTGCATTGGCTAGGCCCAGTTGCTGTTTTAGTTGGCTCACTCTTTTATGAGTATGTCTGGGCGGGAACTCTTGATGTATTGCTGATCTTGCTCTATCTCGGATATGGCAGTTTGCTGTTAAAGTCGTCGTTGTGCGTGCCAGAACAAGTTCGGTTAACCGATGTACCGAAAGTGTTGGTTGCTGAAAGGGTTGCAGGTGCAATGCTGCTTTTCTCCGCTTTGGTTGATAGTGCGGTCTCTTACGACATCTTGCTGTTGAATGCGTTGCACACCAATCTGATCTTATCGATTAGCTACCTGGTTCTTATTCCAGCCGTTGTTTTCGCCGTGATGGTGGTCAGTATAAGTACACCAGCTGAAGTAAATAACAAGCATGCTCAGACCTCACCTTCCATGTCACAACGCTTTTCTGAAGAGGTTGATACATTAACCACATCAAAGAGTCGCACAGGTGACGACCAAGCTGAAGAAACCGCGCAGATTATGGCTAAGTTCGATGCATTAATGAGAGATCACCAAGTATTCAAGGATCCAGATCTGTCTCTCAATCGCTTGGCACGAAAGCTAGGCATTCCTGCTCGCAAGATATCGTCTGCGGTTAATCAAACTCACCAACAGAACATTTCGAAGGTGATTAACGCTTATCGAATTGAGCATGCTAAGACTCTGCTTGAGCAAACTGATGACGCGATAACTGAGATTTTCCTAAGCTCAGGTTTTCAGACCAAGTCTAATTTTAATAGGGAGTTTTCTAGGATAACTGGGCAAACTCCGAGTGAGTTTCGAAGTTCACCACAAGTGTTAGAGTGAGTGTGTTTGCTTTTTGTTTATCAATTTATAAAGCGAGCGATGTCATTGAAGAACAGTTGATGCAACTGGTCGCGTGATGTCCCAACGCCATCTTTACAAATAATGCCATCGCCTGGCACTTCTTCATTCAGTAGTGCTATAGCACCGGGCTTACAGCTTTGAATGAAACTAAAGTGGGTCGCTTTTTCGTAGACTTTGTACCGTCTTACATTCAGAGGAATGTGCTCAGCAATGTAGCCAGACTCTAATGCTTGAGGAAGATCTCCAATGTCGACCCCAGCTGCAAGTATCAAGGTTGGCACTTTGATGTCTTTTAAGCTGCCGACTGACAAGCTACGCGCAAGCCCTAAATCAAGGCTAACGACACGTTGAATACGAGGGTCTGAAAGGTCTTTTTTGTTTGGCTCTTTATCCTGTATTTTGTCTAGCCCTAGTTCTTCCGCAAGCCCACAAGTTCGTGGGTTGGGGTATGCCTGACAATTGGCCTCAAAAGTTGCTCTATCTATTTTCGCTCCCGCCAATTGCATCACAGTCCAACCACCTAACGAATGTCCAATTGCGGTAACATTGTCGACGTTTGCTGATTGCTTCCATGGGGTTTCGGATAACACGTAGTCCAGAATACGTGACACATCTTGTGGTCTTTCCCACCATTTCGCTGCTTGTTTTGGGGATTGGTCGAAAGAGGTGGTTCCCGGGTGATCAACCGCCGCCACGATGTAGCCACGACTCGCAAGTTTGGTCGCTAACCAGTTTTGGTTCCGCCAATTTCCTCGATAGCCGTGTGATAATAGCACCACAGGAAAAGTGCCTGATTGAACCTCTCCATCCTTGATGACTTGCGTGCCGATGAAGGCGGGATTATCGCCAATCAAGGTTGTGTCTGATACATATTGTGTGGGATACCAAATGGAAGTGTTTAGCGGGCGATTAGGTTCCTCAGTTAAGGTGACTTGAGTGAATCCGACATCAAACGCGACGGCTGAATTGCAAAGGAAAAGTAGGGATGTGAACAGTAAATGTGTCCATTTCATGGTATTAACTCCAATTGAGGTGATTGGATCTAATATGCGGTGAGGCCAGGTATCTCGCGACCTCAAACACGATCGAGGACGCTCTAAATCGTGTTTGAGTACAGAATTTGGCGATTAGGCTATGCTTGTCTTCTTTTTGGGCGCTTCTCTACCAATCCGTTTCTCTCTAAGCCACGTCTTACGCTGCTGCACAACTTACCAAAACGACGCAGTTCTTCGAAGTTGGGCCCTTGTCCCATTGAAATTTTGTGCTCCCAGTACATTATCTCCATGTCGACCATTTCGAGTAGTTTCTTAGAACAACCCGTGCAATTTCCTTTTGGCCCACAGATAAATGTTTCTGGCTCATACAAAGGGAGCTCGTTTTTCACTTCTTCAATCAAATTCAACATGGCCGAATTGAGGTCCGGTTTCTTGGTCTTTATTGGCTTTACGTTTGTCGGTGCTCGCGCGGTGATCAAAGAGGGCGTCGGTGTTTTTGGGGGTAAATTCAAAGCAGTTGATGACATATCAAAGGCCTCTGGGAAGGAAGAAGGTGGGCATGTTACGGATAATGAAAAAACGAATCTTGATGTAGTGCAATAAGCTTAGCGATATATCCCAAAGAGGTAGATAAAACAGAGGAGAAAAGGTTAGTGGGAGGCTCGAAAAAAGGAGTCACAGGTGTTGTGACTCCTTGTTTAGAATAGTGCAGTTAGCGATCGCAACTTACTCGAGATAGCCCTTAGAATTCGGCATCGAATTGGAACGTCATCCATTCATTGGTAATTGGGTGACTCAAACACAGCTTCTCTGCGTGAAGGTGAAGTCTGTCCGCCTTATGCCCATAAAGAACATCTCCGACGATCGGCATATTCAAGCCTTCCTCATGAGAACAGTGCACTCTCAACTGATGAGTACGACCTGTTTTCGGATGGAGATAAACCTTGGTTTTGCCATCACGACGCTCAATCACTTCCCATTTAGTTTCTGCAGGCTTGCCATGCTCATAGCAGACGATCTGACGTGGACGATCGTAAAGGTCACCGCGCAACGGCAAACGAATGTAGCCCTCATCTTGCTCTAGGTTGCCTTCAATTAGAGCGACGTAACGCTTCTCAACTTCGCGAGTAATGAACTGCTTCTGTAGGCTCTTATTTGCTCGACGAGTTAACGCAAAGACCAATATTCCTGACGTTGCCATGTCTAGGCGGTGTATAACGAAAGGCCCTTCAACATCGGGATGCATTTCCTGAACGCGCGTGTAAGCCGAATCTTTAATGGTTTTTCCCGGTACTGACAAGAATCCAGATGGCTTGTGCACCACAACGATGTGTTCATCTTGAAATAGAATATCTAGCTCTTTGCCCTCTGCAGGGTTCTCGAGTAACGGATTTGGATCGACCTCTAACCCTTTCATCATGTGGCCCAAGATCGGTACACATTTACTTTGACAAGACGCGTAGTATTTCTTGTGTTTACGCACCTCTGATTTTGGTGAGCGCCCCCACCAAAACTCGGCCATAGCCAATGGTGTATAACCATGTAGGTAGGCGTATTGCAGCATCTTAGGCGCAGCACACTCCCCAGAGCCGGCTGGTGGTACTGGGTTAGTCAATGGCGCGAAGATATGGTTTAGATCTTCCGTTTTTCCTTCAGCATTTAGAAACACGTATTGAGCGAAAAGCTTATGCTGCAACTGATGAGAGATAGTTGCGCGTTGCTCTTTTAGTTGATCCAGTTGCTCGGTATAGACATCAATTTTAGATTGCAATTCAGCCAGACGTTTTTCCCACGCTAGCTTAAGGTGCTTCTGTTGGTTCTTGTCTGCAACGCTCGCTTTACCAAGTTCAACACTTAGCTGTTCAAATTCGGTTTCATCAAGCTCTAGTTTACCTTGTTCACGCTGTTGTTTACGAACCTTACGACCTTCGATGACCTTTTGGCGCTGGGCTTCGTTCTCTTGTTCCGCTTGCGCTTTGTTTTGCGCCATTTGCTCACACAGTGCTAAGTAGGTCTCATCTGATTTCAGTGTTTTGTACTTTGCATTCACCGCCATCATGTCGGCTGTGTCTTGATGAAAGAAGCTCTCGCTGTTCAGCATATCAAACACTGGTGGCACGAAATGCGGCAACAGGTTTTGGTCAGCGATCTTGCCAGAGAATGCAGAAAAGTAGCCGATTTCACCTTGTGGGCTGCGAACGATAAGCACCCCAAACATTTTGCCACGGCCTTCTTCCGATTCTAGACCGAAATTGTGGTGCCAATCGGTTTGTGTTTCCAGATGAGCCTGAAGCTGCTCTGAGGCCAGTTCACAAAGAGGGTGGGGCTCGTAGTAGAAAGGAAACGTAAAACGTTCTGGAAGCGTGTATGACTCAATCGATTGGTTGAATCGGGTAAAGCAGTTTTCAGGTGTATGTATAAATTCTGAAGCGTGCGAAGAAGTCGATGAGTGCATAGCGTGTCTTTTTATCTAATGGATGAAATCGCAGGGAGTTCGATGTTAGGCGGCCGATTCTACTCTTTATCGATACACGCCTCAAACTTGTTCAATGAGAACACTGTTATTTTTGTTGCATTGGCTGTTTAAGTAGTAACAAGTTGCAATGAACGTGATATGCTGCTGCGTTTTATATGAACAGGTAAGCTTATGATTCCGCTAAATACTTCGATCGTTTCCGGTGTGGCTCTTTCTGAAATCGATGGCCAGATGAAAATGCTATTAATGAAGCGCGTGAAGGGGGGCTTTTGGTGTCATGTAGCAGGCTCTATTGAAAGCGGTGAGAAGGGCTGGCAGGCGATTGTACGCGAGTTCAAAGAAGAGACAGAAATTGACGTACAAGCTTTGTATAACGCTCAGTTCTTAGAGCAGTTCTATGAGCACCATGTTAACGTTATTGAGCTGATTCCGGTATTCGCTGTAGTATGTCCACCAAATCAAAATGTGCAGTTGAATGAAGAACATACAGAGTTTCGTTGGTGCACGCTGGAAGAAGCGAAACAGTTAGCGCCATTCCCAAATCAACATGTAGTCTATGACCATATCTGGGAGTATTTCGTTAACAAAGCGCCTAATCCGCTGTATCGCGTTAAGTTAGCTTAAATATCAAAAAGTACTTACCTCAACCTCACTCACGATGAGCTGCTACCAATGATTTGATAGTGGCGTTCAACCCCGCGAGTGATTTTTCCCCAATCAGAGCTTTTAACGCGTTGTTGGTGTGTGTCAAAAGCTTGTTGATCAACAAACTCTTCGTAAACACTGAACCTATTTGGGATATGTGGATCTTGAGTGACCTTGAAGACCAAGCAGCCTGGTTCTTGGTGAGTCAGAGCTTTATGAATTGGTAGCGCAGTGAGCACGGCTTCAAGGTCATCCGTTGGAACCTCAATGTGCCCTGTTAAAACGATCTTAGACATAATTCACTTAACTTTTCCCTGTTACGCGTTCTAAATACCAATGGCCTCGACACGGGCCGTTAGTGAGATACCAATTACCTGTCACCTTATCAGCAGAGACTTTTCCTGAAAAGCGATAGTTCCATTGCTTGTTATTAGCATACAAAGTGAGTATGTGCGTATCTTCGGCAACCCAGCCTTTAAGTGAAGTGCCATTGTAGGTGAGGCGCAATGTGGCTTTGCCATTCTCGATACGGCCAGTGATGGTAGTGCGCTCGCAAAGGTTGTTGTTGGTGGTGTTTATTCGTCTGCCAGCCCATTCTCCGTCGAAGTCATTAGTGACGCCGTAACTTGGTGTCTCTGGGAACTTCGGGAAGGACTCTGAACTTCCGGATTTGAACCAACCTATTTGCTGTCCTATAGCGACAAATAGAATAAAACCAGCGGTTAAGGCTAACAATAGAGGCTTTTTCATCGGCATATCCTAGGGTATTCGAAAACGTAGGAGACTTACTAAAGTTGATGTTGATAGGTGATTAAGCAGATAAATCCCTTACATAGCAATGATATAGCTGAGTTATGCGACTTGCCTTGCGAATTCGAAGTAAAAAGGAGATCAAGGTCAATTCTGGTTTCATTAAATCGTATTGAGTTTGAAATATATTTGTCACTCAGCGAATTTAGTGTTAGATATGAAACTTAGCTCAAAGGAATGAACTGAGCTATAGTTGATAACAGTGTCATGTTTTGATGCAACAGGTACTCGCCACTCTTTATATTTTGTGATGTGTATCGTTGATCTGGCCATGAAACACAGTTAGATTCGAATAGTTGGCAAATAAAAAGGCTCATGAAGAGCAGTCAAACGGAAAGGATATAACCCTTATGAAAAAAATGAGAAGAGCACAGCTTCATCGCGTTCGTATTCAATACTGGAAAGACACAGCGAAAGAAGCTTCAAAAAAATAAGCTTGTTAATGACAGCTTAAATTAGCCATATTGGCATTTCCCCCTTGTGCGCAGATAGGCGACTCATGACCTAAGCACATAACCAACCCAGAGCTGGTAAATCTCCATAAAGATTCAACACTACCAGCTCAACTATCTCCCTTAACGATCATCTTAATTACCCATCCTAAAGGTCTAATTTACCGAACCCATCAGTTTAATCGTAAGCAATAAAAAGCCCCTGAATTTCAGAGGCTCTACGTTATCGGTTAAAGACGATTTAGCGTTGAAAGAGGTTTCTCCACGTCACATCTTCCGTCCTGTTCAGTCTAACGCTGGTTAGGTACGCGATAATCCCGATTGCAACATAAACTACCAAGGATAGTGCTGGTGCTTCCACAATAGCGCGGAACGGGTTCGGCTCAAACAACACATTGATCGGTAGGGAGGCAACGAGCGCTAAGAACTTGCTGACCCAATCGCCAGCAAATAGGCTCAGTGACAACCACTTGATTGCATAGCTACCAATAAACATAACCAGTAATGGCGAGTTTACGATTTGTGAAATCGCTAATGCGACCATGGCTAAAGGCAGTAGAACAATCGACACCAATAGCATTCTTGCTAGGAAAGCTAGCCAGTTAGTCAGTACATAGAAGATAGATTGCTGTTCAACCAAGAGCGCTAACTGTTTATCACTGAATGTTTGAATAAACCACAGCATTACATCAGTAAACAAGACCAATAGGGCACAAATCAGTGGAATAATGACCAAACCTACAGCGAGTTTTACTGCATGAGTCAGGTGGTTTGATACAGGCATGCTACGCCAAAACATCGAACTGCCTTCTTGGCGCTCTTTTCGCAGTGTTTTAGGTAGGAACAGTGTTGTTAAGAGTAGAGACACGGTTCCTGCAATAGCGAAGATCAGAGAGTTAAGGTCGCGCGCGATCTCTTGATGGATTTCGCTAATATCGCCGCTGACCTCCATTTGAAAGAAGAAATTATGTTGAGCTTGGTTATTGAACATTAAGCCTACGCCAAGCACTAAGCCACAAAGAGCAATGAACAAAGGGAGACGAATGATCACCTTATGTTCGATGAGCTCTTTTTCGATCATGTAAACGCTAGGGTGCATCTAAATAGCCTCCTTCTGTGTTGCAAGGAAAAGGTCTGATAAACCGACATTGAATCTTTTGCCAAACTCTTCAGTTTGAGGTTTGTATTGGCTCTCTAGAAGCCACTTGGTACTACCGAGGCTAGCTTGCGAGCTGAGAGGCTTGAATTGCGCAATGGTTGAGCTGTATTCATTTGACGCATCAAGAATGAAGTAGTCGCTCTCAACTTGTTCCATACTTTTGTACAGAACAGGTTTGCCCTGCTTAATGATCAATACATCGGTCAGCAGGTGTTCAATCTCAGAGACTTCGTGACTGGCAATAATTAGGGCTCGCTCACCATCATGGAACCACTCTAGTAGATGGCGGTAGAAGGTATCTCGATAGATAAGATCAAGTCCTAGTGTCGGCTCATCGAGGATCAGCACCTTAGTGTCGGTGGCGATAATGATAGAAAGGTGAAGTTGTACCTTCATTCCTTTAGAAAGCTGTTTGATCTTAGATGTGAGTTTGATGTCGGTGCTACTCAGTAGTCGCTCGGCGCGTGAACGATCGAAACTTGGGTGAACGCCGGCAGTGTACTTGAGTAACTGTTTAACGCTCATCCATTCTGGGAGCACGTTAACATCAGAGATGTAAGAGAGGTGCTGCATCAGCTCGGCGTGCTGTTCGATAGGGTGCCAACCATTGATCTCAATCTCACCTTGGTAGCGGTGCCCACCGAGCAGCGATTTGATTAAGGTCGATTTACCAGCACCGTTGTGGCCCAACAGTCCTAAGACTTGTCCGGCTTTGAGCTCAAAACTGATTTCTTCTATCCCAGTGTTATTGGCATAGCGTTTGGTGACGTTCTTAGCGGAAAGTAATGTCTTCATGACTTTTCCTTTGTGTGTTGTTCTAACAAAGAGACAAGCTCATCGATGCTCATGTCTATATTCTTTAGTGTGTTTGCAATCTCGGGCACTGTGTGGGCGACAAAGTCGCTGTAAGCGTTCTGCTTTAATTTTGCCTCCGCTCCCAGTGCGACAAACATTCCTTGTCCGCGTCTCTTTTCGACTAATCCGTCGTCCACCAATAACTGATAGCTCTTCATCACAGTAAGGTGGTTGATTTTGAGATCGGCCGCTATCGTTCTTACTGACGGTAGTGCTTGTTGATCTCTCCATACTCCCTGCATGATCTGCTCTGTGATTTTGCTAGCCAGTTGTCGGAAGATAGGTTGGTCGTCTTTCCAATCTGTCATATCGCTTTCTGTATGGTGATATACATATGTATAACACTAAACTTGTTATCAAAATAATCAACTGTTTTTTATAAATCATATCTATTTTTTATTTTTAGGGGTGGATGTTCAGTAAAAATAATGAGACTATATGGTATCTCGTACTAATAACTTTGTAAGTCTCTGAATGCTGCACATCAATGACAAAAAGCTGGTTTGGTTTACCAAGTATTTGCCGATCGTAGTCATTATTTCTTCTGCGATCATACTTAACTTGATCATGATGACTGGTGTCGATCATAAGGTTCGAGCATTGGTAGATTTAGTGCGTATGGATTACATAGCTGCGCAGAAACGACTGATTGAAGCTCAAGTCAAGCAAGTGTCACAACAGATAGAGAAGACGCAACACGTGGCCGAAGCTGAATCGATGAAAGCGTTAAAAAGGCGCATCGATCGTGCTTATACGGTCGCTCAGAATATCTACTCATCGAATCAGCATCTCTCTAATCCTGAGCTCAAGGTGATGATTCTCAATGAGATACGACGCATGAGCTTTGCGAACAAGCAGAGCTACATCTACGTCTATGACATGCAAGGGACGGCTCTTGTTCACCCTCTTATGCCTGAATTTGAAAGTACTAACAGGCTCAATGTCAGTAACGGTGAAGGGCAGTATGTGGTCGCTGAGCAAGTGGCCTTGATGAGAGAGAACTCCAGTGCATATATGCGCTATAAATTTAATCGACCTGGATATGGTGATGAAGAGTTCGAAAAACTGAGTCATATTCGCCGATTTGAGCCTTATGGCTGGTTCTTTGGGACAGGGGTTTATTTAGATCAAGTTAAAGCAACCAGTTACCAGCGCATTTTAGATATTCTTTCCAATGTGACCATCGGTGACAATGGCTATCTGTTCGTATTCGAGGAGAACGGAGACACATTGCTGCGTCACAATCAGATACAAGTCGGTAGTGGACAGAATCTATACCAAGAGATTGGTGAGAGCTTTAAAAACCAAGTTTTGAGTCAGCCTGCATCCGGTGGCTTTGTTGATTACATCACCAAAGACAGTGATGGTGTACTTGGGCCTAAAACCAGCTTTGTTAAGCGAATTGACGGCTGGGATTGGATCATAGGTACCGGTATTTATCTTGATAAAGTTCAAACGTCGATTGAGAAGCGAAAAGAAGAGCTACTGATTGAATCGCGAAACGAGTTCGGTTTGGTATTGGTGTTCAGTGTACTGGCAACGTTGGCATGTATCTTCTTGAGTGCCTTGGTGAGCCGCAAAATTTCACTGCGCTTCAAGCAGATGGAACAGCGCATCGCGGAAGACTTCAATCGATTGAAAAACAGCCGGCGTCGACTGCAGCATATGGCGAGGCATGATTCTTTGACCGCATTACCAAACCGCACTGAGTTGGAGCGACAAGTGAATCGGGCAATCGCTAAGTCTAAACTCCAGGGTAAGTTGGTTGCGGTGGTGTTCGTTGATCTCGATGACTTCAAGCGTATCAACGATCAATACGGGCACGGCTATGGGGATGAACTCCTCAAGCAGATCAGCGAGCGCTTTGAGTTGTGTCTTGATGAACACGATATCGTATCTCGTTTTGGTGGGGATGAGTTTGTTTTCTGCCTTCCAGAGCTCGACAAGTTGACACAGGCTCAAGCAAAAGTAAAACAGATACAGAGCGTGTTTGATAAAGCGTTTAATCTGCATGGCGTTTCGGTGACGACCCAGTGTTCAGCGGGTGTCGCCATGTACCCCTATGACGGACTTGAAGTGGATGAATTGCTAACCAAAGCAGATATCGTGCTCTACAAGGCCAAAGAGAGTCGAAAAGGTGAATCGGTATTTTATGACGAGGCCATCAACAAACAGGTCATCTATGACTTCCAAGTAGAGGAGCAGCTTAAGTTCGCGTTAGATAACCGAGAGATCAGCGTCGTGTATCAACCTCAAGTTGATTCCCAAACTCAAAAAGTGAAAGGCATCGAAGCGCTGTGTCGTTGGAACAACGCAGAACTTGGGTTTGTATCACCAATGGATTTTATTCCCGCTGCTGAACGTCTTGGTCTGATTCAAGAGTTGGGGGAATATGTTCTAAAAAAGGCGTGTGAGGACACACTCACGTTTATGCCAAATGGAAGAGATGCGATCGGTGTTTCTGTTAACGTTTCTCCGAAACAGATTCTCGATAGTGGATTCGCAGATCGAGTTAAGCATTTAGTGAGTGAAACCGGGCTTTGTGCCAGTCGCGTGACGCTGGAGATCACGGAGAACATCTTGATTAAAGATCTGCATGTCGTGGAGCCTGTACTGAGAGAGCTTAGAGACATTGGGTTTGGTATTTCTCTGGATGATTTTGGTACGGGCTTCTCATCTCTGAATTACCTTAACTCGTTACCGGTCAGTGAGATTAAAATAGACCGTTCCTTCATCCGTAAATTGAATACTAGTCAACACAGCGCAACCTTGGTTAGAGCGATTATCGATATTGGCAATTCATGCCAGATGAAAGTCGTTGCTGAGGGGGTTGAGACTGATGAACAAATGGCGAAACTTCAACAATATGAATGCGATCTGTTACAGGGGTTTTATTTCGATAAGCCACTCTCTGTAGCAGGCTTAATTGCGACCTATTTTCCTAACATAGCTGAGCGCACTCACTATGATAGTGAGCACGCTGAAGCTTATGTGTAGCCATTCTCAGGGCTAATCGGCAGCACGTTGAGGCCGGCTGTATAGGTAACCTTGATGCAGGTTATAGCCGAGCTGACACAGGATATATTGTTGCCTACGCGTTTCGACACCTTCGTAAATCATCGTCATTTTGGAGAGGCGTCCAATCTCTGAGATGTTAAGTAATACACCTTGATGGTATTCCCCAGATTCAATGTCTTTTACAAAACAGCGATCCAGCTTGAGATAGGTTGGTGAGATTGCACTAATGATCTCGATATTGTTGTTGCCTGTGCCAAAATCATCTAGCGCAATAGTAATACCGAGCTTCTTGATGGCTTTGATGTTATCTATCACCTCTCCACCATATCCAATGTTCGAATACTCGGTGATTTCTGCGACAAATTCGTTGGCTTCCATGGCAGCTAAGTGGGGTTCAATTTTGTCGAAGTTAACGCCTACTAACGTGCTTGGGCAAATGTTCACGCCATATTTGTCATGACTATTGTTGTTCTTAGCGACTCTAACTGCCTCAATCATTAGAATCGTGTGAAAGGTCAGTAGATTTGAGCGGCGCATTGCGTTGATGAAATCCAAAACGCCAACATCACGTACTCGAGAGAGGAGCTCGTAATAAAGGACGCTATTATCCTCAGTGTTTATGATCGGCTCTTCTTCGAATGAGATCCTTCTCCAACGCAACATGTATACAACCACGCCTACAATGTATCGATGGTAAAGTAACACCGTAAACAAGAGCGTCAGCGTTAACCAAATCCAAGTGATGTTATGGCTATAGAAGCTAATGGTTGCGCCCGTTGCGAGCGAGTGGTCGTAAAGAGGTGGATGGTTCTCATTGTTATGAAGGATAATATTGCCATGCTTTTGAATGGATACTGAATCGACGAACAGTGGCATTAATGAGTTTCGGTATCGTGCTTCAATCGATCGCTTTGGAATGCGTACCGTGAGGAATATGTTTTCCTTGGGATAGGTAAACCCGGAATAGGTAAAATCTAAGCTGTCATAAAACTCGCCGATGTTATCGGGGTTCACTGATTTAGAGCGAGTCGTTGATATGTAGCAGGAGCCATCAGGGGTTGTCATCACCGCTGAATCGAGATTGAGTGAGTGTCTCAACGCATAGACTGCATCATCGTTGTTGCACCCATAATTCTTGAGCTCTTCGGTCACAATCTTAGTGTTTTCACTAAACTGATCGGCAATCTTGGTTGTGTAAAGGATTTGGAAAAAGTAGACAACGAACAAGATTAACGATGACGTAGAGAGAACGATAACAGTGCCTTTAAACCACTCTTTATAGTAAGTGCGGGCCAACATTTTTAGCACGGCGATATAACTAGGTTTGAATTGGTTGATATCTAGCCTTGATTGTTCTTGATTAATGGGAGCTTTATCAAGGTCAATAAAATATCCCACTTTATAAAGGTTAGAAATGAGTTCGCTTTGAGAATCGATACCTGCCTTTTTTAACAGGTTACGATATTTCTTTCTGACTGATGCAATGGTGTTTTTTAGCGCATAGAGGCTAAACTCTTCATTAAAATGTGATTTGAATGATTCTTCAACCTCTCTTGCTGACTTTGGATTTGATATTGAAGAATTATCAATTAAGTACTTTATTACAAAGCTCTCTTTACTATTTAGCGTTTCCTCAGATATCTTACAGTTGCTCTTTTTGATATATATTTTTTCTTCGTTATAAATTAGCTGTAATATTTCCCTTTCGCTATATATATTCAGAGAACAGTGCATAGCTTAACTCCTAAATGATAGTTGTTATAATTATTGTGTTAATAATCAATTGTTCCTACTCATTTAGCCCATACTTCTCTGTAAATAACGTCGACAAAACGTCACCATTTTTCTCAATACTTTGATATTAATCGCAGAATTTGGGCGGCAATGAGGGATTCTCGAGATGTTCATTCAAAAGTGGAATTTATAAATCAATCAAGAAGTTTTACAAGTTAGAAAGGGGATAAATCCATTTGTTTTGGTATTTATCCATTTGATTTTGGCAAAATGTGGGTAATTTTGTCCCAGTTAGTTGCTTCTTATTTAGCGGCTGCTAATATAATAAATGTTTATTGGTTTGGTGTGTTATATAGGTGATGGTTGAGTTTGGCGACTGCTAGGTTGCACGAGTAATAATATAATCTATAAATGAAACGCTTATTAATACACGTCTAAAAATGAAGTAGTGGAGAATACCTAAATATTTAACGAAAATAGAATATAAAGATACATAATTTTGTATCTACTAATAATCACCGTTATGGTTATGAATTCATTATGACTTGGTTATAAATTTACAGTCAGTTTTGGATATTGGTTCAAGTGTTTGATATTTATTTATGATTAATGTTAGCACTGAGTGTTAATCAACAATGAACTAATTATGCTAGAGGATTGATGGCACATCATAGGATTAAATCAATTAATATTATTATGTGCCATCATCAATTGTTGTCTAGTCAAAGTTTAACAAGCGCTATCTAAAACAACGACTTGAGGCTCTTCCTCTGGTTGGTAGAGTACTTGGCAATAATTACCTTGGGGTTCATAAGTGTGTTCATACATATGAAAAGTAATGGCGGCACGCCTCTCTTCTTCAGGCTTTCCTGGGAAATTATCTTTATTGATCACTTTTAACTCGCTAGAGTCGATATTCATTAACCTTCGTAATGAATCCATATAAGCAATTGGGTATCCATGACAAACAAAATAGGATTCTACTTCTGTTTTGATTGTGTAATTACACTCTTTTTCTACTCCTGCAAGAACAGATTTCGCATAGATAACGTCAATGCCATTGCGTAGGTTAGCTGCAATGTCGTGGATCTTGTTAGCACGAGCATCTGCTTGGATCTCCATAAACTTCACCATAGCTGTCGTTGCGATGACAGAGATGATGACCAAGCAGACGATAAGTTCGAGGACAGTGAAACCGGATTTTTTAGGCATAGTATCTCTGTATGATGTGGTAGTAGAAATGGCTTGAATGTACGAAAGCCCCTTTAAAGTCCGAGGTTAAACTAAGCGGCATAGACAAAATAGATACCTGATGAAACGCTAGATGATGATACCTCTCTTCATGCCAACAAAAATCAATAAAAACAGTAAGTTAATCAACTGGCTTGTAAGCTTGTACAATGTAAGCCCGTGTAAGCGAGCGGTTTTGTTAACTATCTGATATTGTTGATTAAATCATTAATGGTAAGTCGGACTTAAAAAGTACTCTTCGACCTCATCTGGGTGAATTGGTTTGCTAAATAGAAATCCCTGAAAGTATTGGTAGCCACAATTCATAAGAAACTGTTTTTGGCTTTCTGTTTCCACACCTTCCGCCACCACTTTGAGCTCTAGCTTTTCACAAATGGCATGTGTCGCTTTTACAATGGCTTTGCTTCCTTGATGTGAGCCGTGAACAAAACTCTTATCTAGCTTTACGGTACTGATGGGTAAATCATGCAACATAGAAAGAGAGGAGTAGCCAGTGCCAAAGTCATCCAAGTGTAACTCGACCCTAAGGGCCGCAATGTCGTAAAGCGCTTGTTCGACTTCTCCATGTTTGAAGATCATCGAAGACTCGGTGATCTCAAGTGCGACTTTGTTTGCTGGTAGCTGATAGAACTTGAGCATTGCTGACAGTTGGTCGGCAAATGCTGAATGGATCTGCTTGCCAGAAATATTGATACTCAAAGTGAGCTCGGGGCCGTACTTTTTGTGCCACGTCGCCAGTTGTTTAAGAGCGGCATTCAATACCCACCGCCCAAGCGGAACGATTTGACCCGTCTCTTCGGCTAAGCTGATAAATTCTCGCGGAGCGATTTCTCCCAGTTCATGGTCTTTCCAACGAAGTAACGCCTCAAAGCCTTTTATTTTATTGCTATCACTGTGAATGATCGGCTGGTAATGCAGTTTTAAATCGTCGTTCTCGATTGCTCCTGCAAGTCGATGTCGAATATTGACCTTTCGATGCAGTGCTTTGGCAAGATCCGGAGTGAAGGTTTGGAAGCGATTACGGCCATTTGCCTTTGCCATGTGCATCGCCATTCCAGCTTGTTTAAGTAATGACTCTTGATCCATGGCGTTGTCGGGAAAGTGTGCCGTACCAATACTACATCCTACCGATAGGGAACCGATACCCGCGATGTGAAAGCTCTTGTTAAGCGCATTGATGATGCGGGAACAAAGTAGTGGGATATTTTGATTTCGACAAGTGTGAGCAATGACGATGAACTCGTCACCACCAAAGCGGCCAATCATACACGTATCATCAACCAACTCTTTTAGTCTTATCCCTACTTGTTTAAGGAGTTGGTCACCAACATTGTGTCCATAGGTGTCGTTAACTAGTTTAAAGCCGTCTAGGTCGACAAACATCAGTTCAAATGGGGAGCGGTATTCAATGCTCGTCTGCAATAGGTTTGTGATACCTCGACGGTTATGGAGTTCAGTTAGGCAATCATGCTCAGCGTTGTATTTGGCTAATAACAGACGCTCTTTTTGACGTGTGACACAGGTCAGATTGAGGAGCAGCTGATTCTTGTCGAATAACCATTTACCTTGTACATCAAAGTAATGGGTTTTATCGCCAATCTGACAACTCACTTCTTCTAGGATCTCTTGCCCACGCATGGCGGAGAAAAGCCATAGGTCGACAGTCTCTTCGTCTCCGAGAAAGTCGATCAGCTGAGTAAATGGTTTGCCATAGCTTTGGTAGAAAGCCGTATTAACACTTAATATCTCGCCGGTTTTATCGAACAATAAAGAAAGGTTCGACCCGTCTGAGCAAGCCAAGTCATGCTTTAAGCTGTTTTCTTCAGCCACTACCTGAACCAGCATACCAGTGCGTCCATTTGGCAGAGGAATTCCTGAAAATTGACATAGTGCCCGTTTAGCGATGTGCTTGGGAGTAAAGTTCCACCAGGTTTTGATGGTCTGATTGAGATGGAATTGCCGTTGGTACTCTTCGAGTGTTGCCTCAATAGCCTCAGACATCTCTTTTCCAAGATCGCGTGAAGTGAGCTCTTGAATTGAATCGGCTTCCCAAAGTGGCAGTGCGCTGCTATTCGCCCAAACGATCAATTTATTGTCGATGTCGTACACCCAAATAGGGCATTTAAGATGCTCGAATGGTAGATAACTTTGCATATATCAAGGCTTAATGAATGAAGTGAAGAGGCTGTAGCAATCGTATGGGATTACTACACGGGTTCAGTACTGCTTTATAGGTTTAGTGAACGAATCACTTTGGTAACGTGGCCCTTGTTATTGACCTTGATAACGTAGCCCTTCTTGTCATCAAAAATCTCTCCATCAATAAGGTGCCATTCCCTCTCTTTTTTAATGATCTCTTTCGCGTAGTTTTGGTCGAACATGGAATCATTTGGATAGACGGTTTCGATCGCTTCAAACAGAAGTTGAGCCTGGTCTTGGTTAGTCACCTGGAAGCCGCTCTTGATACACAGTTGTAACTCAGGGAGAGGCTGTGTGGTGTATGGTTCAGTCATTGAACCCAACACACCGTCATGGGAGTAAAATTGATAACGTCCAAAACTGCTTTCGCTGCCATCCGGTGATTTGAGTACCGGCGTTGCACTGTAAAACTGGCAGTCAAAAACCATCTTCTGAATAATGCTGCTCTGTTTTACAACCTCTACGTTCATCCAAGATAACACTTGTTTCTCAACCAGTTGAGCTGTCTCATCTGTTTGTGCAGCCATCGCTGAACCGAGAGAGAGTGAGCCAGTAACAAGCAACGCAGCAAAGTATTTTTTGTTCATAGGAAATATCATTCCATTTATGGTTTTGGTGAATAGGTAACTGGCGCCAATACTACTCAATCAATGAGATTAAAAACATAGGGCTAATCGAGTTGTGAGGTTGATTCCACTGCCAAGGCCTACAGGTAATCGTTTCCGATGTATTTTCAAGTCAACTCAGTAGTTATTCTAACTACTATTTACATTTATGTTAGTAATATATAGGGCATAAATGCCCTTGGAAGAATGAATGAACTTTTGGTTTGTTGTAAATGATCGTTATGTAAGAGAGGGTAAGAAAATAAAGGAGATGTAAGTCGAGCACGTTACTATGATGCCAGTTTTATGAATAACATTTAAAGGATATTGGTAAAGGCGCAACAGGGTGCATTTCGCATGCGAAATCGTAAATATAGGTGTACAGAGATGAATACATTGTTTTGCATACTGTAAAATAATGAGTTCGGTTACAGTATTGATGATGTATTCTCAGTCTATATACTGCCCGCGCATTTATAAATACTGGTGATAGGAATGTCAAAAGCGAAAGTGCTCATAATCGAAGATGACCAAGAGATTGCGCGTCTAACTACACTTTATCTGGAAGCTGAAGGCTATGAGGTAGAGGTTGTTGATCAAGGTAACTTGGCGGTACAAGCTATTCGAGATGTCGAGCCAGATTTAGTGCTTTTAGATTTGATGCTACCAGGACTTAGTGGTGCACAAATTTGTCGACAGGCTCGTGAGTTTTACAATGGTATTATCCTCGTATTGACAGCATCGGCTGACGAGATGAGCGAGGTAAGCTTGTTTAAGTTTGGTGCCGATGACTACGTAACAAAGCCGATTCGAGGCCATGCTTTATTGGCTCGCATCGAAGCGCTATTGCGCCGTGCGTCATCTAGTTCTCCATTAGAGAGCAATGAAGAGAAGACATGCGATATTGTGGTTAATACAACAATTCAAAGTGCGACTCTTTATGGTCAGGACTTACAGCTCACTTCTGCTGAGTTCGAGATCTTAAATTTATTAGTGAATAACCTTGGTGAAGTGGTCACGCGAGATCAGTGTTGCCAGCTTTTTCGTGGTATTGACTATGCGTTCAACGATCGCTCAATTGACATGCGAATCTCTGGTTTACGCCGTAAGTTGCGTAACCACGCAAAAGACAAACAACTGATTAGGACGGTAAGAAACAAGGGGTACATGCTTGTTTCGTAAAGATGTAATACGCAAGCTAAGAAATATCTCGATGTTTGCGCGGCTCTATATTGGGATTGTGACGGGGATGATCGCAACGATCTATCTGTTTCTCAGTTTAGGTGAAGGGCACATGCGTCGTACAGAGATTGAAACGTTTCTCAACGACGGAACCTATTTTGTTGAGCAGTATATTCACCAACGCAACCATCCGACATCACTATACAGAGAGCTAGACAAAACAGGCTATCAGCAGTTCTACATTTTTAATCTTCGTCTTATTGAAAACTGGGATAGCCAAGCTCCATGCTCGGATTGCACTCACTTCACGACACTAAATGGTGTGCCGATCTACCTCAGTGATCGCAATCTCTACTCAGCGGTATTTCAGCTTCCTAACTCTAAGTACAGTTTTGTGTTTAGTGAGGTAGGTGACTTTTTCTCCCCAACGATAGAATGGTATGAAGACTCAGAGAGACACTTTCTGATTGCATTGCTCATTGCCGTCATTATCGCGATTGGGGCGAGCATCTATCTACCAGTGCGCCGCTTTCAAGAACGGATAGAGCTGTTGGTTGAAAAGCAGCAGCAATTTGGCCGAGGTAGACTCAGTACTCGCTCTGATATGGATGATATTCATCCCGTGTCAGAATTAGCTAACAGTTTTAATCTGATGGCGGAGGAGATCGAGAGTAAGGTAAAGCAGAATCATATATTTGCTCAAGCCATTCCTCATGAAGTTCGAACGCCTTTGAGTCGGATTCAACTCGCGACCGATCTATTACGCAGGGGAGCGCCGGCTGAACAGCAAGTTCTGTTCGATGATATCGACGGCTACATTGGCGATATCGACCAGCTTACTTCTGAAATTATTATGCTCTCTAAGTTGAACGTTATCGACAGCGCATACTTCGATTTGATAACTACAAGCTGTGACTTAGTTGATCACTGCTTGGATCGCATTCGCTATTCAAAGATCGAGAATGTTGAGTTTGAGTCGTTGGTTATCAATAGCTTTGCAACCAAGTGCGACTGCACTATGGCGCGATTGGTGCTGGACAATATCCTCAAAAATGCAGGGAATTATACGCGCGATAAAGTTTGGGTGACGCTGGATGAGAACTCCGAGAGCTGGCTGATACAAATCGAAGATAATGGTGATGGAATTCCAGAGGATAAACGCGATGAAGTTATGCTACCTTTTGCTCGTCTTGATCAAAGCCGAACCGCAAAAACGGGAGGCTTTGGCTTAGGGCTTGCGATAGCCAATGCTGCGGCGAGAAAAATGAGATGGCAGCTTAAATTAGAGGACAGCATTCACGGTGGAGCAAAGTTTATTATTATTGTTCCTAAACGTCGGGTAGAGAGTAGTTCTTAATTTAGAGTTAATATTCAAAAGTTAATTCTATTTTAAGTGCTTTTGGAGTTTATTTTATCCGATTAATGACAGGTTTTCGTGCTTGGTATTAATATTTCAATTCCAATGACAAAAAAGGAGGGGACATATTTACCTCTCCTCATACTCTAATTCTACAAACCTGTTTACTATTTGCGCGTTAAACCATAAATAGCATGGTCGACAATTCGTCCATTTAAGTTTTCGCCTCGAGTAATGATTCCCTCAAGCTTACATCCAAGTCGCTCACAAACAGCTCGACTAGCGATGTTCTCGACTGCTGCTGAGATCTCCACTTTCTCCATATCTAACTCGTCAAACGCTATCTGAGTGAGCTTGCGGACGACTTGCGTGACAATGCCTTTCCCTTGTTGAGGCTCTGATAGCCAATAACCTATCGTTACCTTTTTTAGATTGTGGCAGATCGTGTTGAAGCTACAATTTCCGACGATGTTATCTTGATAAACAATCGCGCAAGTCATGCTTTTGCCCTCGGCATAGTCGTGGAGCGAGCGTTGGATAAATATACGAAAGTCTTGTTCAGTTTTACAATGAGGTGGCCAAGCGAGCCATTGGCTTAAATAATCAGTTTGTGCTGATACCAGCTCTGCATAATGAGAAGCAAAACTTTCTTGTACTAGTGCAATAGAAATATCGTCGTTGATTTTTATTTTAAACATCGTGTCCTCATTAACAGCATCAAGGTCATTATACTTTGGTACTAGTTTGCTCTTTATATCGTTATCTGTCTAATTTTTATGCAAACTGTGGCACGCAAAGTTCGTTATACGTTATTCATGTCACGAAACTCAATAAACCTTACATAATTTGTGACTATATACTCAAGTAATCGATTAGTATTGGCCTCCAATAAATATAAAAACGATAAAAACTAGGCTTAATTGATGAATTTGTACTGCCAGAACGTGACGGTAGATTTGCGCAAAGCGCTATTTGGTATTGCTAAGGCTCTGGATAATGTCGGTTTCGAGAGCAAGCACCATGGGCAAAGAGTCGGGTACATCGCGTATCGATGTGCACTGAGTGTAGGTTGGGAAGAAGAGCAAGCCCAACTCGCATTTTCACTTGGACTGATCCACGATTGTGGTGTGTCTCAGATAGATGAACAGCTCAGCCTTATCGCTGGCTTCATCCCAGACTCGACGCATCACCACTGTAAGAAGGGTTATCAGATACTCAAAGAGTGTCCAGTACTCTCTATCTTTGCTAAACCTGTGTTGTATCACCATACACCGTGGAATGAACTGAAAGATTTACCGGTTAGTCAGCTAGAGAAAGAGCTAGCAGCTGTTGTCATGCTTGCTGATCGAGTTGACTACCTATGTGGTGTCGCATCGGCTGACCGCTTCGGTAACCTCACTCCTGCCGGCAAGGCGTACATTATTGAACGCTTAACTGAACAAGCAGACCTTCTGTTCGAAACTAACCTTGTTCAACATATGTGTGAGTTGGTCGATACCGATGATTTCTGGTTCTCTATGGATGTGTCATACATCCAGATCATGAGCGATAGGTTTAAACCAGTCCCGTTCTTTTCTCAGCAGATGTCACTAGATGAGACGGTCGCTTTCGCGGAGTTCATTGCTAACGTAGTTGATGCCAAGAGCTCTTTTACGTTTAAGCACTCATTGAAAGTAGGGCAGTTATCAGAGTATCTGGGTAAGCAGTTAGGCTACTCCTATACAACACAGAGAAAGCTCTATTTGGCCGGGCTCGTCCACGATATTGGCAAATTGCAAACGCCACGAGAGATCCTACATAAGCCAGGAGCACTTACTCCTGAGGAATACTGCTGTATTAAACGCCATGCGACAGATTCGCGCTTTGCTCTGCATGAGCTATTTAGTTCGCCACAAATCTGCGAGTGGGCGTCTAACCACCATGAGCGCCTAGATGGCTCGGGCTATCCCATGGGGAAAACGGCAGAGCAGCTCGATAAACCAAGTCGGATTGTTGCAGTTGTTGATGTATTTCAAGCGTTGACTCAGTCTCGTCCTTATCGTCCAGGAATGAGCTTAGAACAAACGTTGGCGATATTGGATGATCATGTGCAGAACCACAAACTCGACGCTGAAGTATTCAGCTGCTTGAAAAAACACGCGCAATACTGCTTTGAGTTGTCGACTGACAAGTGCAGTGATGCACAGGCCACCGCAACTGAATATTAGTCTAGCGCGACGATGTTTTTCCGCACGCCTTACATATAAAAGTCTGTTCTTACAGCGGCTTACAGCTATTGCTGCTCTTTGATGGTAATCTTTACTATTCAGTTTAGGAGAGGTGTTGTGTTGAATAAAACATTGCTTGTGTTGTTGGCTCTATTGATGAGTGCGGTATGGGTTTCATTCTCTGACGAGCTGGGGCAACTCGTCGATCGCCCGAAGAATGTCGATTACACAAAACTTGAACAGCTTGTAGAGAAGAAAACGACCCGACAGGAAGTGATTGAGTTGTTGGGTGAACCGAAACAAAAGCTCAATAAAGAGTATTCGGTCTCCTATCTGTATGAATACAGTGATCAACTTATCGCTCTGACCTTTCATGAGGATGTGTTGTTGTTCGAAGAAAGAGCTGAAAACGATGGCCGCTATGACTTTAAGTTGGTTAAGTAAATTAAGTTGGTTAAGTAAAGAGCCAAATTGGTTAAATAGCGGACCTGCTGGTTAAATGATGGAACATGAAAGTTGGAACAAATCGCGTAAAAACACAACGTGGACGTTATAAAGTCACGTTCTGCTACTTAATTATAGTTATTGGGATTGTTTTAATTCGTTGGACCTATGTGCCCTAATACGTATTCCTAAGAGAAGCGACAGTGAAAATTGTCGCTTTTTTTATTTCTGTTTTCCAATAAATCCCATCAAATTTGAGCGAATTGATGCATCTTTGACCGCGCGATCGTTTGCTTTTAAAAATGTGATGAAAGTCTCATTAAGTTGTTTATACTTCTCTTCCGGTTTTAAGCCGGTGCTTAGCCAATACAAGCCGTCACATGGATATGTGAATGACCCCACGGACCGGACCAGCTGCGTTCCACTGCTTGTATAAGGTGATCTTACATGAACAATTCGTTGTTACATTCGTTAACGTTGTTAACGCCCTCTTCGCGTAGCGTATTGCTTGCGATTCTTTGTCCTTTTCCTTTTATGTCATTCGCTTGGCTCATGTTCACTCTTTAAGGATTTCTAGGACAATTTTATGAATATTTTATTTGGTTTTGTTGGTGTTTTCGCACTAATTGCTTGCGCGTACCTGCTATCTGAAAGCCGTTCGGCGATCAACTGGAAAACGGTAATCCGTGCTTTTCTACTTCAAATTAGCTTTGCTGCACTAGTGCTGTATTTCCCTTGGGGGCAAATGGCATTAACTAGCTTAAGTAGCGGTGTATCAAGCTTGCTTGGTTTTGCAGATGCGGGTATCTCATTCCTGTTTGGTGGCCTTGCTACTGAAGGGTTTATTTTCGCAGTGCGTGTACTTCCTATCATTATCTTCTTTAGCGCGCTGATTTCTGCACTTTACTATCTGGGTGTGATGCAGAAAGTGATTCAAGTTCTGGGTGGTGCCGTTCAAAAACTATTAGGTACCAGTAAAGCAGAGTCTTTGGTTGCAACGGGTAACATCTTCCTTTCTCAAGGCGAGTCGCCACTTCTTATTCGTCCTTTCTTAAAATCAATGACTCGTTCAGAGCTATTCGCAGTGATGGCTGGTGGTATGGCATCGGTCGCTGGTAGCGTGTTAGGGGGTTATGCTGGACTTGGTGTTGAACTTAAGTACCTTATTGCAGCAAGCTTCATGGCCGCGCCGGGTAGTCTTTTAATGGCTAAAATCATCGTGCCAGAGCTGGGCACACCGAGTGACTACGATAATATTGAGCTGGACAAGGCTGATCAGAGCAACGTCATTGACGCGTTAGCGAGTGGCGCAATGAACGGTATGAAGGTCGCTGTTGCTGTTGGTACTATGCTGATTGCTTTCGTCAGTGTTATTGCAATGGTCAATACAGGCCTTGAGAGCCTAGGTGAAACCGTTGGCTTTACCGGTATTACGTTACAAGCTGTATTTGGCTACCTATTCTCACCATTGGCTTGGGTTATCGGTATTCCAAGCGATGAAGTGCTAATGGCAGGCTCTTACATTGGTCAGAAGATCATTATGAATGAGTTTGTTGCTTTCATCGATTTCGTCGAGAACAAAGCGTTACTTTCAGAACACAGCCAAGTGATCATCACTTTTGCATTGTGCGGCTTTGCGAACATCGGTTCTATTGCGATCCAGTTAGGTTCTATCGGTGTTATCGCTCCTGAGCGTCGTGCTGAGGTGGCAAACCTTGGTCTTAAAGCGGTTGCAGCAGGCACATTGGCTAACCTAATGAGCGCATGCTTGGCGGGTATCTTTATCTTGCTTTAACCTGCGGTTACTCTTTCTCTCAGTTGACGCCTTTATGACAATGCGAGAGCAGTAGAGTAGAACCATATATGTATTTAACGGGCACTTGGGGCTTTTCTCCCTAAGTGCCCGTTTTTTGTTTTCGTGTTGATTGTTCTGGAAAACTCAGTATCGCTCGTTAGGGGAATAGTGGGGTGAATCTATCTCGTATATACTTCTATGGTGCGTCATCCCCAAAGCATTGTTTTATCGCGTTATTTAAGAAAGGCTTTTTATGAAAACAAGAGTATGTATTGGTTTGCTGGTTGCTATTTCATTAGTCTCCGCTCTGATTTTTTTGTTGGCAGGTGATAGCCACTTTCCAGTGACGCAATGGCCGAAAGAAGCGTATCTAGGCTTGGTATTTAGTGTTGTTTGGGGAGGCGGCGTGATAGCGAGTGTTGCTTACGTTTTCTCCGCGATGGTTTTTGTCACGGTAGCGGTGGTGGGTTATGCCATTGGTTACAAGATCGGTAGTTACTTACCGACCTCTAGCGATACGAAATAATGCACTGGTTCGATAGACTCCGAATATATTGGTACCACCGGAAGCAGTCGAAGCGCTGGCCCAAAGATGGCGCGCGTTCTCTCGGTTGGACCGACCGAGATTCACAACATGCTCGTTTTTCTGCGATTGCTAGTAATGTCGAGTTTGATGGACAGACTGTACTTGATCTTGGTTGCGGTTATGGCGATTTGTATCCGTTCTTGACGGCACAATACTCGATACCTTTTTATCTTGGGGTTGAGCAGCAAGCGGCGTTTTATCAGCAGGCGAAAGAGCGATATCAAAATGCAACCTGTTCCTTTACACGTGGCGATATAAGCACGATTTCTTTGAAGCCATATGATGTGGTTGTGGCGAGCGGCTCTTTGAATTACGCATCTAAAAACGAACACTATCTGACTTCAATGATCACAAGAATGTATGCGTTAGCGAACAAAACGGTGGTGTTTAATTTGTTAGACAAACATTACTATCCAGCTCGCCAACTGCTCGTCAGCTACCACCCACAAGGGGTTTATCGATTTTGCAAAACGCTCTGTGAAGATGTCACGCTGATCGACGGTTATTGCGATGGTGATTTTACGATTGTAATGAACAAAGCGAAGTGAACCGTTAGCGGAAGTAACGGAAAAATAGTCACCCAATGAAATAAACCCAAGCAGAGAATGTTTGGGTTTGTTGTATAGACTTGAGTATTGAGCAACTGTAATTCGAGTCCTTAGTGTGGCATGTTCTCCACTAAACCATAAGGCAGACTTTTGAATACTTCCGGATGCTTTTGGAAGGTTGGCGCCTCATTCACTTGTTGCCAATCGAGCAGCATAATCGCCAGTACATTTCGGTGCTCACCATACTCTAAATCAAAATCACCTGTAATGGATGGAATCATACCTTGCTGTTTGTCGATAGACGCTTGTATTGCCAGACGAGTCTTCTCTACAACTGGATCATCTTCTAAGCCTGCTAATAAGAAGGTTAAACCAACCTCGGCTATCACATCTTCCTTGGCACGTAACAGTATTGTGTCGATATTTTCACGAAAGTAATCGTAGATCCATTGGTGCTCTTTTTCACTGACTTGATGTTGGTAGTACTCTGAATCACCAAAAATGATGTGTGTCATCCCGTAGATTTTATTACCAAACTGTTGTGTCGAGAGCTTCTTGTCCTGATTGTCAGGGTAAGCGGATTTGAATGTCTCGACGAAATCATCAACCACATCTTGTTCACCTAACTGACGCAGCCAGTACACTTGATTTGCTAGCTGTGCAGCCCAAGCTTTTACCATCTCTTCGTTGGTTGCGTACTTAGAAAAATCGTAGCGGCGGATAACTTCTCTTAGTTTGGCATCGTTTTTATGTTCTAACCCGTACTCGTTAGCGCGAGCCATTGAGCCGAGCAGATCAACCCCTAAGAACAGATACTCTGGCATGTGCTTAGTGATGTTGTAGCGACGAACACTGCGCTCATCTTCTTCATCAACATACGACGCAATGCGCTTTTCTGAGTAGAGAACAATTTGTTCTTGGGTATAAACCTCATTAGAAAGTCTGCTCAGTTTACTGGCAACACGTGCCATGTCACTCCAAACTGCGGCAGCATATTTTTCATCTTGGGTTTGTCGGAACATACGAACGCCATAGTGTCCCTCTTTAAATGCAGGCAGCGTATAAAGTTGGCTTTCGTAAGTATTTCGAATGATATCAGCAGAAGCTTTGAAGTTTTGTTGTTGCGATGAGTTGAGTTTGCTTTGGGCTGTATTTTGTTGCGTTGTATTCTCAGCTTTTGCATTAGAGTGCGCATAGGCGCCAGCAATAGCGGAGGTCGATAGCAAAATACAGAGTGTTATTGTTTTTAGCTTCATATCAAAGTTATCGAGCAGAGGGATAGAGCTCAAAAATAGCACTGAGCTATATAATGAATGTAAGTGTTTGGTCAGCTTGTTGTTATTTTTATAGCTCAAGAAAACCATTTAAAGCAAAGTGATAACCCCAATAAATGTTTATTGGTGATGAAAAGCTCACTATTCGCATGTCGTTTTTACAAGTTATAGATTTTTGGCCTGTTAACTGCATACTATGAGATAAACTAAAGCAAAAAGTAGTGATTGATGTTTATTGAGCCTCATTTTATAGCAGTAAACATACAAAAATAGACAAAGCAGGGGGAACGAATTATGACGAATCGTTCAAGTAAGCAGTGGTCTGCTAGGATATTATCTTGTTTATTTTTGCTAACGACCATCAGTGCGGTTGAATTTTTTCACCAAAAGCAGATAACTTTCTTAAAGAACGAAGCCTTTGCTGAGGCTCAAAAACAGCTAGCTGTCGTAAGATCACGTATTGAAGCGGTGATTGTGACAGATATGTATCTTCTCAACGGTATGTCCACACAAGTTGCCATTGCCCCGCGAGGCAGTGTTGAAGAGTGGAACAAGATCGCAGACAGTATTATTCAAGACGGTTCGCATATCCAATTGATTGGTTTGGCACAAAATGATGTGCTGAGCTTTGTCTACCCAAGAAAAGGTAATGAAAGCATTTTGGGTATCGACTACCGAGATCACCCAGAACAGTGGCTTTCGATTGTTTTGGCTCGACAACTTGGAAAAACTTTCATCTCTGGCCCCGTAGAACTCTTTCAGGGTGGCTGGGCACTCATTACCCGAACCCCAATCTTTATGGACCCTCCCTTTAATCGAGAGTATTGGGGAGTATCAAGCGCGGTTATCAGTTTAGAATCTTTGTTAAAAGACGCAGGTGCCGAGCAATTGGAGAGCCGCTATCATTTTGCCATCCGAGGTTTCAACAGTGCGGGAAAAGATGGTGATGTTTTCTATGGTGATGAGAGTGTTTTTGAATCCGCATTTGCTACAGAAATGGCGAGCTTCCCATATGGCGGCTGGTTTTTAGCTCTGTCAGGCGAAGATAAGGTGTTGATGGATGTGTCATGGATACGCATCAACATTATGCGTATTATCGGCTATTCCGTACTGCTCTTGCTCTCTCTAGCCTTTTTTACTATCTATCGCCTCTATACTGTCGCTCATGGGCGTGCAATGCACGATGAACTGACGATGTTGCCCAACAGACGTTATTTCATGTACAGCCTCAAAATGGCTTTCAGAGATGCTAAGAATAGTGGTTCAGAACGTTTTGCGGTGATGAATATTGACCTCGATGGCTTTAAATCAATTAATGATACATACGGGCATGCGGCAGGCGATAAGGTACTGGTTGAGGTTTCAAAGCGTATTCGTGCTGTACTACGAAGCTCGGATATCGTGGCGCGAATGGGGGGCGATGAGTTCCTGATTTTACTGCCACGAGTGCATGATGATCAGAACCTACTTTTAATCCGCAGCAAGCTAGAACGAGATATCTGTCTGAGACCCGTAGAGTTCGATGGGCAGGAGATTGCTCTAAATGCCAGTATCGGCTGGGTAGCTTATACAGAAGCGTTTCATGATGTCGATGAGCTACTAAAAGCTGCAGATGAAAAAATGTACCAGAGAAAGCGCGCAAGTTAATACAAGTCGAATTAGAATTTAGTTGCTGAATTGGGTTAAAAGCCTCAGAATACCGCGCTTCGTAACGCGATGTTGGTCACGATTTAGCGTTACACAGCCCATGCGAACCTCGTACTGAGCTTACCTTTTCGTTAACTGAGACATTATTCTATGAGTTTTACCTCCCTAGGCCTTTCTGCTCCTATTCTAAAAGCGATTGAAGCACAAGGTTATGACAAGCCATCACCTATTCAAGAAAAAGCGATTCCAGCCGTTTTGAAGGGAAAGGATGTGATGGCCGCCGCTCAAACTGGTACAGGTAAAACAGCTGGCTTCACGCTCCCTATCCTTGAGCTTCTTTCTAAAGGCCCACGCGTGCGTGCCAATCAAGTACGAGCTTTGGTCTTGACACCGACTCGCGAATTGGCTGCGCAGGTCAACGGAAGTGTTGTGAAATATGGTATCAATCTGCCTTTGAATTCATCGGTGGTATTTGGTGGTGTGAAGCTTAACCCGCAAATGCAGAAGCTGCGCAAAGGAAGCGATGTATTGGTTGCAACACCGGGTCGCTTGCTTGATCTTTATAACCAAAATGCAGTGCGTTTTGATCAGCTAGAAATCTTGGTGTTAGACGAAGCTGACCGAATGCTAGACATGGGTTTCATCCGTGATATTCGCAAGATCTTAGCTTTCCTACCTAAAAAGCGTCAAAACCTACTGTTCTCAGCAACATTCTCAGATGAAATTCGCAGCCTAGCAAAAGGGTTAGTGAACAATCCTGTTGAGATCTCAGTGAATCCAGCAAACTCTACGGCGAAAACGGTAGAGCAGAGTATTTATCCTGTTGACAAGAAAAAGAAAGCGCCAATGTTGGCCAAGCTTATTAAAGATAATGATTGGCAGCAGGTTCTGGTGTTTAGCAAAACAAAACATGGAGCAAACAAACTGGCTCGTTTTCTTGGTGACCAAGGTATTACTGCTGCGCCAATCCACGGCAACAAGAGCCAAGGCGCGCGTACAAAAGCACTAGAAAACTTTAAGACCGGTCAGGTGAGAGTCTTGGTTGCAACGGATATTGCTGCACGTGGTATTGATATTCCTCAACTACCTCAAGTGGTTAACTTCGACCTTCCTCATGTCTCTGAGGACTATGTACACCGTATAGGACGTACAGGCCGTGCTGGTGAGGTGGGTAAGGCTATTTCTTTAGTGTGTGCAGATGAAGCTTCAGAGCTATTTGGTATCGAGCGTCTTATCCAGCAAGTTCTAGAGCGTCGTGAGTTAGAAGGCTTTAGCCCAGTAAACAAATTGCCAGAATCTAAGTTGGATACGCGTCCGATTAAGCCTAAGAAACCGAAAAAGCCTAAGAAGCCAAAGACAGAGCATTCGGATGGCCAACGTTCATCAGATAATGCTCGTGGTCATAAGCCCGTGGGTAAGAACAAACGCCATGCGCCTGGCACAGGCCCTGCACCTAAACGTCAGCCGGATGCAGCTCATAGAGCGCAAGGTGATGATGCTTCTGTTAAGAACAATGGGAGTAACTTTAGGCGTGGCAAAGGCAAGAAGCCGGTGAATGGTACGGGTTCAAACTCGAAGCCTGTAGGTAGCGGAAAGAAGCCATCATCAGCGAAACGCAGCGGTGGCAAATCTAACCAAGCTGGTCAAAGTAAATCGGGTTATGGCTCAAGCTATGGTCCTAAGGGATCAGCAAGTAAATCGAATACAGGTAGTCGCAGCAAGCCAAGAACTGGAGCAAACAACAAGTAATAAGCTCTCAGACGACTTAGTGCTAACCTAACAAACAAGAACGCAAACTGATTTAATCATGTTTGCGTTTTTTTTGGTCCTAAGAAAATAGGCTTTTGTTTTCAATATATTACGTATTACTTATGCTTTATTGGGGTTGTTGGACGTTGAAAAGCCGTTTGAACAGCGTTTATTTACTCTCAGTAATAACAACATAATCACTAGCGTTATTAGTATTGATTGCAAAATGCAATTTCATATTGCAAATCACGAACTCATAAACGACCAATAAGTGTGCTGATGCGTAGTAAAATGGGGCTTTAAAAGTTGGCACGCATAGTGCATTAATATAAATGACCCTTCTTAAGCCGAGGGTCACCTAGCCAACTGACGTTGTTAGTGAACCTTTATTGTTCACACAAAATATATAGCCAATCACGTTTATTGTGGTTGGTTTTTTTTTGCCTGCAATTTCTAAGTTGATGCTTTGGCAATGATTAACTCTCACCACATTTTGAGTAACAGCTCGGCTGACGTGGACACTCTCCACCTCGAGAACAAATGAGTCTTGCCTCTGTTTCTATCCCGCGTTCAATCCAGTTAATGTTTAGAATCTTCGCGATGGTCGTAAGATCCTTCTTGATATTGCGTGGAATAGCGACTGACCCGCCATTGTTTACACAGGAAGCTTTTAGCTGCTCTGCTATTTCTCGTGAATTACCACCTTGCGCATCAATTGCTGGGTTGAGGTCGATGCCTGCACACAATACGCGGTTGTTACCCGCTGGGTCCGTCATATTGATGGATTCGCAACAGTAGATTCGAGGCTCGTCACCCACATTCAGAATTGAAATCTGAGCAGAGCTACCGTCTCTAGGTTCAGATAATCGACGGAAAACTGCCCAGTGCTGACATGGGTCGGCTACCGTTCGCATGTTACCCCATGGAAGTGGGATTCCGTTGCCTCGATATACCGCTTTGAGTTTCCCTGGACCATAAGCATCAAAGTAGTGCCAGTGAGGGTAGGGCGATACTACAGTCATTCTTCGCATCGCAACAGAGGGGGAAACCCCCGCTCTTTGGTGTACGTCGATTTCATAACCAGTTCTGTCCAGTAGTTGTCTGAACGGCACTTTAGGGCAGAGTAGGGCGCCAGCAAAAAAGCTAGACTCAAAGTCTCGCCACGCTTGCAAGATATCTTGAGAGTTAAGCTGTGAAGAAGTTTTGCTTTGGGCATCATCCCAAGTGTTGTTATTGCCCACAGACAACACGCTCTTTAGCCCTTCTTTGCTGTGCAAAATACAGTGGCCAATGTAAACAGCAAGGTCATACTTGAGACGGGTTGGATATTCCTTGAGGATCTCATTGAGATAGATGGTACCAGGAGGCTCAAAGAATGACGTAACTAGCTGTTTTGCGTTTATCCCTAGTTCATCCACCACATCTTGCGGAGTGCGTGTTACCCAGCGAATCTGTATTCCTAACCCACGAGCAATATCGATAAGGTCTTCAACGCTTAAGTTGAGCCGTTTCAGTCCAACCTCTTCGGCTGCACGTTCCAAATCTGGAAAGTGGTTTTGGTTGCTTTCTTGATGCGCTCGAATGAGTAGGTGAGCAAATTGCCGTCCAGAAATGCCCGTTTGTGAGAGCATTTCTGGAATGGCAATCTGAAGAATGTCATTCGAGAATAGGAAACTCGGCTCTAAAGCCATTCCGCTTATTCCACCACGATTGCCCTTGTCGGGGGTTATCGCTTGCTGCTCTGGCTCATCGTCCAAAAACCAAGTGGGATTTTTCTGAAAAACTTCTGCGATTACTTCGAGCATATCAATACTCGGGACGCGTTTCCCTCGCTCAATCATAGAGAGATAAGAGACCGAAGGGGCGTATTCAGGATTCACTCTAATGCAACGCGCAGAGAGATCTTCCATGGTTAAATGGTTGCGTTTCCTTAGGTTACGTATCTTGGTACCCAAGAAATGAGACTGACGAACTAAACTTTTTGACAAGGCCATATTTGTAAAATTCACATTGTAAAATTTTTGTTGTGAAATTGTAGGTAAAAAAACGCTAGTCTACAAACTAAGCAATTCACAAAATGACGAAGAAATTAAACGTTTGTTTGGAATAATTGCTCTAGGACACACATTTGCTATGAAAATCGATGATTTTTCATCGGACTGGTCAAGAGGGAAAGACTATGAATATGCTGACATTCGATAAAACAGAAATCCAAAAACAATCTAAGCCATTTATCGCTGAAGCTGTCTTTGCCGTGGAGACGATCAGTGCAAACCAGCAAGCAGAAAAACAGATTAAAGCAAAACAGCTGCTAGACCGTCTGTTTCCACTAGAGAATGGTTCACATCAAGACGTTACTAGCTATGTAATCGATTACCGTCATATCATGGCATATTTCAAAGATGGTCAACACAGCGGACTTAAACATCCTAAGCAGTTTGTTGCCTACATGGGCGAGAAATGCGACCCAGATTCAATTTTGTTCCGCGATGGAAGTGGTAGCCACCTTGAAGTAATGTTTGGTTGCCATAAAGGAACAGGGCGTATTGAACTGGTCGATATCGATGATATTCAGTTGGAAACTTGTACCACTTTCGGTCAATCCCCAATGGAAGCGACTCAATCCGAACAGCCTGAGACGGCAGCTTTACGTCACTGGATCAGTCTGGTTCAAGGCGATGAGAAAGGTAAGCCTAAGGCGTGTAGTGAAGACAAAGAATTTCGTGCAAAAAGTGGTGAGGATTACTGCTTAAATTACTGCTACAACATTTAAGTGCTCTTAAGTGACACTGACAACGCGAAATGGCTAATCTACGACTGAAAAAACAAAGCCCCGTCTATATTGACGGGGCTTTGTTGATTATTGAGGCAAGCTTACATCGCTTTGGTTGTATACAACAGCTTTTCACTTATAGCTTGAGAGTGATAGTCATTAGAACGACGGTCATTCGAGCAATAGTAATCAGCTTATAATGGCATAACTCGATTTCGCCCTAGAGACTTGGCTTCGTATAAAAGCTTATCAGCACGTTCGATCAATGAATCGGCCGTTTCGTTTGGCTGCAGCTCGGCAACACCGAATGAAGCGGTAATGTTACCCACTTGCTCGCCACTGCGACGATCTTTAATCGAAAGCTTTTCTAGAGAGCGGCGACTCGTATCAGCGATCTGACGTGCGATACGCAATGACTTATTAGGAATGATCATCGCGAACTCTTCGCCACCAAAACGGTAAGCTGAGATACCATCACGACACGCCATCTTGAGTTTACGCGCGATGCCTTTTAAGACCGTATCGCCAAACAAGTGACCGTAAGTATCATTGAAGGTTTTAAAGTGGTCGATATCCAGCAGTACCAAACACAGTGCTTGATCAGATTCGCACAACATCTGCAGGTCTTTATTGAAAGAGCGACGATTATAAAGAGTGGTTAGACTGTCAAAGAGTGCGTCTTTTTGCACCTCTACCAGCTGACTTTTTAGTTTACTGATCTCAGAAGTCGCGGCATTCAGTTGTGAATTCAGAAATTGGGTAGAGTGACGAATATTTTGTGATTCAGATACCAGCTGACGAACAAGAGACATCACCTCATCAATCGACATGCTGTTGTTATCGACTTGGGATAAGTCTTCGAAGCTCTTGTCGATCATTTCAGAGAACGCCGATGTATCGGTCAGTGTGTCGTTCATCGAACTCGATACTTCAGAAACCAACAACTCTAGATTGGCACGCAAATCATTAATGGTGGTTTCGGATTTACTCGCAACGTAGTCGTTGTACAGTTGCTCACCCAGTGCTGGTGGGCAGATACCATAATGTTCTAGCACGCCGTCCATGTCTTTGTTGAGTTGTGGAATGGCGTTGTCTACATAGGTGTACCACAAGGCGTAGTTTGCAGGTGTGGTGGACACTCTATTTTTCATCATAAGTGGCACCGCTTTCTTTAAATTTGCGGTGGATTTCTGAAATTCGTCTTTCTTCATTATTTTACTTGCAGATATATAAACCAGCTAAATCTAACGTGAACTCAAGATTAGCGGATTTTCGCTCTATTTGCTTTAAAAATTATACGATTAATGGATGCGGGTTATATAAATTACCTCATTTTCTGTGGGTTTTTGTGTTACTAAGTATTTATTGGGCAAGATGTCACCAAATGAGACCTTGAGAGGTATTGGTTTGGTGAATGGAGTGGTGTAGTAGTGACAGTAACTGTTTGACCAGCAGAAACAAAAAAGCGCCGGTAAAAACCAGCGCTTTAAAATCTTTTTAGCTAGAAGCTATTATTGAGCAACAACGTTAGCTGCTTGTAGGCCTTTTTGACCGTTTTCAACTTCGAAAGAAACCTTTTGGCCTTCTTTCAGAGTTTTGAAACCTTCAGAAACGATAGCACGGAAGTGAACGAATACGTCAGCACCGCCGTTATCTTGAGAAATGAAGCCGAAACCTTTCTCTTCGTTAAACCATTTTACAGTACCAGTATTTGTGTTAGACATAATTTGTCCCTTATTCAAAAAATTACTAAATTGTTGATTGCATTAATGCAATGCGCTGATAATTGAATTATTTAATATTGCTAAGAAATAAGGAAAAACTACTTACAAAAACGGGTAACGATTTTACTTGTCAATTTTACTTTGGTTCTAACTTAAATAACTCCGGCTAACAGAGCAAGAGCATGTTAACACAGTCTGCATCGTTGTACACACATTCATTACGAATTTGGCGACTTTTTTGCCGCTTAGGGCAGAAAAAATAAGGGCTTGCTTATTTTGCAGCGGTTACGTTTTCACTCTAATCGACAAACAAAAAAGGAAGCTAACTTGCTTCCTTTTTTATCAGTGTAGACGAAACTAACGTTTAAAGTTAATTGCTTCTGATTTATCTAGGTTAATTTTGGTTTGCGCAGGCTGTGTTTCTGCGATCACCTTGCCATGTCGCACAGAGTACTGAACGGGTACTTGTCGACGCACAGCATCAAAACCATTTTCAGCAGGAAGAATCAACAAGCTGCCAGGTTTACCCACTTCAATGCCGAACTTGTCTTGGATATTCAGTGTGCGAGCAGAGTTTTTGCTGATCAAATCCAATGATTGGTTGATTTGATCGTAACCCATCACCTGCGTGACGTGCAGACCCATATGCAGGACTTGCAGCATGTTTGCTGTACCAAGTGGATACCACGGGTCGAAAACATCATCATGGCCAAAACATACGTTGATGTTTGATGTGAGCATCTCTTTCACTCGAGTTACACCTCGGCGTTTCGGATAGTCGTCGAAGCGGCCTTGCAGGTGAATGTTTACCAATGGGTTTGCAACGAAGTTGATGCCTGACATGCGTAACAAGCGGAACAGACGAGACGCGTAAGCACCATTATAAGAGCCCATTGCGGTCGTGTGGCTCGCTGTAACCTTTTCACCCATCTCAAACTTATGCGCAAGAGCGGCTAAGGTTTCAACGAAGCGAGACTGCTCATCATCGATTTCGTCACAGTGAACGTCGATTAAGCGGTCGTATTTACGTGCAAGTTCAAATACATAGTGGAGAGATTCAACGCCATATTCACGAGTGAATTCGAAATGAGGAATTGCACCGATGACATCGGCACCGAGCTGAACCGCTTCTTCAAGCAGCTCTTTACCATTCGGGTAAGAAAGAATGCCTTCCTGAGGGAACGCAACGATCTGGATATCAACCCACTCTTTCATCTCTTCACGAACTTCCACCATCGCTTTCAGTGCAATAAGTGTCGGATCAGAAACGTCAACGTGAGTACGAACGTGTTGAACACCGTTAGCAATCTGCCATTTCAGTGTTTGTTTCGCTCGCGTCTTTACATCTTCAATTGACAGTAACTCTTTGCGCTCCGCCCAGCGTTCAATACCTTCAAAAAGCGTACCTGAAATATTCCAGTTTGGTTCACCGGCTGTCTGAGTTGTGTCTAGGTGGATGTGTGGCTCACAGAAAGGAGTAACCGCAATGCCGCCTTGAGCGTCGAGAATATCACCTTGATGATCAATCTGATCATCATTGTCTAGAATGCGACTGAATTGACCATTTTCAATCAGAATTTGTTTCAAGCCATCTTGGTCTTGAAGCTTCGCGTTCTTGATCAATAAGGTAGTCATAGTTTTTCCTTAAGCCGTCTGAGATTTCAGAGCATTTTTGTTCATAAGAGGGTTGAGCACTAGGTAGCTGATAGCGCCGCCTAACACAGCGTTGATAGGAACAACACCTGGTAGGAAGTGACCTGCAGCAACACCAATTGCAACCGCGATAATGCCAGCCCAATTCACTGTTTGAAACTCTGCTTTTGCAAAATCTTTGTAGCGTTTACGGTTAGCAAAGAAATCGGCGATGATAACGCCACCGATCGGTGGAATTGCCAGCGATAGGAACGTTAGCCAGCCTACAAAGTTGTTGTACAACCATAGCGCGAAAATCGTACCAATGATGCCGTTCATGATCGACATTAGTGTACTCGAACGACCTGTGATGTTTGAGAAACCTAACCCCGATGCGTACAGCGCGTTTTCGTTGGTTGTCCAAATGTTCAGACCTAACACGATAATAGCAGGAAGAAGTAGACCTTGAGCGATCATTACATCAGAGATGTCTGATTGGCCTGTTGCCGCTGCGCCTGCTGCGCCAAAGATGAACATTAGCGAGTTACCGATGAAGAAAGCGACCATAGTAACCAGAACTGCGCTTGCTGGTTTTTTACCAAAGCGGACAAAATCGGCAGTGAGCGTACCTGCACTAACGAAAGAGCCTACAACCATAGCCAACGCCATAGAGAAATCCATTGGGGTTTCTGGTTTGATAAGCTGAAGTTGTTCCAAGCCGCCAACGCTGTCTACAGCAGTCATCACTGAGTAGCCACCTAAGATTGCAATTGCAGGAACAGCAATCGCCGATAAGACCATCAAGGCTTTGATACCGAAGTACACTGTCGCCGTCATCAATAAGCCAGAAACAATAATTAGGGTGTTGGTATCAATGCCGGTCGCTTTTTGCACAGGGATTGCGAACATTGCTACGCCAACGCCGAACCAGCCAACTTGTGTGCCGCCAAGGAGAGCAGAAGGAAGCCAAGAGCCTTTAGTACCAAAAGAGAATCGAGCGAGAAGGTGGGTTGAGAGGCCAGTAGAAGAGCCGATGTAGCCAAGAAAAGAAGTGTAAATACCAAGGATTAGGTTACCGATGAGAACGGCGAGGAAGAAATCATTGAAGGTGAGACCAGTACCGAGTGAACCACCTGTCCACATACTTGCGGAGAAGAAAGTCAAACCTAACATTACCATTGTTAATGAAGCGACTCCTTTCCTAGCCGATGTTGGAACCGGCCCTAGACTGTAGTTATTATCCGCAGCCATTTTTTACCTCCGCAATTTATAAATTAAACTAATTACGCTCGTCATATTTCAGACAAACGTGCGCATTATGGTGATATAAATCACATAGTCAATGTTATTTTTGTCATTAAGCTGCCTAAAAGTCAGTGTGGCAATGTTATTTTTAATTAAAACAATTGCTTGTAGGTTTGTGTTTTTTTAATTTTTTATAAGGAAAACGTTTTCTAATAGAGGTTGTGTTTCTTTTGGAGCGGCTTAGCTATGAAAATTGGTTGTTATTGGAATGAATAGGTGTCTGTAAATTTCTGCAGAAATTTAGACAAAAAAATAGCCAACTGCAAAATGGCAATTGGCTTATATATAGTGTGAACAATGTAGGTTCACTAACAACGTCAGTTGGCTAGGTGACCCTCGGCTTAAGAAGGGTCACTAGTAGTATTGCAGGTAGTGTGCCAACTTTTACAGGCCCATTTTCGGCTGTTTTATATCAATTTGATGCGTATTTGACCGTTGTTTTTGCAATTTGCAATTCCAAATTGCGAATGGCACATAAATGCAATGTATTGAATAATAAAAAAGGCCAGCAAAACGCTGACCTTGTTGATTCTTAGTTTGTTGGAGCGTATCCGTTATATCGAGTAGAAGAAGTACAGCTGAGATTTCATTCGAATAATGATGCCACGAATTACATCTAAGAATGCCATAAAGCTGATCGGCTTCTCACCACTTACCCATGCAAGACCAACTGAGCCGACGGGAATGTCATAGCCTTCGGTTTCTTCAATCTTCAAACGAACGAAGTGGTGTTTATTCTGTAAGTTCTTGCCTGTCGTTGCTCGAACTGATTCATCGATACCCAGTAGCGTTGCTTGCGCTTCACCTGTTGCCTCAACAATGCCTTCCACCGTTGCAGAGAAGATTTTACCCGGATACACCGCTGTTGCGAACTCCGCTGGTTGGCCCACTTTAATGTTACGAATCGCTTGGTGATTCACACGCATCAGTACGTACTTCTCTTCGGTGTACATCTGAATACGTGGCATCATCGATACACGTTGGCCTTCACGAAGAATGAAGTTGGTAACAAAGCCATCTGTTGGTGCGGTTACCTTAGTGCTCTTTAAATCCCATTCCGCTTGAGCCAATGTAGAGATTGCAGTGTCTACGTCAGTCTGCTTTTTAGTGACATTGGTTTCCGCTTTTTGAATGTTTAGTTTAGCGTTTTCGGCATCTACCTTTTTCTTGCTCAGTTCGGACTTCAGTGTCGTCAGGCTGTGTTGCGCCAAATCGACAGTAGCTGTTTGCTGATCGATGTCCGATTCCGTAATCGTATGCTCTACCACGCTGTTTTGACGCAAATAGCGTTTAAGTGTTTTCTCTTGCAGTACAAGATCTGTTTTCGCGGACTCAATTTTTGCTTCTGTCGAATTGATGTCTTCGAGTGATGACTGATACGAAATCTTCGCGATATCGACTTCTTGACGCGCTGTTTCTAGAGCAACTTGCGCTGAATTAAGCTGAATCTTTGCCTTGTCACGAGCAATGACATATTTGGTGTCATCAATTTCATAGATCAGCTGGCCTTCTTCTACATCTTGGTTCGGTGTGATGTGAACCTTGGTCGTTTTACCTGACACTGCTGTGGAATCTGGTCGCAGCTGAATATGCGGTGATTGGACTACTGAGCCGCCCGATAGGTCCATCGGAGTATAGTTAATCAATCCAACCCATACGAACAGCAACCACGATGTACCACCTAGGTAAGCGAACGCTTTGGTTCCTTTGTTCCAAGGCATACCAACTAACCTAAGCAGATAAATGAAAAGAGCCCAAATAGCTAAACCTTCTAACATGCTGGCTTCTCCTCGTTGTTATCACTCTCTTGAGTTGCAGTTTTCTCTGGCGAAGGTGCACGCCAAGTATCCCTAAGATTGATAATTGCCTTTTCCATATCGACAAACGCGAGAATCACAGCCAATACCCATACCCAATGCCAGATAAACCCTATCCAGGTGAGCGCGGTGATCAGCCCCAATTGGTGGTGCTCTTTGCTATGTGCTTTATTAATTGGCAATTCATGAACTCGCCAGAAACCGTAACCTGCAGCAGCAATAGTCGCGACAAGCACAATTCCTGCTACTACGTGAAGTGCTGTATCGGCACCGGTTCCAACAAACGGGACACTAAGAAGACTCATTGATAAACCCTACGTTAACTAAGAAACGCAATTGTGAGCTATGTCAGATATTATGGTTGCAAAGGTACAGATTATTTCTAAATTAGGTCAATTTTGATGTGATCTGTTATTTGTGATATTAAAATTGTTTCGTTTCTATGATGAATGGGTGGTTTTGTGCATAACGTTAACTTTTTGCGGGCTCTGGGTATTTTTAGTATTTATCAGCAAGTCGCGGCTAATGAGATGGCAAACATTGAGAGTTTGGGTATTCCAAGGTCGGTGTTTGATAACCCGATGAACTTGATACCTGTGACAGAAGTTGACGAGTGGTATCAGAACCTAGAGCAGCAGACACACAACCCAGACATCATTTTGCAGATAGGGCAAAAAGTTGATATTGAGAAAGCGGGACCATTAGCGAACTGGTTCTTCTCTGGGCATGATCTCGCTTCTACCATTCGCAGAGTAAACTTAAGCCTCCATTGCTTGCAGTCTGGTGCGTATCTCTATGGTGCGGAAGTAGGGCCGCTGATTAAATGGTGTTATGAGAACCCGGCGTATAGTGCGAAAGGTAAGGTTCACGACTCCATTCGGGTCGCTATTTTCATGACTAAGATATTGCGAATGTATCTTGGAGAAGGTTTTAAACCTGCTGCAGTGTGTATTGCTGGCCATCGTAAAAATGTAGAGATTTACCAAGCGTACTTTGATTGCCCAATTCAATGGGGACAACCGAGGACTGAGGTGTGGTTGCCGAGTAATCTTAGGCTATCCGTTAACCAAGTTCGATCTGCTGGGCGTGCCAACCTAGCAATGAATTACCATGATTTGGACAACTACCTAAATATGCCCGATGCAGAAGATGAGCATAAGGTGATCTACGAGATGATCAATTACAGCCGACATTTTGGTTTGCCAACGCTTGCCAAAGTTTCTTCTTTGTTTGGGTTATCGGAGCAGCAATTTCAGAGGCGACTGCATCGTCTTGGAGTTACATTCTCAACCATTACGGGTTACGCGTTGAGTAACGTGGCGGTTGAGTTATTGCGTTATTCCACGCCTATCGATGAGATCGCGACACGCCTTGGTTATACCAATACGGCGAGCTTCAACCGTATGTTTAAGAAACATAGAGGTTTAACACCTAAGCAGTATCGCGATCGTTTTCAGGCTCACTTCTAAGCGGCTTCAATGCTAAGCATTGTTGTTACTTTTTGGCGTATTACTCCAACGCGAACCGTAGGCTGCAGAATAGTCCGGTAAATCAATCTTACCTTCCAATTCAGGCACGGTTTCGAGTGGACCTACGACCGTTCTGTAAGGTAGCACTCCCGCCCACACAGGAATTTCGAGGTCAGACTCATCGTCGTTCACGCCGTGCTTACCGATTTTAACTGAAGCCTCGGTTAACGGAATGGCCAGCAGCTCTGTGGCTGCTAACTCTCTTGGGCTACTCAGACGCACTTCTTCTGTTCTACCTGGTGCTATCTGCTCAATGAAATGATTGAGCAGTCGGTCTTTCTCGTCGGCGTCGTCAATGATCTCAAATGAACCAAATACCACTGCAGAACGATAGTGAGCACTGTGGTGAAAAGCTGAACGCGCTAACACCCAGCCGTCAAACAGAGTGAAAGTGAGACACGTTTGAGCACTTTTCTTTAATCCTTTAAGTAGACGACTGTTTTTGGCGCCGTGAATATAAACATGGTTATCGACACGCCAGGCCAGCATAGGGATGACCACCGGGCCTTGCTCTCCTTCTAAGGCGATATGAGCAATAAGGCTTTCATCAATGATGTCGTATAGCTTTTGCTGTTCAAACTCCGCTTTGTGGGTTCCTTTCTTAATCGTTGTTCTGTTGGTTCTCGATAACATAATGACATCTCCATGATTGCTTTTTACTCAATCTAACGATTAACTGGATACATAAATAGAGCCACTTTTGAAGAGTTTTTGGATCCAGTTATGCAGCCAATTGATATCGGAGACCTGTCATTAGATCTCAGTAAAACAACACGTCAGAACGCCTTGTTTCACGCCATCAGAGAAAAGATCGTGCGTGGGTTTTGGCGTAAAGGGAATAAGCTTCCTTCTACTCGCAAGCTAGCTCTGGAGCTTGATGTAAGCCGTAATACAGTGATTTTCGCTTACGAACAGTTAGTGGGTGAAGGTTACATAGAAAGCCGAAAAGGAGCGGGCTATTTTGTTTCGATAGAACAGCCCGAATACTATTTACGGACTTCAGAAGCTCAATCGGAAACGGTAGGCAAAGAACCTAATGATGTGAATGGAAAAGCGCCTTTTGATGTGAATCAGGGCTTTGCGCCTGGAGTTCCCGATCTCCAAGCTTTCCCATTCGCTAAATGGCAGCGCTTACTGCAGCGGCATGTGACGCGTTTAAACCTTGCAGGAAATCAGCAGGTTCAAGGTTCCATTGTGCTTCGAGAAGCTTTGAGTCATTACTTGGCGAGTAGCCGCTCTGTTCATTGTGATTCTAGTCGAGTCATTATTACGATTGGTGCACAGCAGGCGCTCTCGATAGCGTTGATGGCGACCCTTAAGGCTGGAGATGAAGTCTTGATGGAGGAGCCCGGGTATCGTCAGGTTCATAAGATCATCGACCTTTTACAACTCCAAATGCAGCCTGTTCCAGTGCGTGAGAAGCAAGGACTGTGTTTAGATAAAGTACTGGCGAGTCAAGCTCACGCGCTCTATGTCACGCCAAGTAATCAATATCCAATGGGTACGACGCTTACTACGGAGCAGAGGCTCAAGATCATTAATTGGGCAAAACAGAAACAGGCTTGGATCATTGAGGATGACTATGATAGTGAATTTCAGTTTGCTCATCGCCCATACACCAGCATGCAAGGGTTAGCGGGTAAGCTAGAGCAAGACGAGCGGGTCATCTACGTAGGCTCACTCAGTAAGGTGATGTTCAATGGCTTGAGAATTGGCTACATGGTAGTACCTAAACAGTTGGTACCTCGTTGTTTAGAAATCAAAGACGCAATTACTGGCGACTCACCCATGCATACTCAGGAAGCGTTAGCGGACTTTATTAATGAAGGTGACCTGTTAAGGCACATTAGAAAAATGCGACGCCTATACAAGCAGAAGCATGAAGCGATGCTAACAGCATTAGAGCGTGAGTTCGGCCAAGACCTTGAAGTGATAAGCCAAGCGGCCGGACTGCATGTGACGGTGAAGTGGTATGGCGGGATTTCAGAACAAGATTGGAGTGAAAGGGCAGAGCGAGAAAACATCGTCGTGCGTCCGTTTAGTTTTTACGAATACACGAAAAACAGTAGCCGTAATTGGCGTGCCGTAGTTCTGGGCTTTGGAAACATTCCTTTGGAACAAATACCTCAGAAAATGCGCGCCATTGCTCAAGTTTTTTATCGTGAGTAATGGCGCAAAAAGTATCTCATTGTGAGGCGTAGGTGATTATTCCAGTGAAACGCGAGGTCGACCCAGCCAACGACGCCAAGGTAGCAGCAAGGCAGCAAACACGATGCATGCATAGAGCATTGACCAACTTAAGCAGATGAAGACTAAGGTACACAATAGCAGCGACAGCATTGCAATATATTGACCTGAACCTGACAGCAAGCGACAGGCTGCGAGCATCGCCAATAGGTACACTAACACAAAGATCCCGTTGGCCAGCTTGAGGAAAAACTCAAGATCTAATGAAGATAGTTCACCAATCACGCAAGACAGTAGTGCTACAACACCGATAGCAATCGTTGGGTAAAGTGGTGCCCCCCGTGTATTGAGCTGAGCCATTTTACCACTTGGATTGTGTTGACGAGCTTGAGCCCAAATCATGCGTGATAGGCTCTGCGTGTATAGGTTGAGACTTGCAAAGCAGGCAAAGAAGCCGAGTATGCTGATCACGGTTTTGAAGCCTGCACCAAACAGTTGTTCTGTGACCCATGGAATTGCTGTCGCATCAAATTCAGCGGAACCATACGCGCCCAATTTTAAAATCACCACTGAGCAAGCCCAGTAAACCAATCCTGCTACAAAGCAACCTGCGATGATAGCGATGGGAAAGTCTCGTTGCGGGTTCTTAAATTCTTCCCCCATGTGTGCGAATGCTTCAATACCAACAAAACACCAAAACATCACAGCCAAAGCAGAGCCGATTGACCACATTGAACTTGAATCGACGCTTGGAATCGCGACGTCAGCCATGCTGATATCTGCTTTCCAAATAAAAGCTCCGACAAGCGCGAGAATAGAGAGTGCGATGACAGTTTGCAGTCGCCCGGAAGACTTGCTGCCTAATAGATTTACAATGATCAGTAGTACGACAGTTAAAAATTGGGCACTGAGTGGTGCGTTTAGAGGCGCCGGAAGTAACTGCTGCGCAAATCCTCCAGCTAGAGCGATCGCCGCAGGGATGCCAACAGGAATCACACTGACAAATAGCCAAGCGACTGCCGTCTCCATACGTTGCCCAAATGCTTGGCGCACAAAATAGGCTGTACCGCCGGCATTAGGATAGCGCTTTCCAAGTGCCGCGAAAGTGAGAGCAATTGGACAAATGGCAATGAACAGCAGCAACCAAGCTAATAACGATAATTGTCCTGCGATACCTGCGGCTATTGCGGGAATCATAAATAACCCAGTCCCTAGTAGGGTGGTAGAAAGCTGCCCTATACCGGAAAGCAGGGTGATTTCTTGCTTGAGTTGTGTCATTCGCCGTCCTTGAAGATTTTATCGTGGCTGGAGTGTTTTAAGGAATTCGCCAGCGCTATGTTTTATTGCAAAAGCATACTCCGTCATTACTTAGATTGCAGCTAGCGAAACGTCGTAACTTGGTGTCATTTTAACGGTGTTTTGTTTTTTAGAAGTGAAAGTGTCGGCTGTTCTAACGTTGAAATTTGTGTCAAATTAGGAAGTTGAAATAACTAGAACAATGGAAGTCGTGAGCACAATGGATAAATTTGATCGTCAAATCGTCGATATTCTAAAAAATGATGGGCGCTGCTCGGTCAGTGATATTGCCAGAGAAGTTAATCTATCGCGCTCGGCGGTCAATGCAAGAATGAAGAAACTTGAGAATGACCAAGTCATTCAAGGCTATTATGCGCGAGTCGCAGATTCGAATGCGTCGAAGAATGTATGCGCTTATATCTCGTTAAAGTTCGATCTCTCCAGTAGTGACCACAGCTGCGAATCGTATGCACAGTCAATCTATCGAATTGATGGCGTTCAGTGGTGTCATTCTATCAGTGGTGAGACAGATATGATGCTCTATGTAGAAGTTGAAAGTATGGAACATCTCAATCGAATCAGAGATCAGCTGCACAACTATGCTGACCTACGCCAGCTGATGACGCACACGGTGCTCACTGAATTCTTCAATAAGCAAACTCAGTAAGGCTCTCATGTTAGGCAATATTAATCTTAATCTGCTGCGTTCACTGCATGTGTTGCTTGAAGAGTGCCATGTTAGTCGTGCTGCGGAGCGACTGCATATCACTCAATCTGCGGTCAGTCGCCAGCTCTCCCAATTGAGAGATCTGTGTAATGACCCGTTATTGGTCAGAGACGGCAATAAACTCATTCCGACTTCACGTGCTTTGCTACTTAAAGATAAATTGGACGCGCTGCTAGGGGAATTTGACCACCTTCTTGATGATCAGCCTTTTGATCCTAAAGAGTGGAAAGGGGAGTTAGTACTGGCGTCGAGTGATTATGTTGCTCAGTACATCTTGCCCAACATTGTTGCCGACGTTTCTGAGGTCGCGCCGCATATCAATCTCGCCTATCGGTTGTGGGATCCCAGTTACCTTGAATGCCTTCATGATATGGGGATTCACTTGGCATCTAGCATGTTTCCAACTAAACCAGAGCATGTATCAAGCATGAAGTTGGGTGAAGACAAATCGGTATGCCTGATGCGAAGCTCGCACCCTTTAGCACGACAAGAAACATTGAGTATCGATGATCTCGTTAATTTTGCGCATATTAGAGTGACCGGGGGTGGGGACAAAGACACTCAGGCTGACATCGCTTTAAAGCAGCTAGGGTATTCCCGAAGAGTGGCTTTGAAAGTGCCGTTTTTCTCGGCGGCGTGTAACGTGCTGAACCAAGATGATTATCTGATGATTGTTCCCGAACACATTGCTTACAACTTAGCTCGTCATCAATCATTGACCTACCGCTCATTGCCCTTTGAAACCGATAGCCACACCTATTGGCTGATGTGGCACCCTAAGTTTGATAATGATTCTGCACACAAGTGGGTACGTGAGAAGGCGTATCTTGCTATGCAGAAATCCAGTTACAATATCAGTATGATTTCAAATCATAGTAATGATGATTATCTTTGATTTCAATTTATAGCTTGTTCAAATTAAGGTGACAACATAGTCAGCGAGGATAGTCTGCTCGCAGTAATTGAGTGTAGGAATGGAATAATGACAATAACGATTTGGTTTTCTTTATTAGCAATCTGCTTGTTGGGCGCGATGTCACCGGGGCCAAGCTTAGCAATGATTGCAAAACACAGCCTAGCTGGTGGACGAATGAATGGTCTTATCGCGGCTTGGGCACATGCGGCAGGGATCGGTATCTATGCGTTTGCCACTATTATCGGTTTGGCGGTCGTGTTAGAACAGTCGCCAATGCTATTTAAAGGCATTAGCTTAGCGGGTGCTGCATACTTGGCGTATCTAGGTGTTAACGCGCTGCGTTCAAAAGGTGGTGTGGCAGCAAAATTAGAAGGTGGGGAGCCTGTCACGTACATGCAGTCTGCTCGTGAAGCTTTTCTCATCTCAATTCTTAGCCCAAAGATCGCGTTGTTCTTTATTGCTCTATTCAGTCAGTTTGTCGCTTTAGGTAATGAACTGATGAACAAGGTCATCATCGTATCGACACCGCTGATTGTGGATGGCCTATGGTACACCTTCATCACACTGGTATTGTCGAGCCCGCTGATTGTTGATCGTATCCGCTCTCAAGCCCAGTTGATAGACAGGCTATCGGGTGTGGTATTGATTCTACTGGCTGCACGTGTGGTATGGACAATCTAGAAAAGACGCTTTAGAACGTAAAGGCTCACCATGTATTGTGGTGAGCCTTTTTATTTTTTGAATACGATAGCTGGCTATGAGCTTACTTTGAGTTTGCCATAACAGTGCCAGACGCCATCATCTCACTAAGTTTGTGCATGTTATCTTCAAAGTATGGGTTGAAGGTTAAGCGAGCGTGATTCTTGTTGGGCTCTTGATAACCCCATGCGGAATACCACGTCTCTTCACCGGCTTGGCACGCTTCTTCTAGTCCTTCTGCTTGACCATTAGAGCAGATCTTCTCACTACCGTTTACCCCGTAATATGGGTTCTGTGGAGAGAACAGTAGCCCCATATGAGAGCCATTAGAGATGCGTTGCTCTGGTAGCTTCATACTGTAACGCACCGCTCTTGGGTCACTTAACTCTTGCTCCCCTTGCCAGATCATCACGTTGCTTGGATTTGACATCGACTGACTAAAGGCATTTTCCACATATTGCGTATCAATCACGCTGTCGCCTTCGCTCATCAATACAAATACCGGCTTGTCGTAGTATCCTTTCTGTAAATCGTTACGCACAATCTCAGAGGTTTGGTAGTAAACCGATGCTCCATTCATTGGTAACGAGTTGTAGCGCAGCATATTGTCTTCAGGATCTTGATCGGCCCACGTGACAAAGTAGCTTGCGAGTTCTGCAAACTGCACCGCTGAAGAGTTCGGTTGGAACGCTGGAGAGAACAGCAGTAGCCCGGAAATCGTATCGTCTTTCATCGCTTGTGAGGTAACTAGGTTGGCACCTGTTGAGTAACCTCCTAGCCACACCGAATCATACTCCTGTTGAAGCAGCTTGGTGTGATGAGCCACAACGCCTTGCCAGTCCTCTAAACTAGGCAACATTAAGTCGGCAACACGACTGCCGTGACCTGGTAGTAAAACAGTACGCACCAGATAGCCTTGTTGAGCAAGGTAAGTCGCGACGTCGTGGAATGAGTACGGAGAATCGCCAAGCCCATGCACAAGGAGAACTGCTTCGCCGTTTGGTTGATCTGGTTGATATTCGGTTGGAGAGTTTAGCTCAATCTCTTTTTGGTGGTCCTCTGAGACAAAGATGCGGTGAGAAGCCAGCCATTGCTGTGTTTCTTCTTGGTAGCGATCAAAGCTATCTTGCTGATAAGTAGGGAGCTCACCAGACGCTTGATATGCGGGAATAACAGGTTCATGGGAGCAACCATATGTGCCCATTAATGTTAGCGTAAGCAAGCTTAATGTGAGGGTTTTCTTCATGTCGGGTTTACTAATCTATTTCTTTTATGGTGCTTGTTGAACAGTGGGCACTGTGCCCACTGTGTTGTGCTAGTGCTAACTCATCTGTGACTTATCGTTTGTTCGACAAGTCTTCGTATTCGCCTTCAATCACACCAGCATCTCGATTCGCTGAGTAGTTAGTATTCATACGTGATGTAAAGCCTTGTTGGCTCATTTGCTTCTGAATTTTTTTCCCTGTGATTAGGGCAGCAATCGTTAGAGGGATAGCAAGCAGCAAGCTGGTAAATAGTGCGATAAGACCAGTGAAGAGCGCTGCAACAGTAACTAAGATATTTTTCATAATTCATTTCCTCTTTTTCTATGTTGTCACTCTAACAAAGCTTTTCTGAACGAAACATGAACGGTGTTCAAAAAAATCTTTGAAAGTCATATTGACCTAGGTGTGTTTAATTTTAGTCGTCTTTTGTAGTCATAAATACGCACTAAAAATATGGCTATGTAGCTTTTCTATTATAAAACAATGAGTTAAAAGTTGGCATGGAAGGTGCTCTAGGGAGTAGGAAAAATAAATCATTGTGAGCCAAGAACTTACAACAAACGACTATTACTGGAGCCCAATATGTTCTGTATTCAATGTGAACAAACTATTCAAACGCCAACCGTTAAAGGCTGCTCATTCGCACAAGGTATGTGTGGTAAAACTTCTGAAGTTTCTGATTTACAAGACGTGTTGGTGTACTCACTGCAAGGGGTTTCTTTTTGGGCCAACTTGGGCCGCGCTTGCAACGTCATTGATACGGAAATCGATGAGTGGGCACCAAAAGCGTTTTTCGCGACATTAACTAACGTAAACTTTGACCCTGAGCGAATCATTGAATTTGCTCAACAGTCACACGAATACAAGCAGCGTTTAGAGCAACAAGTTCGTGCCGCTGCGCTGGTGGTTGGTTTTGAAATTCCAGCACTGTCACCAGCAGCTCAATTTGATCTTCCGACAGATAGCACTCAGTTGCTTGCTCTTGCACCACAAGCTGCTGTTAACCGTGGTCACGATTCTCAACATGAAGACGTAATCGGTCTACGTCTGCTTTGTCTATACGGCTTGAAGGGTGCAGCAGCATACATGGAGCACGCACGTGTTCTTGGTCAAACAAACCAAGATATTCATGCTGAATACCACCAAATCATGGCGTTCTTGGGGACTGATCCTACGGATCTGAAACAGCTGCTTGATACATCAATGCAGATCGGTCTGATGAACTACAAAGTCATGGAGATGTTGGACAAAGGCGAGACGGATACCTTTGGTCACCCACAACCAACGGCTGTGAATGTTAAAACGAAGAAAGGTCACTGTATTCTTGTTTCTGGTCACGACCTACATGACCTAGAAAAGATCCTGCAACAGACAGAAGGTAAGGGCATTAATGTCTACACCAACGGCGAAATGCTTCCAGCTCATGGTTACCCTGAACTAAGCAAATACCCACACTTAGCAGGTAACTACGGTAGCGCATGGCAAAATCAACAAAAAGAGTTTGCTAACTTCCCTGGTGCGATTGTGATGACGTCTAACTGTCTACTTAACCCAGATGTTGGCGCGTACGCTGATCGTCTATTTACACGTAGCATCGTAGGCTGGCCGGGTGTTGCTCATCTTGAAGGTGATGACTTCAGCGCTGTTATCGATTGTGCACTAGCACAAGAGGGCTTCAAACACGACGAGATCGAACAGATGATCACTGTAGGCTTTGGTCGCAATGCACTTATGGAAGCGGCTCCAGCAGTGGTTGAGCAAGTAAAAGAAGGTAACATCAAACACTTCTTCTTAGTGGGTGGCTGTGATGGTGATAAAGCTGAGCGTAGCTACTACACCGACTTTACTGCTCAAGCGCCTGACGACTCAGTTATCCTGACTTTGGCTTGTGGTAAGTTCCGTTTCAACAAGAACCAATTTGGTGACATTAACGGTATTCCACGTCTTCTCGATGTTGGTCAATGTAATGACGCATACTCTGCAATCCAACTTGCCCTAGCATTGTCTCAAGAGTTTGATTGTGGGATCAACGAGCTTCCATTAACTCTGGTCCTTTCTTGGTTTGAGCAAAAAGCGATTGTTATCTTACTGACTCTGTTCGCACTGGGTGTGAAAGGTATTTATACAGGTCCAACTGCACCTGCGTTCCTAACTGAGAACCTACTGAAGATCATTCAAGACGAGTTCGACATGCGTGCTATTTCTACGCCTGAGCAAGATCTTAAAACAATCCTAGCGGCTTAATCTCGCTAACCAAGCCTCGTGCCTAATAGACTGAGTCTATTTAAGGCTCGAGGCTTTTGTCGTTCATCCCAAATTATAAAAAGTGAGTATTACTATGTACGCGTGGTCTGATAGCGATTCAATCTCTTTGGTTTGTCTTAAAAAATGGCATGAAACGCCTGATACGGTTAGCTTTGAGCTGGGCTCAATTCCGCAAGATCTCCATTTCAACTTCAAGCCAGGTCAATTCATCACTCTAGGCTTGAATATGCCACAGAAAATGGATTATCGAGCTTATTCGATTGCCTCAGATACGGATGACAACCGTTTGAAGCTGACAGTAAAACGTGTCGATGGCGGGTTAGTGTCAAACTTTATTGTGGATGAACTGGACGAAGGTGATGAAGTCACGGTACTCAAGCCTGCGGGTGAGTTTAACTGCATTGATTGCAAGCCTAGTACTACTAAGAAGGTTACTTTGGTGAGTGCAGGCTGCGGTATTACGCCAGTGATCTCGATGGTCAAGTACTGGTTAAAACATGATCCTGCGATTGAAATTGATTTCATCCACATGGCACGCAGCAAGCAAGAAACCATCTATTTTGAAGAGCTAAATCAGTTGGATGAAATGCATTCGAATTTCAACCTCAAGCTATTATTGAAAGATAACCAAGGGACCACAGCACCTCAAGGGCGTTTAGATAAGAGTTGGTTGGTTCGTCTGTCTCCTGACATTCTAGAAAGAACCGTGTACTTATGCGGTCCAGTTGGCTTTATGGAAGATGTTGAGCGTTATCTGACTGAGCTGGAATTTAACATGGCCAACTTCTACCAAGAGAGCTTCACTCCAACTTCAAAAGTGGATACAGATAATCAAGCAGAAGGCGTTGAAGCGAGCGGATCTGTTGAAGTATTTGTGCCTGCGTTTGGTGCAAAAGTTGAAGCGGATCTAGGAACTCCGTTAGCTGACTCACTAGAGAAAGCAGGTGTTCCGATCATCATCGCATGTCGCAGTGGTATTTGTGGTTCATGTAAATGTAAAGTG
>NZ_JCBDGU010000050.1:0-178951 GCF_059834255.1 Vibrio sp. R11-SG3-ISO9
TAAGTGTCCTAAAGGGTTGTTCAAGACTAGAACGTTGATAGGCAGGGTGTGTAAGCGCTGTGAGGCGTTGAGCTAACCTGTACTAATTGCCCGTGAGGCTTAACCATACAACACCCAAGGGGTTTTGATGGACTCATAGATACAAACGCTTGAATGAGTTTGAGAGAACAGAAACAGCTTTCCAGATTTTAAGAATTTGCTTGGCGACCATAGCGTTGTGGACCCACCTGATTCCATGCCGAACTCAGAAGTGAAACGCAATAGCGCCGATGGTAGTGTGGGGCTTCCCCATGTGAGAGTAGGACATCGCCAGGCTTCAAATTTATTTTCACTTTTAAAAAGTGAAGACAAATAGTTGGAACCACGTCTAAAGACGCGTTTACCACTGCGGAGTGGTAGTTCAGTTGGTTAGAATACCGGCCTGTCACGCCGGGGGTCGCGGGTTCGAGTCCCGTCCACTCCGCCACTTATTTGAAGGTTTCGAGCTTCGGTCGAATGAGTCCCGCTTGAACGCAAGCCCGGCCATTCCGCCACTTATTCAGAGTTTCAGCTCTTTAAAACTGAAAATAGGGGTGTAGCTCCAATTGGCAGAGCAGCGGATTCCAAATCCGCGTGTTGGGAGTTCGAATCTCTCCACCCCTGCCACTTTCAAGGCTCTAGTCGAAAGACTAGAGCCTTTTTACTTTTTGGTGCGAGGGTATATCGTTACTTCCAAGTGATAGAATTGCCCTTTTGCTCCGATTAAACCGCTCCCTCCCTCTAGAGATTTAAATCGGCTCTTACCATTATGAGCTGAATACCTCACCTCTATTACCTTCTTATCAACTAAGAAAGATCTCAGAGCCCAATTTCACTCGTATAAATTTGTTGTTAGATTTTGTTTTTATGATATTCAGCTATGCTCATAATCATGGGCTGACTTTATAGTAAGAGTGGTGAGAGGAGTAAGGAATGCAAATGAAATGGGGGAGTGTTTTTTTATCACTCTTACTCTGTATGCCATTACAAGCTATCCCAACTCAATGGGAAGGTGTAGATAGCCCTACACGCAATCAAACCAACTCAATAGGCTCTTACGCTAACGGGTGTTTGGATGGAGCACAAGCATTGCCTCTGGAAGGTGTGGGGTATCAGGTTATACGTCCTCAGAGAAAGCGATACTACGGCCATACAAACGCGATTAGGTTTGTAGAAGCACTTGGAAAAACCGTTAACGATAATCTTAATCAAGTACTCATGATTGGCGATATTTCACTTCCACGTGGTGGCCGCTTCTCTTCAGGACACTCAAGCCATCAAACAGGATTAGACATCGATATCTGGTTAAGACTGAATGATAACAACCTCTCACTGAATCAACTCGCGGTACCTACACCAGTCAGTGTAGTTGACTTAACTAACTACAAGTTACGCACCTCAAACTGGCAAAACAATCACTTTGAGGTACTTAGATACGCGGCAAAAGATCCTAATGTAGCCCGTATATTTGTTCATCCTGTGATAAAACAAACACTGTGCGATCAAGAATCAGCGCAAGATGATGAGCGCAATTGGCTTGGAAAGATAAGGCCTTGGTGGGGCCACCATTCTCATTTTCATGTTCGTCTACATTGCCCTCAAGACGCGACTAGCTGTGTCGAGCAAAAAGCGCCACCGAAAGGCGATGGTTGTGGTTATGAGTTAGCGAGTTGGACGCCCAAACAGATACCTGTACCTCCACCGACGAAAGTTGCTAAATCAAAACCAAAGAAAAAAAAGGTGATGCCGGAATATTGTTCAACTGTAATTGCTAATTAAACATTTCAAGCTAAATTACCAGTCTCTGAACAGGTTCAGAAACTGGAGAAATGTCACACTTTTGTCTAGAGTGAGTAAAGAGTAAATAAGAATATCGTTTGATATTTAATCTTTCACAATCCGACAAAAACAAAAACAGAGTCGAAGTGGCATAGTTGGGTCATAACAAGAATGTTTTTGGGGTGACAAATAGGACTTACACGCCGTATATAAGAATTAGAGTCTTGATACCCGTCGATATGTAATTCGAGGACAAAACCATGACAATGATTTGTGCGAAGGAGTTTTCTGAGTGGTTAAGGCATAGATTTAGCAGTGAGGTTTCTGGTGTTTCTCTAACACGAGAAGATTTGAATAGTTTAACGGGGCGACAGCGCGTAGACCCTGGATTTATTAACGATGTGCATTATGAGCTGATGCAATATGGGATGGCCTTCGTAACCGACACAAGTCGAGAGAACTTTTATCTCGTACATGTTTCTCAAGCATCCAATTGGAGAGAGCGGTTGGAGTATCAATTTGAGAAGGACATGTTCTGCAACATCTACCCGATAGAGAAATCAGGCTAAAAAAAAGGTTCAACTTAACGCTAAGTTGAACCTTTTAGTTTTAGGTGAGGCCTTGAATGATGACGAACTTCTCTAAAAGTTGATCATCGGTTTCGATGTGATTCGGGTCTGTAATGATACATTTTGTAATCGGACATACAGACTGACACGTCGGCTTTTCGTAGTGACCTTTACATTCAGTACAGAGATCAGGGTCGATCTCAAAGATCGTGTCACCCATAGTAATTGCGCCATTTGGGCACTCAGGGTCACACATATCACAGTTAATGCACTTGTCAGTTATTAGCAGAGCCATTGCTTACTTCTCAGTTTTTTAAGTACAGTTACTTACCTGATGCGTTGCGTGTGTCTTGGCCTTCGCTCAAGTTACGCATCAACAAGCCGTACTCTAAGTCTAGATCGGCTGGCACGGGAATAAATACAAAGTGACCGTTACCTTTTGCGTCTTCTACGGCTTCAGACTTACGGTTTTCCATCATCTCTAGTGTGAAAACAACGTTACCTTTCGGCGTCATCATTTCTAAGCTGTCGCCAACTAGGAACTTGTTCTTCACTTCTACTTCCGCTAGGTCGCCACGGCGTTTACCTGTGAATTCACCAACAAATTGTTGAGTGTCAGAGATAGAGTAACCGTACTCGTAGTTCTGGTACGTATCGTGGGTGTGACGACGCAGGAAGCCTTCAGTGTAGCCACGATGAGCTAGGCTCTCTAGTGTACCCATTAGGCTTTCATCAAATGGCTTGCCTGCTACAGCGTCATCGATAGCTTTACGGTAAACTTGAGCAGTACGTGCACAGTAGTAGAAAGACTTAGTACGACCTTCGATTTTCAGTGAGTGAACACCCATCTTCGTTAGACGTTCAACGTGCTGGATTGCACGAAGGTCTTTTGAGTTCATGATGTAAGTACCATGCTCATCTTCAAACGCAGCCATTTTCTCTTCTGGCTTGTGTGACTCTGAAAGTAGAACCACTTCGTCTGTTGGTTTACCTAGACCTAGTGTGTTGTCTGGACGTTCGTCTTGAACTTCAACATCCTGAATCTCAACACCTGTAGGGTTTGCTTCAACGATCTGACCGTTCTCGTCTTCTTTTGCAGCTTCTGTTTTGTATTCCCAACGACAAGCGTTAGTACAAGTACCTTGGTTAGGATCGCGCTTGTTCATGTAACCAGAAAGTAGGCAGCGACCAGAGTAGGCCATGCAAAGTGCACCGTGAACAAAGATCTCTAGTTCTGTTTCTGGGCAGTGTTCACGGATTTCTTCGATCTCTTCAAGTGATAGTTCACGAGATAGAATTACACGTTCCACGCCTTGTGTAGCCCAGAATTTTACAGTTGCCCAGTTAACAGCGTTAGCTTGAACTGAAAGGTGAATTGGCATTTCAGGGAATGCTTCACGAACCATCATAATAAGACCAGGATCAGACATGATTAGGGCATCAGGGCCCATATCTACAACTGGTTTAAGGTCGCGAATGAAAGTTTTTAGTTTAGAGTTGTGCGGCTGAATGTTACATACAACATATAACTTTTTGCCTTGAGCATGAGCTTCGTTGATACCAATTTGTAGGTTTTCGTGGTTAAACTCGTTGTTACGAACACGAAGACTGTAACGTGGCTGGCCCGCGTAAACTGCATCTGCGCCGTAGGCGAATGCGTAACGCATGTTTTTAAGGCTTCCTGCCGGTGATAATAGTTCAGGTACAAATGGTTTTTGTGTCGTCATTGCTTCTTTCTCTAATCTGATCTCAAGTCAGGTTGACATCACCAAGTGATATCAAAGGGGCGCAAATTTTACGCTAAAATGAGATCCAACACTAGTTATTTAGGGTAGAAGACAATAATAAAAGCAGGGGTATTAGGGTCTGTTGATCTTTCGAGCTGATTTTTGCAGCGCTTTGTGGGAGATTTCTACAAGGCAGAGGCTTTGATGTGTAGCTAGCCTACATGAAAAGCCGATAACGCAGTAGAGATGAACCACAAAGGCTGCCCGAAGGGTTCGGCTAGAATCGTTTTATGCTTTGTTAAGAAGTATTTACTTAGAGTGACTAGGCTACATACTCCTTGCCGCGCCTAAAACGATTCTAACTCGAACAAAACTTAACCGCGAAAGGTCAATAGACCCTATCAGGCTCTCAAGATAATTGGCCTTGAGAGCCCAGTTTGATTACGCTTCAGGGTGAGGTAGCCCACCTAGAGAATCAAATAGATTTGGTAGGAAAGCGCTGAACTCACCACACAGCAGAGAGAAGTCTGCATCGAATCGTGCAGCTTGATCTTCACGTGGAATGTCGTCGTTTTCGTCTTTAAGATCATCGCTGAACTTCAGGCGCTTGATGCTGCCGTCTTCGCCAAGAATGAATTCAATACGATCTTGCCAGTTCACAGCAAGCTTAGTGACAACTTTATTGGCTTCGATATGGTTCTTGATCTCGTCAGCTTCTAGTTCCTGTTTCTTCACACGAACGATGCCGCCATCTTCTTGGATTGATTTAAGCTCCGCTTCATCTAGCATGTTGATGCCTTGTGGAGTGTCACCTGTTTTAACCCATTCTGTTAGAGTTTCATCAATTGCGCGCTCTGGAATCGCAGGCACAACAGGTAAGCTACCCATTGTTTTACGTAGCAATGCTAATACGTCTTCGGCTTTCTTGTAGCTGCTCGCATCTACAACAATGAAGCCCTCTTTTGGCATGATCAAAGCGTAAGTGAAGTTACTGCGGCTGAAAGCACGCGGAAGAAGATCGATGATGATGTCTTCTTTGATGTTGTCTTTCTCTTTTTTCTTCACTGGTTGGCCTGATTCTACTTCAAGCGCTTCTACTTTAGCGTTCAGTGTCTCTTTGATCACTGAAGCGGGTAGCATCTTCTCTTCTTTCTTTGCACAAATCAGAATGCGGTTTTCAGAAACATGCGTCATCATGTCACCGTGCTTACCCATAGCGTGAACCCAACCAAACTTCTGTTTGTCTTGACTGCCGCAAGGTGTGAAGCGAAATTCTTCTAGCTGCTTCTCTAGCTTGTCTGCATTGAACTCAATATCACGATTGAAGCGATACACTAGGCAATTTTTAAACCACATATACTTTTTCTCATACCTTTTTAGAAGTGCTCCATCATAGGGGATTTGATCGAATTTGTCGTTAATTCGGTATCAAAACTTCTAAAGTGAAACGATTGAGACAGTTATATTAAAATTTGTTTTCAAAGGTCACAAAAGTGTCATAATTAACTCTGATAATGCAATGCGTTGATTAAATACAAAGGCTATTCAATTATGTCGAGAAGGATTCTGGTCGTTGAGGATGAAGCACCAATTCGTGAGATGTTGTGTTTTGTGCTTGAACAAAAAGGCTACCAAGCAGTAGAAGCTGAAGATTACGATACAGCGGTGAACAAGCTATGTGAACCTTTCCCAGATCTAGTATTACTAGATTGGATGCTACCAGGTGGTAGCGGTATTAATTTCATCAAGCATATGAAGCGTGAAGAGCTAACACGCAACATCCCTGTGGTAATGCTGACAGCGCGTGGTGAAGAAGAAGATAAGGTTCGTGGTTTAGAAGTGGGCGCTGATGATTACATCACCAAGCCATTCTCTCCAAAAGAACTGGTCGCTCGTCTGAAAGCAGTGATTCGTCGTGTGACACCAACAGCCCTAGAAGATGTGATTGACGTACAAGGTCTAAAACTTGACCCTGTATCTCACCGTGTTACCGCGAGCGATGGCCCTGTTGATATGGGACCAACTGAATTTAAGATGCTGCACTTCTTTATGACGCATCAAGAGCGTGTATACAGCCGTGAGCAGTTACTGAATAACGTTTGGGGTACCAACGTTTACGTAGAAGACCGTACTGTGGATGTACATATTCGTCGCCTTCGCAAAGCGCTTGAAGCGGCAGGTCACGATAAACTGATTCAAACAGTTCGCGGTGCTGGCTATCGCTTCTCTACAAAAGCTTAATATATGGCTTCGATGCCCGATTTACGGAGTCCTGAATGGTTGAAAAGTTAACCTGGAAGAAGCTAGCTTGGGAGCTGGCTTTTTTTTACGCACCTTGGTTTATAGTTGGCTGGATATTTGGCTACCTGCCTTGGTTACTGTTGGCTGCTACGGTATTGCAGCTGGCATGGCATCTTCATAACCAAATGCGTCTTTCGGCGTGGTTGTGGGATGAAAAGCGATTAACACCACCTTCAGGTTCTGGAAATTGGGAGTCTCTGTTTAACGGTATCTACCGTATGCAGCAGAGACAGCGTCGTAAGCGCAAAGAGTTAACTAATCTGATTCGCCGTTTCCGAAATGGTGCGGAATCTCTGCCGGATGCTGTTGTGGTATTTCGTAGTGAAGGCAACATCGTCTGGTGCAACAAGCTCGCCCAATACTTACTCGGCTTTCGTTGGCCGGATGATTCTGGTCAGCCGATCTCGAACCTGATTCGTACTCCTGATTTCATTAAGTATCTCAATAAACAAGATTTTTCAGAGCCGTTAGAGATGCCGTCACCACTGAATGTGGAGCGGATGCTGGAATTGCGTATCGTGCCATATACTGAAGGCGAGCATCTAATGGTAGTACGTGATGTTACTCAGCTTAAACAGCTTGAGGGTATGCGTCGTAACTTCTTTGCCAACGTTTCTCATGAATTGCGCACGCCAATGACAGTACTTCAAGGCTACCTTGAGATGACTGAAGACCCAGATATGGTTGTCGGCCCAATGTGGAGCAAAGCACATGGCGTGATGACAGAGCAGTTGAATCGCATGAATAGCCTAGTGAACCAATTGCTGACGTTATCTAAGATTGAAGCCGCGCCAATGCATGAATTAGATGAGGTGGTGAATGTCCCTGCAATGCTGGAGGTGCTTGAAAAAGAGGCCACCAGTTTGAGTGGTGATAAAGAGCATAAACTTGAGTTTGATATCGATAAGAGCTTGCGTGTTCTCGCCGATGAAGATCAGTTGCGCAGTGCTATCTCTAATCTCGTTTACAACGCAGTGAAGTACACTCCTGCTGGTGCTACGGTGAAGGTGCGTTGGTATCAAACCAGTCAAGGTGCCTGCTTGGATGTCTCTGATACGGGTGATGGTATTGAACCGCAACACCTGCACAGACTGACCGAGCGCTTCTATCGTGTCGATAAGGCTCGCTCTAGGGATACCGGTGGTAGTGGTCTCGGACTCGCTATTGTGAAACACGCACTCAGCCATCACGACTCACATCTCGAAATACAGAGTGAAGTTGGTGTTGGTAGTCGTTTCTCCTTTACGCTGCCAAGTCGTCTAACTGTTTAATGAGTCAATCGATGAGAAAATTGTCTGTCTCTAGCCTTTTAATTGCCACTCTAACCATGAGTGGCATTGTTCGTTCAGAGCAAACCACGGAATCATTGCCTGACTATGAGAAAGTACATGGCATTTCGGGGAGTTTGCTATCCGTAGGTTCGGACACCTTAGCCGGAATGACGACGCTCTGGATGGAAGAGTTTAAGACTTACTACCCAAACGTTAATGCACAGGTGCAAGCGTCTGGTTCATCAACTGCTCCGCCGGCATTGACTGAAGGTACTGCACACTTAGGCCCAATGAGCCGACCAATGCGCCTGCGTGAGATTGAAGCTTTTGAGCGAGAGCATGGCTATAAGCCGACCGCACTTAAAGTGGCTATTGATGCGATTGGTATCTTTGTTCATAGAGATAACCCTATTGAAGGGCTGAACTTTCGCCAGATTGACGGGATCTTTTCTCAAACGCTACGCTGTGGCGCCAATCAATCCTACGAAACCTGGAACGACCTAGGTATTACCCAAGCTTGGGCCAAGCACCCATTCCAGTTGTTTGGACGAAACTCGGTCTCAGGTACTTATGGTTACTTTAAGATGAATGCGCTATGTGGCGGTGATTTTAAAAACCGTGTTAATGAGCAGCCGGGTTCTGCATCTGTGGTGCAGTCGGTCTCATCATCAATCAGTGGAATCGGCTATTCAGGTATAGGCTATCGAGTGGCTGGGGTTAAATTGATCCCAGTGGCAACGCAAGGTGATGATTATGTTGATGCCACGCGTGAAAACATCATCAATGGCGATTACCCATTGTCTCGATTCCTCTATGTGTACGTCAATAAACACCCAGAAAAGCCTTTATCACCAGTTGAGCAAGAGTTCTTAACTTTCGTCTTCTCTAAGCAAGGGCAGGAGTTGGTTGAAAAGGATGGCTATGTTGCGATTCCAAGAGAATTTGCCCAACAAGAGCTAGCTAAAGTTGGGCTGTAATCGCGCTATTTTATGAAGGCTTGGCTGCGGTATTATCATCGACGCTATTTATCATCGAAACTATCGTTGTCGAAGCCATTGTTATTGAAGTCTAGCTGCCAATCGGCTTGCTCCCATAGCTCTTGCTCTTGCGCTAAATCCGCCGCGAGGAGCTTATTTTCAGTTAGCCATTCAGGGTTGTCACAGCTAAGTTTCCAGTGATCTTTATCTACAAGATCAATCTTTATATCTAACAGCGGTGCATCATTCCGCTGCCCATTCAATAAGATAGCTAGCCTTAAAATTCGTATTAAACCTATGACCTGTTTCTTTTTGAACAGGTTGAACTCGGGCATCTCTTGGAGCTTTAAAGACTTACGTTGGAAGCGCGCCAAAGTAGCCATTACGGACTGCTGCTCACTGTTGAAGCCTGGCATATTGGTATGCTTTAAGATGTAGGCTGAATGGCGGTGAAACCCTTGAAAGCTGATGCTTAGGCCAACTTCATGGAGTAGGGCACTCCAGCTTAGTAGATCAAACAGCTGGCTCTTTTTCTTGATGCCGAGTGAGTCTTGCAGTTGATGGATGAACTCTAACGCCTGTCCCTTAACCCGTGCTGCATGTTCTAAGTCAACCTGATGCTTGAGCGCTAAGTTTTCTGTGGTACGCATCCGAATATCAGAGCGTTGAAAGCGCTCTTCCATTTCGTACAGCAGCCCCTCTCGGAGGGCTCCGTCTGAAAAGTGCATTTCCTTGATCGATAGAGCTTTGAAGACCCCTGTTAGAATTGCGACGCCCGCTGCGAACACAGGTTGTCGTTCAACGGTTAAACCTTTGATATCGATATCTTCAATCGTTTTAAGCTCGCACAGAGTTTCGATGAGGTGCTCTAATCTTTTCTCGGTGATGATTGAATCTTCATAGCCTAGACCGATTAAGACTTCTTTGATGGCTTTGATCGTGCCAGAAGAACCTAGAGCGGCTTCCCAACCTTGCTTCTTGTATTGTCCCGCTAGCGATTCGAGACGCTGTTGCGCAGCAATGATGGCTTTGGCAAAGTTTTTTGAGGAGAGTTTGTTGTTGGCGAAATAGCGATGAGTAAAGCTCACACAGCCCATTTGCTTACTGTTGACGAGCCTGGCTTCAAAGCCTTCACCAATGATCAGCTCGGTACTGCCACCGCCAATATCAACCACCAGTTTAGAGTTAGACTCAGGTTGGGTGTGCGCGACACCAAGATAAATGAGACGAGCTTCTTCTTGGCCAGGGATCACTTCAATTGGAAAAGGAAGGATCTCTCTCGCTCTCTGAATAAAGATATGAGCATTGTTTGCTTGTCGAAGGGTGTGAGTCGCGGCAATACGAACGTTATCTAACTCAAAACCTTGTAAGCGCTCTGCAAACATCGCTAAGCATTCAAGACCTCGCTCCATAGCACTGTTGCTAAGGTTGGACTGACTGTCTAGGCCTGAACCTAAGCGCACGCGCTGTTTATGGCGGCTCACAAGTTGCAGTTCTTGGCCAATGACCTTAGCAACCACCATGTGGAAACTGTTGGAACCTAAGTCTATGGCGGCGACATTTCGGATTGGCACAGATGCCGCCTCTAGTGAGATGGCATCTAGGGAAGTATTTGGTTCTTGTTTAGAGGAAGCATCGTTAGTTTTGCTCATCGTCTGGCTTTGTTTCCCTGGCTTTTCTGGTGTGCTTTTCGACCTGCTTTAGGTAATCGTAGATGGCGACCTGTGAGCGAACTTTTTTACGGTTACCGCGTGGAACGTAGCTGTTGCTCATTTCTTTATCAATCCACCTTGCTTTAACTGTATCGGTAAAATGGATATTTACAATATCAATAATACGCTGTTTCAAACGTTCATCACGGATTGGCGCAGCGACTTCGATACGGTGATCGATATTTCGAGTCATCCAGTCAGCAGAAGAGATGTAAACCAGAGGATCGCCATCATTGTGAGTGATAATGACGCGAGGGTGCTCAAGGAAGCGATCAATAATGCTAATGATTTCAATATTCTCACTAATGCCTTCGACCCCAGGTACTAAAGAGCACATACCGCGAATGATCATGCGGATTTTCACCCCAGCACTGCTCGCACCATAGAGTTTATTGATCAGACCTTTATCTACGAGGTTGTTCACTTTTAGGGTGATCTGCGCTTTCTTGCCTTCTTTGGCATTTGCAATTTCACCATCGATCAATCGGTAGAGCTTTTTACGAGAATTTCGCGGAGAAACAATTAAGTGGTCGAAGCGTACAGGTCTGTATGGGTTTTCGATGTAACCAAAAACGTTTCGCACCTCGTTGGCCAAGTCTTGGTCGGCTGTGAGTAATGAGAAGTCTGTATAGATGCGCGCATTTTTTTCATGGAAGTTGCCGGTACCGATATGTGCGTAGCGAGTGATTTTTTCCCCCTCGCGACGGCTAATCAATATTAGCTTTGAGTGTATCTTCAAACCGGGAGCGCCAAAGATAACGTGCACGCCTGCTTCTGTGAGTACTTTCGCCCACTCAATGTTGGCTTCTTCATCGAATCGAGCTTGCAACTCAACCACTACCGTAACGCTTTTCCCATTGTGTACCGCATCAATGATCGAGTTTAATAACTTCGAATTCTTGGCTACTCGATAGACGTTTATCTTAATGCTGATCACTTTAGGATCGAACGACGCTTGGCGAACTAACTCAGTGATATGATCAAAGGTGTGGTAAGGGTAATAGAGCAGGATATCTTTCTCTTTGATCGCATTAAAGGTGTTGTGGTGGTGATCGAAGTCGGCGCACTTCATTGGCGGCAGAGGCTTATTCTCTAAATACTCTCGCCCCATATTTGGAAAGGCAATAAAGTCCTTGAAGTTATGATAGCGCCCACCCGGAATTAAGCTGTCATAGTTGGACATCCCAAGCTTTTCACACAAGAAGCTGAGCATGTTCTCTGGCATTGTGTGTTCGTAAACGAATCTTACAGGCATTGCACTCAATCTTTGCGCAACCCCTTCAGACATCTGTTCTAGCAAGCTATGTTCGACCTCAAAACTTAGGTCATATTCAGCGTCACGGGTCATTTTCATGGCGTAACAATTAAGGCTATCGTATTCAAAGAATCCTTTGAAAAGGTCGTCAATACAGTAGCGAATAATGTTGTCGAGCAGAATGATGGTCTTACGGCGCTTGCCTTTTGGCTCTGGCACTTTGACGAAACGTGGAAGGTGATCGGTCGGTATTTCGATCAGGGCATAACTCGATTGCTGATCTTTTTCTAACTCAACGGTGAGGTATGCATATTCATCTTTCAGAAACTGTAATACGTCGATCTCATCGGTCATCAGTAGCGGAGTAATGTGAGGGAGTATCTCTTTACGAAAGTACTTTCGGATCCACTTTATCTGAGATTCGTTGAGTTGTGTTTCATTGACGAGAAAGATGCGCCGTCTTGCCATCTCTAAAATCAATTCATTGTAGAGTTCATCAAACCTTTGATTGAGTTTTAGTGCTTTGGTTTGCATTTTAGCCAAGAGGTGCTTTGAATTATCATTAATACCGCGTTCTTGGTTAATCAAGATTCGACGTTTGACATCAGCGAAGCGAACTTTGTAAAACTCATCTAAATTGTTGGAAAAAATACCCAAAAATCGGACGCGCTCTATCAAAGGAACATGTTTGTCTGCGGACTCTTGCAATACCCTCTCATTAAAAGAGAGCCAGCTAAGTTCTTTTTCTATGTAGAGTTTTTCTGCATTCATTAAGACTCTCCTCGATTGACTGACGTATTTTTTGGGGCTTAAATTATAAAAAATAAGCAGCGTATGCTCATTTTGTTACGGTATTATTGCAATTGAAAGTTTATGCAAAAGTTGCTACTAGTTTCAGTTATTTAATGTGACCTGTAATATAATTGTCATCTAATCGAAATATTATGATATTAGCTCAAAAAAGGTAGACAGAAAGATGACCCCTAGCCAATTTTCACTGAAAGAAAAAGACAAGAAACGATGGTTGAAAGACCGTCTTGTCCGCTTTTCTGTGACGTGTGGCGGGGTAAGTGTTCTGGCAGCTTTAGTCCTTATCTTTATCTACCTTGCTATGGTTATTCTACCGGTATTTTCTGATGCTGACATTCAGGTGAGTGACACTCGCAAGTCTCTCTCTGTGAATAATGCCGTTGCGCTCTCGGTTGATGAATACGGGCAGCATGCTTTTACTATTGAAAACTCAGGTAAAGTTCAGTTTTGGGACTTAGATACACAAAACTCTGACTCTTATTTTTCTGAGCAGATCACTGATGCCCCGATCGCGTTCGCTCGAAACACGCCTGCAGAAAACTGGTACGCTTTTGCTACGAAAAGTGGAGACATTACCTTTTTCTCCCCCGAATTCAGTGCGCCACTCTACAAACCAAACAGTGTTGCTGAACCTAAAGTTCAACGCCTAAAGACGATTGAACGTTTCTTACTAGCAACAGAAAGTAACGGAGCTGAGATTGAACATTTTGCTTTCTCACGTCATGGTTCACAGCTGACCATCACCGCCCAGTTGACTGATCAGCGTTTGTTGGTGAAATGGTACCAAGCCGATCTTCAAGGCAATTATCATCTGCAAGCGAGTCAATGGCTCTCTACTAAGTTTAGTCAACAAGATCAGCTCTTGATGACGCCTGATGGCAAAACGCTTTACTTAAGATCAGACTCTGAACTGGCGGTACTGACGCTCAATCAGCACCATTTTTCGGTCAGGGAGCTGGTGGATTTGAGTTTGAGCGATGAAAAACACGCGGTGAAGAAGATTGATCTTCTGTCTGGTGCTTATTCTTTGCTTGTGACCCATAACGATGGTCAGGTGTCACAATGGTTTGATGTGCTGAAGGATAAACAGCGTAGCCTAACTCATATTCGAGATTTTCAGTTAGCTGAAGAAGTACAATTCATTCTGCCGGACACCTATCGCAAAGGCTTTTATAGTTTTTACGAAAACGGCACATTGCAAAGCCATTACACGACCAGTGAAAAACTGTCTCTGTTTGAACGTGCTTTTGATAAGTCACCAGAGTTGGCGGCGATGTCTGCCAACGAGTTGCACCTAGTGGCTTTGATAGACGATGAAATTCGAGTGGCAGCGGTCGACAATGAATATCCGCAGATCTCACTCTCATCGCTCTGGCAGAAGGTATGGTACGAAAGCTACCCAGAACCGGCTTACGTGTGGCAGTCGACATCAGCGAATGATGACTTTGAAGAGAAATTCAGTTTAATCCCGATCACTTTCGGTACCATAAAAGCCGCGCTGTTTGCGATGCTTTTTGCGACGCCGATAGCGGTGTTGGGCGCGATTTATACCGCGTATTTCATGTCTCCAAGAATGCGTCGAGTGGTGAAGCCGTCGATTGAATTAATGGAAGCTTTACCTACGGTGATTATCGGCTTCTTAGCCGGTCTATGGTTTGCGCCTATTGTCGAAACCCATCTCACCGCGGTGTTCTCGTTAATGGTGGCGCTGCCATTAAGCGCATTGTTGGCGGGGTTAGTTTGGTACGTATTACCTAAAGGTTTTACTCGTCGATTTTCTAACGGCTGGCACGCACTGATCTTAATTCCTGTGTTAATTGTTACCATCGTTGGCGTGTTTGTACTCGGGAATCAGATTGAGGCTGTTTTGTTCGGTGGGGATATTCGTACTTTCCTTGCTGGATACGGCATTGGCTTTGACCAAAGAAACGCGCTGGTGGTTGGTTTTGCTATGGGCTTTGCTGTTATTCCTACCATCTTTACTATCGCGGAAGATGCGATCTTCTCTGTGCCTAAGCATCTCTCAGACGGTTCATTGGCCTTAGGCGCTACTGCATGGCAAACACTGATTTATGTTGTGTTGCTGACTGCGAGTCCCGGTATTTTCTCTGCGATCATGATGGGGCTAGGGCGTGCTGTCGGCGAAACCATGATTGTTCTGATGGCGACTGGCAATACGCCTATTTTGGATTGGAACATATTAGAGGGGATGAGAACTCTGTCTGCGACTATTGCGGTTGAACTGCCTGAATCTGAAGTCGGTGGTTCCCATTTCCGCCTGTTGTTCTTAGCTGCGTTGCTGCTGTTTGTCTTCACCTTTGCCGTAAACTTCTTGGCGGAATGGGTAAGACAACGACTGCGCGACAAGTATCGTGCATTATAGTGTTAAAGGGGCAGCATAGTATTCATGGCCAATAAATTTAAATCTCTATTGAACTGGGTTAAGTCAGGTTCTCCTTGGATCTGGCTGACTGGTGGCGCGGTTAGTATCAGTATGCTTTCCGTGCTTGGTTTGATGCTCCTGATTGGTTGGAAAGGGCTTACGTATTTTTGGCCAGCACCACTCTACCAATGGCAACTTGACGATTCAGCGCAGTCACAAGTCGAACTGAATGGTTCTCCGGATCGCCTTATCGGTCAACTCTATGAGAACAAGTACATTCCCATCGCTCAGATTCCTCAGTCTCAAGATCATCTATCTGAGCAGCAGCTTGCTACAGGGTTGGTTAAACGCCTAAGTATTAAAGTGGCGAATCGTGAGCTGTATCCGGCAGATTTCGTATCGATTTTAGATATCAATCTACAACAGCCAACAGAGCCGAAAGAGTGGGCGGTGATTGAGCGTAGTCGCGGTGGTTACTTCTTTGGTAAACCGGTTCGTTTTGAGAGTGCAGCTGGCTCGAGTGTGACTGATATTGACCAGTCCTTAGAAGATGGCCTTGCGTTTGCAGATGTACTTCGTGAAGAGACGTCGCGGATTGTAAATCAAGAGATCCGTGGGATCAGTTGGCAGCTAGAGAAACTAAGGCTTGAAAAGCGCAAACTAGAGCTGAACGAGACGGTCAGCGATAGCTATTTGAAAAGTTATGAGGACACGCGACGAGCACTCAATGAACAACTTGATGATGCTGAACTGCGCTTGGAACAACTCAGAACACAGCTCAACGTAGAAAGTCTTATTGTTGAAGATATGACTGGGCAGCAGATCGAGATTCCGTTAAGCCATATCTTAGATTACTGGTATCCGAACCAGATGAACTATGCTGAGAAAGTAACGCACTGGTTCAAACAGATCTGGAAGTTCTTGTCGGAAAACCCAAGAGAGTCGAACTCTGAAGGGGGCGTTTTCCCTGCTATTTTCGGCACAGTGCTGTTGGTTATCTTAATGTCGATCGTGGTGATGCCTCTTGGTGTTATCGCTGCGATCTACCTCCATGAGTATGCAAAAACCAATGCACTCACGCGTTTGATTCGTATCGCGGTAATCAACTTAGCCGGTGTTCCTTCGATTGTTTATGGGGTATTTGGCTTAGGTTTCTTTGTTTACACCATCGGTGGTTCGATCGATACGTTGTTTTATGCTGAGCGTTTACCGGCTCCGACTTTTGGCACCCCGGGGCTTTTATGGTCTTCATTGACCTTGGCGGTTTTAACACTGCCTGTCGTTATTGTGACGACAGAAGAAGGTTTGACGCGAATTCCTAGCGCTGTTCGTCACGGTTCGTTAGCGTTGGGGGCAACCCAGTTCGAAACCTTGTGGCGAATTGTACTGCCAATGGCAAGCCCTGCGATTATTACCGGTTTGATTCTCGCTATTGCGCGTGCTGCTGGCGAAGTTGCGCCGTTAATGCTGGTGGGTGTGGTGAAGCTGGCTTCAAGTCTTCCGGTTGATGGGCAGTTTCCATACGTTCATTTAGATCGTAAGTTCATGCACTTAGGTTTCCATATTTATGATGTTGGCTTTCAAACGTCCAACATAGAAGCGGCTAGACCTCTGGTGTACGCCACGTCGTTTCTTTTGGTTACCGTGATTGTAGGGTTAAACCTGACGGCGATTAATATTCGCAACAATTTGCGTGAGAAGTACCGAACCTTAGGACAAGATTAGATGTTTTCAATTAATGAAACCTTGGGTTATTACGCCCCACTTGATGTTCATAATCTGACGGATGAGCAGACAGCTATCTCAATTGAGGGGCTTAACCTTCATTATAAAGAGAGCCAAGCGCTCGACGACATCTCAATGAAGATCCCTAAAGGGCAGGTGACTGCGTTTATCGGGCCATCGGGTTGTGGTAAATCTACCTTGTTGCGCTGTATTAACCGAATGAATGATTTGGTGGAAGGATGCCGAGTCTCTGGCAAAGTGAAGCTTTACGGTCACAATGTCTATGACCCTCAAGTGGACGTTGCCACCTTGCGCCGACGTGTGGGTATGGTGTTTCAAAGACCGAATCCTTTCCCGAAATCGATCTATGAGAACGTGGTTTACGGCTTACGCCTGCAAGGTATGAGTAACAGCCGAGATCTTGATGATGCGGTTGAACGCTCTTTGCGTGCAGCAGCCTTATGGGATGAGGTGAAAGACAGATTACATGAAAACGCATTTGGTCTGTCTGGCGGTCAACAGCAGCGACTGGTGATTGCGCGTGCGGTGGCTATTGAACCTGAAGTACTGTTACTGGATGAGCCAACGTCGGCACTGGATCCTATCTCTACTCTGACGATTGAAGAGCTGATTAACGATCTTAAAACGCAATACACGGTAGTGATTGTGACTCACAACATGCAACAAGCAGCGCGAGTCAGTGACCACACCGCGTTTATTCATATGGGTAAGTTGATCGAGTACTCAGATACCGATTCAATCTTTACTTCGCCATTGAAAAATCAAACAGAAGACTACATTACAGGAAGATACGGTTAAGTTTGCTATCTCTATAGTAAATCATCATTTAGGAGCTGACATGCATTTCGGTCGTCATATATCTGGACAATTTAACGTGGAGCTTGAGTCTATACGTACTCATGTTCTGACTATGGGCGGCCTCGTGGAGCAGCAGCTCTCTTTTGCAATGCAGGCGCTGCATAAAGACGATATAGAATTGGCTAAGAAAGTGATTCGTGATGATCACAAGGTCAATGCGATGGAAGTGTCGATCGATGAGGCGTGCACCCGAATTATTGCTAAACGCCAGCCTACAGCGAAAGATCTTCGCTTGATAATGGCGATCATCAAAACAATCACTGATCTTGAGCGCATTGGAGATGTTGCCTCTAAGATTGCGCAAGGTGCAATTGATATCCCTTCAACTAAGAATCAGAAGTTTCATGTTTCTCTAGAGCCATTGTGTCGTCATGCGATTGCTATGTTACATCAGGTTCTTGATGCTTTTGCGCGTATGGATGTTGATGCCGCAGCGGAAGTGCACAAATTAGATGATAAGCTCGACGCGGAATATGAAGCCGTAATTCGTCAGTTAATGACCTACATGATGGAAGACCCGAAGAATATTCCGAATATTCTGCAAGTGATGTGGTCGGCGCGTGCTATTGAGCGTGTTGGCGATCGATGCCAAAACATTTGTGAGTACATCATTTACTTCGTGAAAGGAAAAGATGTACGTCACCTAGGCAATCAAAGCCTAGATGACGCGCTGAAATAGTCTGAGGATTTACTTCTTATCTTAGAAGGAAATGATGGCACCAAGGTTAAAGTTAATCGTGGTGTCGTAAGGGATATAAGTTTTATTGTGGTCGAATATGTTCATATCGGCACCGGCGCGAAGCGCAAGAACAGACGTAGCTTGATAAACATAAGCACCGCCAATGCTTAACCCTGTCGCCGATTTCTTCTCAGTCACACCAGCTCGAGTCTTCTCTCCATCGTATGTAGCGAAGCCAATTTCAGCTTGAAAACCATGTAGCCCTTCAGCACCATAACTTTGCTGGATACCTACTCGGTATGAGTCAACAGACTCATCGTAGCGATCGCTTTCATACCATAGGTGAGAATAGCTAAGGTAAACCGCATCGAAGCTAGCTACATCAGTTAGGCCTGCCTGCATACCAAACCCATGGTAAGCACCAATTTTAAGTTCAGGCGAAAGGTGAAGGCTGCTGGCGTGAACCATTGGTGCACTTAAAAAAGAGAGGGCGAGAATGATATTTTTGAGTTTCATAAATTACCTACTAATCAAAGCCCGCCTTGGCTAAACGACTCCTTGATTGAATGTTGGCTTAGAGCATTGAGTTAGAACTTGTATCCGAAGGTAATGGATAGTTGGTCAATGTCGTAATCATCGAGCATCATAAAATTGAAGCGAAGATCACTGTACAAACCAAAATCAAAATGTGCACGCACACCAGCGCCCATCAAAATAGAGGTATCTTTTCTTGATATTGTATAGCTATCTTGTGAGTCGCTGATTGTTTGCTTATCAATGATGCGAGCCAAACCAATCGCGCCATAAGGCTTTAGATTGAACCCGTCTAAATCGAATGTATAACCAATATCGGAGTCCAATTTAACGGTAGTTACTTTCGATTCGTATTTAATACTGCTGAAAGTGTCATCGTCAGTGATGTAGTCCATTGAGGCGTTGAAGCCGAAGATGCGGTTCAAATCATAGCCGTACTCAAGCTTAATGCCGTTTCCTAGGTCTGCGTTAGGGTAACCCGAGTAAACGTAATCAATTTGGGCGCTAGAGAAACCAGCCCCAACTCGGTGACCAGAAAAAGCGTCTTGTGCGGCAAAGGTTGAGGTTGAAATTAAGGCAATAGATAAAGCAATCGGTTCTAGAATTTTCATAACACTCTCATTAATAGATATTAAGTGCATCCGGCACTTAGGTGAAAAAGCTCCTTGAAAGGGTTCCCCCACCATCCTTAGTAGGGGAGAGAGTGTTACTTGAAGTTGTATTGAACACCCACACCACCAGATACATCTGATGATGAATACTTGCCTGAGGTTTCGTAGTTGAACGTACCTGATACGCTCAGTTGCTCGCTGATACCATAAGCACCACCTAGAGCGATCGCTTCTTTAGAACCTGCAAAACCTACACCAGCACCAATGGCAAACTCACCGTTAGTCACAAATGGACGTGCGTTAGTGACGGCGTGTAAGCTTGCGCGGATACCATCCATCTGCTCTTGGTGCTCATTGAATTTCTGATTGTACTCTTCTGCCATTGCTTGAAATTGAAGCTCTAGAGTTGAAGTACGCTCAGCTTCAGTTGGACCTGAGATGTCAGGTGTATCACCGTAATCCGGAGTAGGACGTTCTGGTGAGTTATCTACTGGAGGTTGAGATGGTACACCTTCGATCGGGTTCGTTGGGCGCTCTGGTTGTGGGCGCGGCGGAGTGTTATCGATAGGTGGTTGCTCTGGAGCCGCTTCAATTGGTGGTTGAACGTGAATTGGTGGCTGAGGGCGATCAGGAATACCAGGTACGCTATTGTCGATTTCAGGAAGAACCGGCTGTTCAGGTGCTGCTTCAATTGGTGGCTGAACGTGTACAGGTGGCTGAGGACGCTCCGGTACGCCAGGAACACTGTTGTCGATTCCAGGGAGTACAGGTTGTTCAGGTACAGCTTCGATTGGGTTAGTTGGTTGATTCCAAATTGGGTTTTGGATTTCTGCTTCTGCAAAAGCGTTGAAAGAAAATGCGCTAGCTAGAGATACCGCAATAATTGATTTTTTCATTGAATACACTCTCAATAAACGGAATATTGAGCATCCTTACTATGGTTTAATGATTGACTCCGTGTCGATGAGGAGGATATTAAACAGTGTATTATTTTTAGGCTAAGTAGCCTTTTTAATTAAAGTAATAAGCATTGCTTATTAAGCTGTTCGGTAAGAGCATTTTTGACAATATCATTTAACCAGATTAGAAGTGGATTGTTACGGTTTTTGACATGGATGTGGCTATATACGCTAAACATTTTTATTTCGTCTTCAACATCTACATCAATGGCTCTAAGATTTGGATAGTTATGAATGGGGAACAGATTTGAATGTGGCATATACATGTCGGAATTTAGCAGCACATCGATGATGGCTAATATCATCTCAGAGCGGAAACCTACATTGTGAGGGACTGAGTGAGTATCTAATACTCTTGAAGCTTGGCTAAAGCTATCATTCCATCCCGGCGTTATAAGAGATGCGATTTCATAGCCAGCAAGGTCCTGCGGAGTCACTATCGCTTTCTTTAGCGGATGATCCTGGCGAACAAAAAGTCTTCCTTCAATATCAACTAGCTTTTGAGTATAAATTTCTTTGGAAATGTAAGGTAACTGATATGCGATACCAAGTAGAAGAGCGCCTTTTTGAATATCCTCTGCAGATGAAGTTGTCAAACTCGCGAGCTCTAATTTACAGTTGGGAGCTTGTTGAGTGATGTTTTTATAAAGAGAGCCAGACAGACAAGCGAGTACCACAGGTGATAGTGCTATTTTTATTGGATAATCGATCTCTTTAGGATCAAACCCATAAGAGGAGTTCACTGCGTTACTGATCCCATCCATATGAGGCGTGAGTTCATTCGCAAGTTGCTCACTAAAATGAGTCGGTTGAAGACCACCATGAACCTTCACAAACAACTCATCATCAAAGTGATGGCGCAGTTTCTGCAGTGCTTGGCTCACAGCGGGTTGAGTCACAAACAGTCGCTCGGCAGCCTTACGAGTATTCTTCTCTTGATGAACAATTAAAAACGTTCTGAGCAAGTTGAGATCGAGTGTACTAAATAAATCCTTTGCCATATCTGTCCGTGAGCATCGTTGACTGGTTTAAACAATATACGCGACTCTATTAGATAAACCAGTCTTACTCGGTAAAGCTTTGTTAAACAATTAAATGTGATTAAGGATAACGCTTTTTACAGATCGAATTTTTTCTGAGCTAGTGATAGGAATAAGGTAATCATCGATCTCCTGATTTCCCATTTTTGCCTCTGATGTCTTATTCATTAAGCTATCACGAGTGGTTTTCCCTGATAGGTGCAGTGCATTGACCTTCGATGATTGTAAAAGAAGTGACGCATTTTCAGCATTGACACCAGCCCCGGCCATTATATCGATGCGACCTTTAGCAAGCTTAACCATATCGCCTAAAACTTCTATTCCGTTTTCGGCCGTTGGCGCGAGCCCTGAAGTCAGTACTCGTTCAAAGCCAAGTTGAATCGCTTGTTCTAGAGCAAGCTTATAATTTGGAGAGACATCAATTGCTCGGTGGAGAGTCATGCCGAGATTCAGGCGTTTCGCTTTTTGGGTCAATTTCTCTAAAGTATTCATATCCAAAGAGCCATCGGACTTAGTGACTCCCAGAACAACACCTGTTAGCCCAGCGATAGAGGCTGCTTCAATATCTTCTAGCATGCATTCAATGTCTTCTGCATCGAAGATGAAGTCGCCTTGCCTTGGTCGGATCATCGCATAAACAGGAATTGAAGAGAGCTGTGCTGCCTTTTTCATAAATCCAAAGCTTGGGGTTAACCCACCTAACGCGAGAGATGAACACAGTTCTATGCGATCAGCACCACCTTCTACAGCAAGGTGAAGGGACTCAAGGTTATCGATACATACTTCTAATTCAAGTTTCATTCTTTCATTCCGAAGAGGGGATAACTGGATGATAGCAATAGCATGTAATGAAAGGGTAGAGAGAAAAGGAACGAAATAGGGGTAAATCTTTTAGGTATTCGTTGCCTCAATTTAGAGGTTCGAGATAAGTGGATAAGAAGGTTTGCTACCAACATAAGAAAAGCCCGAAGCGTGAACTTCGGGCTTTTTATAAAGACTTTACTTCTTAACTGATTGGCGTTGCACTTTGTGCTATTGCTTTACGCTTCTTGTGCCTTGGGCTACTAAGAGAGCTTCCAACCATTCACCCGTGTTGAGTCGGGCTTAAGAATGTAATTACTTGCTTAGGTCGTCTGCGTGCTCAGATAGGAATGCTGCAACACCTTTTGGAGATGCGTCCATACCTGATTTACCTTCTTCCCATTGTGCAGGACAAACTTCACCGTTCTTCTCGTGGAAGTTTAGTGCGTCTACCATACGTAGCATTTCGTCGATGTTACGGCCTAGTGGTAGGTCGTTAACTACTTGGTGACGTACAAGACCGTCAGCGTCGATTAGGAAAGAACCACGGAAAGCAACGCCAGCTTCTGGGTGCTCAACGTCGTATGCTTTACAGATTTCGTGCTTAACGTCAGCTACTAGTGGGTACTTAACTTGACCGATACCGCCATCTTCGATAGCAGTGTTACGCCATGCGTTGTGAGAGAATTGAGAATCGATAGAAACACCGATTACTTCAACGCCTTTAGCTTGGAAATCTTCTAGACGGTTGTCGAAAGCGATAAGCTCAGAAGGACAAACGAATGTGAAGTCTAGTGGGTAGAAGAAAACAACCGCTTTCTTACCTTTTGTGAATTCTGCGAAGTTGAAGTTATCAACGATTTCGCCGTTACCTAGAACAGCTGCTGCAGTAAAGTCAGGGGCTTGACGACCTACTAGTACCATTTTGGAATCTCCTAAAAAATTAGTTGGCCCAACACTTCTTTGATTGGGCTCCGTTTCTACGCGACAAACTATAGTACAATCGGTACTATAGAAAAAAGCGAATTAAATAGATTGAGTTCATCGAAAAAAGCGATAAACCCTCTCTTTGTCCTTTCCAAGTCTATCGACCGTTCAGGAAGCGTAGACTCAAATTTATCTTACTCATATTACAAAGTAATTTCATGAATAAATGGCCAAGTCTTAAGCAACTTCACTATCTAGTGACACTCCATGAAACACGTCACTTTGGTGATGCCGCTGAGCGTTGTTTCGTGAGTCAATCGACTCTAAGTAAAGGTATACAAAATCTTGAAGAGTTGATTGGGTGTCCTCTATACGAAAAGAAAGATAAGAAGAGTCCACTGGTGTTTACTCATGCTGGTGAGCAGGTGGTGGAGCATGGGCGCGAACTATTAGCTAAAGGACAAGACTTAGTTGAGCTAGGGAGACTATGCCAAGGCGGCGACATGCAAGGTCAACTTAAAGTGGGTTGTATTCCGACGATTGCCCCTTTTCTTCTATGTAATCTCGTTCAAGAGGTCAATGTTCGCTTCCCAGAATTGAACATGTTGCTGCGTGAAGATACCACTACGAATTTGTTGGCTGCGTTACGCCAGGGTGAACTAGATGTCTTGATATTGGCATTACCTGTCGATATTGATGGAATGGAAAGCCAAATTGTCGGCAGTGACCCGTTTCGAATGATCATCAGTCGCAATCAAGCGGATGCGATTCGCACGCCAATCAAATATGCAGATCTTCCAGATGAATCAGTGTTCCTTTTAGAAAAAGAGCACTGTCTAACGGAACATGCGGTGTCGGCATGTCAATTGACCGCCAAAGAGAAGATCAACCCGTTCTCTGCAACCAGCCTTCACACGCTAGTGCAAATGGTAGCGAATGGTTTAGGCACTACATTCATTCCTCAGATGGCGATTGATCATGGCCTGATTGAGAACCAGAATCTAGTGGTGATTGATGCGCCGGGGCAGCAAGCTCATCGTCATATTGGCTTAGTTTGGCGTCCTAGCTCTTCACGAGTAAGCACATTCAATCAGTTGGCAGAAGTTGTGTCGGAATTACTTTAATCTTTTTTCTATTCACGATAGCAATAAGTATTAAGTTAGATTTTCAGATAGCTCGAACAAAAGCACACTGCATTTGGTGTGCTTTTTAGTATTTTGTTCTGTTGAAATAATTTTGTTCAACGGCAAATCATTGAGAGCTTGTTAAGTAGCTTTCATTCATTTGTGAAATTTCACACGCTTAATTTCACACATCCTTTTTGGCTCCCTGTTTAACTTCCTTGATGCATATGCTTGCCAGTGGTTGAAGGTTAACGACATTCTCACGTTTACTGTAAATTAAACGGTTGTTTTAAACTGGGCGTTGCTCAATTTTTCAACGTAATAAAATTACGTAAATCCTCGAAGAGTAAGCTGTGAAAAAGCCACTTAGATCACAACGATATAAAGCTTTGAATTTAACTTTTTATTAACTTTAGACCTTTTGCTCTATGTTAGTTTGAGTTAGATTAACTACATGAAGATTAAGACTTATGTCTAGCTATAGTGCGCTTGTAATCGATTTCAAATTTGGAGATGGTAATAAGCGAAAGCAACATGGAGCGACATAAAGCGACGAGCAATCCCCCATAATATTAATTAGCTTGTCGACGCAAAATGCAGTTTTTGAGTTACAAACGTTTTTAGCGTTTTAGCTCGTATTTAATTTGATAGAGATAGTGTCGAAACAGGGAAGTATGTTCGCTACATAAAAACCAAAGCAGAGCATACCTTACGCCACAGGCAAGCTTGAGGGATTAGGTACCCTTTCACCTAGCCCTTAAGTTATTTTCCCGAAATGAAGCCCAAACCTTTTTATCCGTGTTCTATGAGCACGATGTCAAATTGAGGAGTGCAGTGATAAGCGAAGCAATAAGTAGGAAGGCCGCCTACCTATATAAGAATGAAAAATCAGATCGAGCAATAACAAGATTCCTTACTGTTTACAGGAACGCATGAAACCCTGACCTTCGAGCGGCCCAATCCAGCCGCTCATTTTTTTGCCTGTCATCTATGTAAAAGTCTAGGCTCACTTTGCGAGATGAACGGAATCACGCTGCGGCCGTTGACTCTTGCCATACGCCAAACATTGAATCTTATGAATTAGGCCTCAATCTCTTCCGGTTCACTCTCTTCTTGCAGTTCCAAAAGGTTGATTGCAATAGTCACGAAGTCACTGTCTGTAATGATGCCAACCAACTCGCCGTGTTCTACAACTGGCAGACAACCCACTTTATGCTTCTGCATGTAAATCGCCGACTCTTTTAGTCCCGCTCTTGGTTCAACGGACATAACGTTTTTATGCATGATCTCATTGAGCGGTGTTGCGAGAGTATAGGACTGAGCTTGAGGGATGTTTTGTAGGCTAGATTCTTGAGCCGCGAGTACATCACGTTGGGTCACCACACCAAGCAGTTTTCTATCTGCATCTACAACGGGAATATGTCGGATATCAAGCGCTTCCATAGTGTGCTTGGCATCGGCGAGTGAGTGTGAGCGCAATAGGGTATGAGGGTTGCGAGTCATCATGTCTTCAACCTTGATCATACAGACCTCCTTATTATTTTATTTTACTGTCTCTACTATAGATTTATCTCCTTAAAATATCTGAGAGCTAACTCATTTTTGGGTGACTTTTATGCAACAAATCTCGTTAAACTTTTGCAGTATTTCTAGGCGGTTTTTTACGCCTATTTACAATAATCAAGCACTGTAATCCTTGCTATTGAGCCCTGTGTGCCTATACTAGCCCACTGCGAAAAATTTAGTCGCGGCTTCGTGTCGTCTACTGAATTGACCTCATCCAACTAAACAAGACTAGAAGAATGCAAGTTTCAGATTTTCACTTTGACCTACCCGATGAACTCATTGCTCGCTACCCACAAGAGGAGCGCACAGCAAGCCGCCTATTAAAGCTAGATGGCAATACGGGTAACCTAAATGATGGCTCATTTAAAGACGTTCTAGACTTGGTTGAACCAGGTGACTTAGTGGTCTTCAACAACACTCGAGTTATCCCTGCACGTGTTTTCGGTCGCAAGGCTTCGGGCGGTAAGCTAGAAGTGCTGGTTGAGCGCATGTTGGATGAGAAAAGCATTCTTGCACACGTTCGTTGTTCAAAATCACCAAAGCCAGGCACACAGTTGTTCTTGGGTGAGAACGATGAATATGAAGCAGAGATGGTCGCACGTCATGATGCACTGTTTGAGATTCGTTTTACTTCTGAAGAGAGCGTTCTAGATATCTTGAACAGCGTTGGTCATATGCCGCTGCCACCTTACATCGATCGTCCAGATGAAGATGCTGATAAAGAGCGTTACCAGACTGTCTATAATGAGAGACCTGGTGCGGTAGCTGCGCCAACGGCAGGTCTTCACTTTGATGACAAGCTAATGGCTGACATGAAAGCTAAAGGTGTTGAGTTTGCTTATGTGACCCTTCACGTTGGTGCGGGTACATTCCAACCAGTAAAAGTGGACAACATCAACGACCACCACATGCACGCTGAGTATGTTGAAGTACCACAAGAAGTGGTTGATGCAATCGCGGCAACAAAAGCTCGTGGTGGCCGTATCATTGCTGTTGGTACTACATCAGTTCGCTCTCTTGAGAGTGCTGCGCAAGATGCTCTGAAGAAAGGTACTGAGCTTGTACCATTCTTTGGTGATACAGAGATCTTCATCTTCCCTGGTTATGAGTACCAGTTGGTGGATTGTCTGATCACTAACTTCCACCTACCAGAGTCAACACTGATCATGCTGGTGAGTGCTTTTGCTGGTTACGATAACGTGATGGGTGCTTACGATCATGCAGTGAAGAGCGAGTACCGCTTCTTTAGCTATGGTGATGCGATGTTCATCAACAAAAAAACAAGCTAATTTTAGCCAGTAATAAGCGATACAAATAGAATTTACGGGTGCTAGCAGTAGGCTAGGAGAGAGGTTGAACATCAGCCTCTTTCTCGCAAGGAATCCGCGACCGCTCCTCATAGAGTCTTAAGACGAACTTAAGCTCTGAATTAACAGTCAGATTGTTTCTCTGGCATATTGGAGGCTTCGTGAAATTAAAATACGAACTTAAGAAAACAAACGCTGGTGCACGTCGTGGTCAACTTCAGTTTGAACGCGGTACCGTTGAAACACCAGCATTCATGCCTGTAGGTACTTACGGTACTGTAAAAGGTATGACTCCTGAAGAAGTAAAAGACACTGGTGCTGAAATCCTACTGGGTAACACATTCCACCTATGGCTACGTCCTGGTCAAGAAATCATGAAAATGCACGGTGACTTGCACGATTTCATGAACTGGCAAGGTCCTATCCTTACCGATTCAGGCGGCTTCCAAGTATTCAGCTTAGGTGCGATGCGTAAAATCACTGAAGAGGGTGTACATTTCCGTAACCCAGTAAACGGTGACAAGATCTTCATGGACGCAGAAAAGTCGATGGAAATCCAAAAAGATCTAGGTTCAGACATCGTGATGATCTTCGATGAGTGTACGCCTTACCCTGCGACACACAAAGAAGCAAAAGACTCAATGGAGATGTCTCTACGTTGGGCTGAGCGTTCGCGTAACCACTTCGACAAACTTGAAAACCCGAACTCACTATTCGGTATCGTTCAAGGTGGTGTATACGAAGACCTACGTGATGTCTCTGTTAAAGGTCTAACTGAAATTGGTTTCGACGGTTACGCAGTTGGCGGCCTAGCAGTAGGCGAACCAAAAGAAGACATGCACCGCATTCTTGAGCACACATGTCCTCAACTGCCTGAAGATAAGCCTCGCTACCTAATGGGTGTAGGTAAACCTGAGGACCTAGTTGAAGGTGTTCGTCGTGGTATCGACATGTTTGACTGTGTAATGCCAACGCGAAATGCACGTAACGGCCACCTATTTGTGACTGAAGGTGTGATCAAGATCCGTAATGCGAAGCATAAAACGGATACAACGCCACTAGATTCAGAGTGTGACTGTTACACTTGTAAGAACTACAGCAAGTCTTACCTACATCATCTAGACCGTTGTAACGAAATCCTAGGTGCGCGCCTGAACACAATTCACAACCTGCGCTTCTACCAACGTGTTATGTCTGATATCCGTAAAGCGATTGATGAAGACCGTTTTGAAGAGTTTGTGGAAGAGTTCTACGCAAGAATGGGACGTGAAGTTCCACCACTGGGTAAAGAATCTTAGTATTTCTTTTGCGAGCCCCGTCTCTATTCATAGGGATGGGGCTTGAAAATAAAGGGATGCAACCCAATAAGACAAACAATTACGAAAATATAAATAGAGGATGTTTTAATGTTTATTTCTCAAGCACATGCAGCAGCAGAAGGTGCACCAGCTGGCGGCGGTTTTGAAATGCTAATCATGCTAGGTATGTTCGCGGTGATCTTCTACTTCATGATCTACCGTCCACAAGCTAAGCGTGTTAAAGAGCACAAAAACCTAATGGCTTCTATGGGTAAAGGCGACGAAGTTCTAACAAGCGGTGGTCTAATCGGTAAGATTACTAAAATCGCTGAAGACAACGACTACGTTGCAATCGAACTAAACCCAAACAACGAAGTAGTGATCAAGAAAGACTTCGTTACAGCAGTGCTACCAAAAGGTACTCTGAAATCTCTATAAACAGCTAGAGGATCCTCGCTGTGCTAAACCGTTATCCGTTATGGAAGTACCTGATGGTGATGTTTACCATTGCCATCGCTGCGTTGTACGCACTTCCAAATCTATACGGTGAAGATCCGGCAGTTCAAGTTACAGGGGCGCGTGGCGCCTCTGTAGATATGTCTACGCTGGATACTGTCACCAAAGCTCTTGAAGCCGAGAGCCTTCCTACTAAATCCGTTGCTCTAGAAAACGGTTCTATTCTTGTACGCTTTAACGATACCGATACTCAAATCAGTGCGCGTGATGTGATCACTGAAGTTTTGAATGAAGATGTTATCGTTGCCTTAAACTTAGCGGCTTCAACTCCAGACTGGCTTGAATCAATTGGTGCGGCACCAATGAAGCTTGGCCTTGACCTACGTGGTGGTGTTCACTTCTTGATGGAAGTGGATATGGACGCTGCAATGGAAAAGCTGGTGGGCCAACAAGAAGAAGCGTTCCGTAGCGAACTTCGTGAAGAGAAAATCCGTTACCGTGCAATTCGTCCATCTGGTAAAGATGCGGTTGAAGTATTGCTACGTAACGAGGAACAACTTGCAGCAGCGAAAACGTTGCTAGAGTCTCTGCACCCAGATATGACTTTCGTTGATTCTGAGTCGAATGGTCGTTTCTCTCTGATTGCTAACTTTACTGAAACGCGTCTTCAAGAGATCCGTAACTACGCTGTAGAGCAGAACATCACTATCCTTCGTAACCGTGTTAACGAATTGGGTGTTGCTGAGCCGCTGGTTCAACGTCAAGGCGCAAGCCGTATCGTAGTTGAACTACCAGGCGTTCAAGACACAGCTCGTGCAAAAGAGATTCTTGGCGCGACTGCAACGCTTGAATTCCGCGAAGTAGATAGCTCTGCGGATCTGGCTGCAGCTGCGGCAGGTCGTGCACCAGCAGGTAGCGAAATCAAGCAAGACCGTGATGGTCGCCCTGTTGTTCTTAAGAAGCGCGTTATCCTAGGCGGTTCGAGCATTACAGATGCAAGCTCAAGTGTTGATGAATATGGTCGTCCTCAAGTTAACATCTCGCTAGACAGCGAAGGTGGTAGCAAGATGTCTGCGTTCTCTCGTCAAAATATCGGTAAGCTAATGGCAACCGTATTTGCAGAGTACAAAGACAGCGGTCGTAAGACACCTGAAGGCAAAGTGATTCTGACTAAGCATGAAGAAGTGATTAACCAAGCAACGATTCAATCTGCGCTAGGCCGTAACTTCCGTATTACTGGTATCGATTCTGCTGCTGAAGCACACAACCTTGCACTTCTTCTACGTGCCGGTGCTCTGATTGCTCCTATCTCGATTGTTGAAGAACGTACCATCGGTCCATCTATGGGTCAGCAGAACATTGACATGGGTATCATGGCGATGATCTGGGGTATGGCTGCAGTAATGCTATTTACGCTTATTTATTACCGTCGCTTTGGCTTGATTGCTAACGTAGCGCTAATGGCGAACTTGGTGTTAATTATCGGTGTGATGTCGATGATCCCAGGTGCGACGATGACGCTACCGGGTATCGCAGGTATCGTACTGACGGTTGGTATGGCGGTCGATGCGAACGTACTTATTTTCGAACGTATTCGAGAAGAGCTACGTGAAGGTCGTAGCCCACAACAAGCGATTCACCAAGGTTATGCGAACGCATTCAGCACCATTGCCGATGCCAACATCACTACGCTTCTAACAGCAATCATTCTATTTGCTGTTGGTACGGGTGCGATTAAAGGCTTCGCGGTAACGCTGTCTATCGGTATTCTGACCTCTATGTTTACAGCTATCGTAGGTACACGTTGTATCGTGAACCTGATGTATGGCGGTAAGCGTGTAAACAAACTGTCGATCTAAGGCTAGGAATTAATATGTTTCAGATTCTAAAAGCAGACAAATTGATCGACTTTATGCGTTGGTCAAAGGTAGCTTTTGTTCTTTCTATCTTAATGATTGGTACAGCAATCTTTACTCTATCAACCAAGTCGTTGAACTGGGGTTTAGACTTTACTGGCGGTACCCTGATTGAAGTCGGTTTTGAGCAACCAGCGAACCTTGAAAACATCCGTTCGGCACTAGAAGCAAAAGGCTTTGGTGACGCGACCGTGCAGAACTTCGGCTCTGCTCGTGATGTTATGGTTCGTCTACGTCCACGTGAAGGTGTAGCGGGCGAAACGCTAGGCAACCAGATCCTATCAGCTATCGAACAAGGTACAGGTGAGCAAGTTGAAATGCGCCGTATCGAGTTCGTTGGTCCAAACGTAGGTGATGAGCTAACAGAAGCGGGTGGCCTGGCTATCCTTGTTTCTCTTATCTGTATCTTGATTTACGTATCGGTACGATTTGAATGGCGTTTGGCTGCAGGTGCGGTACTCGCATTGGCGCACGACGTTATCATCACGCTGGGTGTTTTCTCTTTGATGCAAATCGAAGTGGACTTAACCATCGTAGCGGCATTGCTAACGGTTGTCGGTTACTCACTCAACGATACCATTGTTGTATTCGACCGTATCCGTGAAAACTTCCGTAAGATGCGTAAAGGCGAAGCGCCTGAAGTATTGAACAGCTCAATCACTCAAACACTGAGCCGTACATTGATCACTTCTGGTACAACCTTGTTCGTAGTTATCGCTCTATTTGTACAGGGCGGCGCGATGATTCACGGTTTCGCAACGGCACTTCTACTGGGTATCACAGTAGGTACTTACTCTTCTATCTATGTTGCTTCGGCACTAGCAATGAAGTTGGGTATCACTCGTGAACACCTAATGCCACCTCAAGTGGAAAAAGAAGGCGAAGAGTTTGACGAAATGCCATAGGCGCTATGCTGAATGACATTTACAAACCAAAAAAACCGCTAGGCAACTAGCGGTTTTTTTATGCCTGCATTTTGTGGGTAAGATAAAGGCAAAGTACGTTCGAAGTGAGTTGTATTAAATATCACCAAGCGCCATCCTACTCGCATCTCTGATTAACGGATACAAAAAAGCCCCGCATGTGCGAGGCTTTGAATTTTCCAGCTCTCTATTTAATAGAGGCTATCTACGTAAGGTCTGAATTACTTCAGCATACCTTCGTTTGCGTTCTCACGAACGTGCTTAAGAATTGCTTTAACACCGCGTGCGCTTGAAGCAACAACGTTACCAGACTTCATGTAGTCAGTACCGCCAGCGAAATCAGTCAGGATTGCGCCTGCTTCACGTGCGATTAGATCACCTGCAGCCATATCCCATGGTTTTAGGTCTAGCTCTAGGTAGCCGTCAACACGGCCAGCTGCTAGGTAACATAGGTCTAGTGCTGGAGAACCAGTACGACGGAAGTCAGAACAATCAACGAATAGACCAGAGATGATCTTCATGAAAGATTCAGAGTGTTGCTTAGCTTTGAATGGGAAACCTGCAGCTAGGATAGAACCTTGTAGGTCTTTCAGCTGAGTTACACGCATACGAGCGTTGTTTAGTTGAGCGCCAGCGCCACGTTGAGCTGTGAATAGCTCGTTTAGCATTGGGTCGTAAACACACGCTACTTCAGTACGGCCGTTCATGCGAACAGCGATAGATACTGCGAAGTGTGGGAAGCCTTTAACGAAGTTGTTCGTGCCATCTAGTGGGTCAACGATCCATTGAACATCAGAGTCTTTACCTTCAGTAAGACCGTTCTCTTCAGAAACAATGCTGTGCTCTGGGTAAGAAGCTTTGATTGTTTCAATAATCATGTATTCAGCTTCTTTAGCAATATTTACAACGTAGTCGTTGTTGCCTTTCAAAGATGTTTCGATCTTATCAGTTGTTTCTAGAGATTTAGCAATGTGATTGCCTGCTTTACGCGCAGCGCGAATAGCAATGTTTAGCATTGGATGCATATGGAAATTCCCACAAGATGTTAAAGAACGATTTAAAGCGGCGGCGAGTATACCAAAGTTTTTGCAAAAGGGAAGTGGTTATTTTTTGAACTCTTGAAATCACATTCCTGTTAGGGTCTGACCATTTTACTTTGTGATGTGTTAATATCTCGCGATTATTTTTAAAGTGGTGTCATATAGCATGTTAGACAATGTAAAAGTCGTTCTCGTTGGTACTTCTCACTCGGGTAATATCGGCTCAGCCGCTCGTGCGATGAAAGTTATGGGTTTAAGCCAATTAGTATTGGTGGATCCTCAGTGTGAAGTAGATGAGCAAACAATGGCTTTGGCAGCAGGTGCTGGTGACATCGCAGAGAACGCGGTCATCGTATCGACGTTAGAAGAAGCAGTAAAAGATTGTGGTCTAGTTGTAGGCTCTAGCGCTCGTTCTCGCACGCTAGAGTGGCCGATGCTAGAACCACGTGAGTGTGGTGAGAAGTTCGCTATCGAAGGACAAAAACACCCAGTAGCGCTGATCTTTGGCCGTGAACGTACCGGTTTAACAAATGAAGAGCTACAAAAGTGTCACTACCACGTTTGTATTCCAGCGAACCCAGAATACAGCTCATTGAACCTCGCGATGGCGGTACAGACATTGAGCTATGAAGTTCGTGTTGCGCACCTAAATCAAGAGGCGAGCCAGTACCCTCCACAAGCTGAAGATGAGTACCCACGTCACGAAGAGCTCGAAATGTTCTACGAGCACCTTGAAAAAGTGATTACTGATACCCAATTTATCTCTAAGGACAAACCAGGTCAGGTGATGAATAAACTTCGTCGTCTGTTTAGCCGTGCACGCCCTGAAGTCCAAGAAATTAATACCCTTCGTGGTATTTTGACCTCGGTTGAGAAGTCTCAAAAGGGCGAATAAGTACCCACAAATTCCGTAAGGGTGAATACCTGACTAAAATAGTCAACTAAATACTTGACCAATTTAGTCAGGTATGGGAAGATTCCAACCACATAAACAATGTGGATACGGTGTGATATGAAACTTACATCTAAAGGAAGATATGCGGTCACAGCTATGCTAGATGTAGCACTGCATTCGCAAAAAAGCCCTGTACCTTTGGCTGATATCTCTGAACGTCAAGGTATTTCGTTATCTTACTTAGAACAACTTTTTTCTAAGTTGCGCAAAGCTGGCCTAGTGGCAAGTGTGCGCGGTCCTGGTGGTGGTTACCGCTTGGGCGCAGAAGCTGGTGACATTGCTGTCGGAACAGTGATCGCCGCCGTTGATGAATCGGTTGACGCTACTAAGTGTCACGGTCGTGGTGATTGCCAAGGTGGCACTCGTTGCCTTACGCACACACTGTGGCGTGATCTAAGCTCCCGCATCAGCAGCTTCTTAAATGACATTACGCTCGGTGAGCTAATGAAAGACAACGAAGTTTTAGAAATTTCTGATCGTCAAGATATCGATCTTGCGGTTAATAATGGTTTTGCACATAAAAATACGAGCACTACAACGATTAGTGCAGCACCTCACGGTGTTAATGCCCGCTCTTAGCGGTCAGTTTTTACATTGGAGTAGAAAATGAAACTGCCTATTTACTTTGACTATTCAGCTACTTGCCCAGTTGATTCTCGTGTTGCTGAAAAAATGGTTCAGTGTATGACGATGGACGGTAACTTCGGTAACCCAGCATCTCGTTCACACCGTTACGGCTGGCAAGCAGAAGAGTCAGTAGATAATGCTCGTGAGCAAATTGCCGATCTCCTGAATGCAGACCCACGTGAAATCGTATTCACGTCTGGTGCAACAGAATCTGACAACCTTGCTATTAAAGGTGCTGCGCACTTTTACGAGAAGAAAGGTAAGCACGTAATCACGTGCAAAACAGAACACAAAGCGGTTCTTGATCCATGTCGCCAACTTGAGCGTGAAGGCTACGAGGTAACTTACCTAGAGCCAGAATCAAACGGCATCATCGATCTAGACAAGCTACAAGCTGCAATGCGTGAAGATACAGTGCTTGTTTCTATCATGCACGTAAACAACGAAATCGGCGTTATCCAAGATATCAATGCAATCGGCGAACTATGTCGTTCACGCAAGATCATCTTCCACGTTGATGCAGCTCAGTCTGCGGGTAAAATTCCACTAGACGTACAAGAGACTAAAGTTGACCTAATCTCACTTTCAGCTCACAAAATGTACGGCCCTAAAGGTATCGGTGCACTTTACGTTCGTCGTAAGCCTCGTATTCGTCTTGAAGCTCAAATGCACGGTGGTGGTCATGAGCGTGGTTTCCGCTCTGGTACACTAGCGACCCATCAAATCGTTGGTATGGGTGAAGCGTGTGCTATCGCTAAACAAGATATGCAGAAAGACTACGACCACGCACTAGCGTTACGTGAGCGTCTACTGAAAGGTGTTCAAGACCTTGAAGCAGTAACGGTAAACGGTGATCTAGACCAGCGTGTTCCGCACAACCTAAACGTGAGCTTTGCTTTCGTTGAAGGCGAGTCTCTGCTTATGTCTCTAAAAGACCTAGCAGTATCATCTGGCTCTGCATGTACATCTGCTAGCCTTGAGCCATCGTACGTTCTACGTGCTCTTGGTCTGAACGATGAACTGGCACACAGCTCAGTACGTTTTTCATTCGGCCGTTTCACAACGGAAGAAGAAGTTGACTACGCAATCGCACAGATTCGTGTGGCAGTAAACAAATTACGCGACATGTCTCCTCTATGGGATATGTATAAAGAAGGGATTGATCTGGACACTGTTGAGTGGGCACATCACTAATCTCACGGATATAGAGGATACGAGGTAACTATCATGGCATATAGCGAAAAAGTAATTGATCACTACGAAAACCCACGTAACGTAGGTTCGTTTGATAAAGAAGATCCAAGTGTAGGTAGCGGCATGGTTGGCGCACCAGCATGTGGTGACGTAATGAAACTGCAAATCAAGGTAACACCAGAAGGTATTATCGAAGATGCAAAATTCAAGACATACGGTTGCGGTAGTGCAATCGCGTCTAGCTCACTAGTTACAGAGTGGGTTAAAGGCAAGAGCATCGATGAAGCAGCAGCAATCAAAAACTCTGAAATTGCAGAAGAGCTAGAACTTCCACCAGTGAAAGTTCACTGTTCGATTCTTGCTGAAGATGCAATTAAAGCAGCCGTTGCGGATTACAAAAAGAAACGTTAATCGTATCCCGTAGCGAATCGTTGCAAAAAAATAGTAATATTAGGGAGTGCGTTTTGCACTCCCACTGAGTTCTCAAATTATTAAAACAAGGTTGTAGTATGGCCATCACCATGACAGAGACGGCGGCAAGCCGAGTTCAAGCATTCCTAGATAACCGAGGTAAAGGTATCGGGTTACGTTTGGGCGTAAAAACCACTGGCTGTTCAGGTATGGCATATGTACTTGAGTTCGTTGACGAACTTAATGAAGAAGACCAAGTATTTGAGCACTCAGGTGTTAAGGTCATCATTGATCCTAAGAGCTTGGTTTACCTAGACGGCACTGAGCTTGATTATGTAAAAGAAGGCCTAAACGAAGGTTTTGAATTCAACAACCCAAATGCGAAAGGCGAGTGTGGTTGTGGTGAGAGCTTTAATGTATAAGTGCTTCAATGGCTAAGCATCTATTGTAAGCGCATCGATTGTAAGCAACGTACAATTAGGCTCTGCATCAGGGCCTAAAATTAGGACCACCTTTACATGAATCATTTCGAATTATTTGGGCTACCACTTCAGTTTCAACTGGATGGTAGCCTTCTTGCTTCTCAGTTTAGAGATCTGCAGCGTCAATTTCACCCAGACAACTTTGCTACTGCCTCCGAGCGTGATCGCTTGCTAGCGGTGCAAAAAGCTTCTCAAATCAATGACGCTTATCAGGTACTTAAGAACCCAATTAGTCGCGCAGAGCATCTATTAGTGCAGAATGGCGTTGATATTCGTGGTGAACAGCAAACCATGCAAGATCCAATGTTCCTTATGGAGCAGATGGAACTGCGTGAAGAGTTAGAGCATATCGCAGCAAGCCCAGATGGTGCTGACGAGCTGTTCGACTTCGATACTAAAGTCGGCAAAATGTACAAACAACACCTTGCGCAGATCGAGCAACAGCTGGATCAAGCCGCATGGGAAGAAGCCGCCGACAGTGTTCGTAAACTGAAATTCATCGCAAAACTCAAGAAAGAAATAGAACAAGTCGAAGATCACCTGCTCGACTAGCGACTAGATAAAAGGAATCCTCATGGCATTACTTCAAATTGCAGAACCAGGACAAAGCTCAGCACCGCATGAGCATAAGCTGGCTGTGGGTATCGACCTAGGTACCACCAACTCTCTTGTTGCCTCGGTTCGCAGTGGTGAAGCGACGACTTTAGCGGATGCTCAAGGCCGCTCAATTTTGCCTTCTGTGGTTCACTATCAAGCTGATTCTCACACTACTGGCCAAGAGGCTCGTGATTGTGCACAGACTGATCCACAGAACACCATCATTTCAGTGAAACGTCTTATTGGTCGTTCATTGGCTGATATTCAGCAGCGTTACCCATCACTGCCTTATCAATTTGAAGAGAGCGATAATGGCTTACCAGTTATTCGTACTAAACAAGGCACTAAGAACCCAATTCAAGTATCGGCTGATATCTTGCGTACTCTGGGTCAACGTGCCGAGTCTACGCTAGGCGGTGAGCTTGCAGGTGCGGTCATTACTGTTCCAGCATACTTCGACGATGCGCAGCGTGCTGGTACAAAAGATGCGGCGCAACTGGCTGGTCTTCATGTTCTTCGCCTTTTGAATGAGCCGACGGCTGCTGCGATTGCTTATGGTCTAGATTCAGGTCAAGAAGGCGTGATTGCGGTATACGATTTGGGTGGTGGTACGTTTGATATCTCTATCCTGCGTCTATCAAAAGGCGTATTTGAAGTATTGGCAACAGGTGGTGACTCTGCGCTAGGTGGTGACGATTTTGACCATTTAGTTGCTGAGCACTTCCAACAGCAAGCCGGTTTGACTGAGCTGACTGCTGAACAAAGCCGTGTTCTGCTAGATGCTGCGACGGACGCTAAAATCCGCCTTTCTGTAGAAGAGCAAGTTGACGTCGAAGTTCTTGGCTGGAATGGAACCCTGACTCGTGATGAGTTTAACGACATCATCAAGCCACTGGTTAAGAAAACTCTGATGTCTTGTCGTCGTGCATTGAAAGATGCTGATGTAGACGCCGATGAAGTGCTTGAAGTTGTTATGGTAGGTGGTTCAACTCGTACTTTGTTTGTTCGTGAAATGGTCGGTGACTTCTTTGGTCGCACACCGCTGACGAGCATTAACCCTGATGAAGTGGTTGCGATTGGTGCTTCAATTCAAGCGGATATCCTAGCGGGCAACAAGCCAGATGCGGAAATGCTGCTATTGGACGTAATCCCACTTTCACTGGGTATCGAAACCATGGGTGGTCTAGTAGAAAAGATCATTCCTCGTAACACCACGATCCCTGTCGCTCGTGCGCAAGAGTTTACTACCTTTAAAGATGGTCAAACGGCAATGACGGTTCATACTGTTCAAGGTGAGCGTGAGATGGTTGATGACTGTCGTTCATTAGCTCGTTTTGCTCTTAAAGGTATTCCGCCTATGGCTGCGGGTGCAGCGCATATTCGCGTAACTTACCAAGTGGATGCAGACGGTCTTTTGTCTGTGACAGCAATGGAAAAGAGCACGGGCGTTCAAGCGGAAATCCAAGTTAAGCCATCATACGGTCTAAGCGATGATGAAGTGGCTAACATGCTCAAAGACTCAATGACATACGCAAAAGAAGACATGCAAGCTCGTGCACTAGCTGAGCAGCGTGTAGAAGCGGATCGTGTGATTGAAGGTCTAATTGCAGCAATGCAGGCTGATGGCGACGAGCTGCTTAACGAACAAGAGAAACAACAGCTACTACAAGCGATTGAGTCTTTGATCGAAAAGCGTAACGGTGATGACGTTGATGCCATTGAGCTAGAGATTAAGAATACAGACAAAGCGAGCCAAGACTTTGCTTCTCGTCGTATGGATAAATCAATTCGTGCTGCACTGTCAGGTCAGTCAGTCGATAATATTTAATAGTTAGAGAATAGATAAACATGCCAAAGATTATTGTTTTACCTCACGAAGATCTATGTCCAGAAGGCGCAGTGCTAGAAGCAGAAACTGGCGAGACGGTACTTGATGTTGCACTAAAGGCAGGCATTGGTATTGAGCATGCATGTGAAAAGTCGTGTGCATGTACAACGTGTCACGTTGTGATTCGTGAAGGTTTCGATTCACTAGAAGAGAGCGACGATCTTGAAGATGACATGCTAGATAAAGCATGGGGTCTAGAGATGGAATCTCGTCTAGGTTGTCAGGCAAAAGTTGCGGACGAAGATCTCGTTGTTGAGATTCCAAAATACACGCTAAACCTAGCTTCTGAAGATCACTAAAACTCAAGCCAAATGGCGAAGATTTTAGTAAAACTGGCATAGAATAATAGTGTATTAGAGGCGCATGAGTGCCTTTAACTAATAAGGAAATGATATGAGCTTAAAGTGGATTGACTCGCGAGATATCGCGATTGAACTATGCGACTTATACCCTAATACGGATCCAAAAACAGTACGTTTTACCGATCTACACCAATGGATATTAGATCTTGAAGACTTCGATGATGAACCAAATCACTCGAATGAGAAGATCCTTGAGGCCATCATTCTATGCTGGATGGATGAGATGGACTAACGTCCCACGCTCATTTTTTAACTTGGTGATAGAGATAAGCTCTCTGAAAACACAGCCAAGTTAACAATTCTTACTAAAAAAAGCGGACCTTATGGTCCGTTTTTTTATCAAAATGACATTTTACTCCTACATAATGCTAACATCAGTTCGCTAATAAAAAATAATCTGAATCACTAAGGTAACGTGGTTCAAAGACAAGGAGAAATCATGTCTACACAGATGTCAGTATTTTTAAGTCAAGAGCCTGCCCAGCCTCAGTGGGGAGACAAGGCTATCCTTTCGTTTTCAGAAGCAGGTGCGACAATCCACCTAGCAGGAGGCCACGATCTAGGTGCAGTTCAACGTGCTGGTCGTAAACTTGACGGACAAGGTATTTCGTTCATTTCACTGAAAGGCGAAGGTTGGGATCTGGAGAGCGTTTGGGCTTTCCACCAAGGTTATCGCGGTCCTAAAAAGCAAACTACGTTAGAGTGGGGTGCGCTACCAGAAGCGGACCAAGCTGAGCTAGAAGCTCGTATTCGCGCGACAGACTGGACTCGTGACATCATCAACAAAACGGCAGAAGAAGTTGCACCGCGTCAGCTGGCAACGATGGCTGCTGAATACATCAAATCTATCGCGCCAGAAGGCACTGTAAAAGCGAAGATCGTTAAAGACAAAGACTTACTTACTGAAGGTTGGGAAGGCATCTACGCTGTCGGTCGCGGTTCTGAGCGCACGTCAGCAATGCTACAACTAGACTTCAACCCAACGGGTGATGAAAACGCGCCAGTATTTGCGTGTCTAGTAGGTAAGGGTATTACTTTCGATTCAGGCGGCTACAGCATCAAACCAGGTCAATTCATGACTGCGATGAAAGCAGACATGGGCGGCGCAGCAACAATTACGGGTGGCCTAGGCCTGGCAATTGAGCGTGGCTTGAATAAGCGTATCAAGCTTATCCTATGTTGTGCAGAGAACATGATCTCGGGTCGTGCTCTTAAGCTTGGCGATATCATCACCTACAAAAATGGTACGACCGTAGAAATCATGAACACTGACGCGGAAGGTCGTTTGGTACTGGCTGATGGTCTGATGTACGCAAGTGAGCAAAATCCAGAGCTTATCATCGACTGTGCAACATTGACTGGGGCGGCGAAGAATGCTCTAGGTAACGATTACCACGCACTAATGAGCTTTGATGATGAGCTTTCTCACCAAGCGCTAACAGCTGCAAATCAAGAGAAAGAAGGTCTATGGCCACTTCCATTGGCTGACTTCCACCGCGGCATGCTGCCATCAAACTTTGCTGATCTATCTAACATCAGCACTGGCGATTACACTCCAGGCGCAAGTACTGCAGCGGCATTCTTGTCTTACTTTGTTGATGACTACAAGAAAGGCTGGCTACACATGGACTGCGCGGGTACATACCGTAAATCACCAAGTGATAAATGGGCAGCAGGCGCGACAGGCATGGGTGTTCGCACTCTGGCTCGTCTGCTTATCGAGCAAGCAAAATAATTATAAAATCAGGCAGCTATCGGCTGCCTGATTGTTACCTAAACTCAATCAATGAGGGCAGGTGTCGTTTTAAATAACAACAAAAATGAAGTGAAGGAACCCCTATGGCTCTAGAAAGAACGTTCTCAATTGTTAAGCCAGATGCTGTTAAACGTAACTTGATCGGCGAAATCTACCACCGCATTGAAAAAGCGGGCCTACAAATCGTTGCAGCTAAAATGGTGCACTTAACAGAAGAGCAAGCGAGCGGTTTTTACGCGGAACACGAAGGCAAAGAATTCTTCCCAGCTCTTAAAGAGTTTATGACGTCTGGTCCTATTATGGTTCAGGTACTAGAAGGCGAAGATGCAATTTGTCGTTACCGCGAACTAATGGGTAAAACAAACCCAGAAGAAGCGGCGTGCGGTACTATCCGTGCAGACTACGCAATCAGCATGCGTTACAACTCAGTACACGGCAGCGACAGCCCAGAGTCGGCAGCGCGCGAGATTGAGTTCTTCTTCCCTGAATCTGAAATTTGCCCACGTCCTGCTGAGTAAGCAACGGGCTAACGATTCTCAAGGCTTCACTTCGGTGAGGCCTTTTTTGTAAGTGGGTTTTACGTAGGTAGTTGGAGATTTCAGACATCTCGTTCCTCGATTCTGGAATGACAACGAAAAGAGCGGCTAGTCGTAACGTCATTCCCGATAGTGACGAAGGAGCGTGGCGGGAATCTCTGTTTTCTGTTGGAGATTCCAGATATCTCGTTCCTCGATTCTGGAATGACGAGAAGGAGAGCGGTTAGTTCTAACGTCATTCCCGATAGCGACGAAGGAGCTTAGTTGGAAATCTCTGTTTGTTGTTGGAGATTCCAGACATCTCGTTCCTCGATTCTGGAATGACGGCGAGAAGAGCGGTTAGTCGTTACGTCATTCCCGATAGTGACGAAGGAACGTAGTCGGGAATCTCTGTTTGCTGTTGGAGATTCCAGATATCTCGTCCCTCGATTCTCGAATGACGAGAAGGAAATGGGTTAGCTTTACCGTCATTCCCGATAGCGACAAAGGAGCGTAGTCGGGAATCTTGCTCTTATTTCTAGAATTGTAAGTAATCAAGGAGGGTTGTGTAAATTTTAATCACTTAACTTTGAATGTCTTAGTAAACACAGGGTTTTACAACCCTTGTTGAAGATGCGTAAAGGCTGTACAATTCGCGCCCTTAATTATTGTTCCGTCATTGAGAGGCACCATGACCACAGCTAAAGTCAATCTACTCGATTTTGATCGTAAAGGTCTTCGTAAATTTTTCACAGAAGAATTGAATGAGAAAGCTTTTCGAGCAGATCAAGTAATGAAGTGGATGTACCACTTCGGTGTCGATGACTTCGAAAACATGAACAACATCAACAAAAAGTTGCGTGAGAAACTTCAACGTCGCTGTGAGATTGTTGCACCTGTTGTTTCTGAAGCTCAACACTCTTCTGACGGTACAATCAAATGGGCAATGCGTGTTGGCGACCAAGACGTTGAAACGGTATACATCCCGGATGGTGACCGTGCGACGCTGTGTGTATCATCACAAGTGGGTTGTGCCCTTGAATGTAAGTTCTGTTCGACTGCACAACAAGGCTTCAACCGTAACCTAAAAGTATCTGAGATTGTTGGCCAAATCTGGCGTGCATCTCGTGAGATCGGTCTTGAGAAAGAGACAGGTCGCCGCCCAATTACGAACGTAGTAATGATGGGTATGGGTGAACCTCTACTTAACATGAAGAACCTAATGCCATCATTAGAAATCATGTTAGATGATCTTGGTTTTGCTCTGTCTAAGCGTCGTGTAACGGTATCGACTTCTGGTGTGGTATCAGGTCTTGACCAAATGACGGGTAACATTGATGTTGCACTAGCAATCTCACTACATGCGCCAAATGACAAGCTACGTAGCGAAATCATGCCAATCAATGATCGTTGGGATATTGAAGACTTCCTAGCATCGGTTCGTCGTTACATCGCATCGTCAAACGCAAACCGCGGTAAAGTTACTGTTGAGTACGTGCTGCTTGATCATGTGAATGACGATATGGATCACGCACGTGAACTTGCTGAGCTAATGAAAGATACGCCATGTAAGATTAACCTGATTCCATTCAACCCATACCCAGGTTCACCTTACAAGAAGCCTAGTAACTCTCGCATTGACCGTTTCCAGAAAACACTGATGGAATACGACTACACAGTGACAGTACGTAAGACCCGTGGTGACGATATCGATGCTGCATGTGGTCAATTGGTGGGAGATGTTATCGACCGTACCAAACGTACTAAGCAAAAAGCCGCTGCGGAAACTATTCCAGTAAAAGCGCTTTAATCCGCTCTCCGTTTTAATAACAAGCCAGAAGTTTACTTCTGGCTTGTTTGTTTTTGACCGTTTATCACTGTTTTCCTGTTTATTACGCCACGCTTTTTTACATTTTTCGTTAAATTTTGTACAAAACCATGAGCTAACGGTAAATTTTGTCGAAAGTGTTTTTGCCTTGTCATGGCATTAGCTTATGATTAAATCAGCTTAAACTCAGTTTAAGTGCTTACTTGCTACTCGAACCATCAATATGTCTATTTACTAGGTTGGCATTGAACAGATAGCTGCCTGAGAAAACCCTTTTGCATAGCAGTGAGTGGTTTTCGATTTCAAAAGGTTTTTGGTGCGAGTCGCAGGACTAATTCCACAAAGAGTGGGTTGTAAGATTGAGCGTAAACGACAATAAAAAATGGCTCTCGACAACCGACGATAATATTTAGAAGTTCAACTTTATGAACACAGAACAAGATACACAAACTCCACAAGCGGCAGCTCCTGTACTGGAAGCTGGTACGATCCTTAAAAATCGACGTGAGTCGTTAGGTTTAACCCAACAGCAAGTCTCTTCTCGCTTAAAGCTGCGCGTTAGCTTGATTCAGCAGATTGAAGACAACCAATTTGATTCAGACCAAGTCGCCACCTTTATGCGTGGTTACGTGCGTTCGTATGCCAAATACGTCAATTTAGATGAAAAAGTGGTTCTAGAGGCTTTAGATCACGCTGGTGATGTCCAGCATCAAGAACAAGAGATGATGAGCTTCTCGCGCAAAACCAAAACGGAGAAGCACAACAGTCGTATTATGCTGCTAACTTGGAGCATCTTCGCGGTTATTGCTGGTATCTCTTCACTTTGGTGGTGGCAAAACCAGCAACAAGACACGCTTTCTCAATCATTTGTAGCTGAAGAAACTGCAGAAGAAGTTGTGGTCGATGATCTCAGTGACGACCAACTCACTACTTCTCTCGATCTGATTGAAGCTGAAACACCAGTAGTTGAAGCGCCTCAAGTAGTAGACAGCGAAGTAATGGCAGAAGCCAGTGTTGCAACAGAAACGATTGCAGCTGACGTTGCTCCCGAGGTCGAAGTAACTGCGGAACCTGTAGTGGCTGCTGTAGAGACAGAAGCTGCTGAACCAGAAGTCGTAACACCTGAGCCTGTATCTAATGAGTTGGTAATGCAATTTAGCTCTGATTGCTGGATTCAAGTGAAAGACGCGACTGGCAGAACGTTGTCGACGGGCATTAAAAAAGCAGGTCAATCACTCAATTTATCAGGTGAAACTCCGTATAAAGTGGTTATTGGCGCTCCAGAAGCCGTCTCAATGACATTTGCGAGTGAACCTGTCGACCTTTCTGGGTATACTTCAGGCAAAGTAGCTAGAATAACCTTACCTTAGAGTTAATATGCAACACGAATCTCCTATTATTCGTCGCAAGTCGACCCGTATTTATGTGGGCGACGTGCCGATCGGTGATGGTGCACCAATTGCTGTGCAATCCATGACTAATACTCGAACAACAGACGTTGCGGCGACTGTTGCTCAAATTAAATCGCTAGAAAATGTTGGCGCTGACATTGTACGTGTCTCTGTTCCAACGATGGATGCAGCAGAAGCGTTCAAGCAGATCAAACAGCAAGTATCTGTACCTTTGGTCGCAGACATCCATTTCGACTACCGTATCGCTCTGAAAGTAGCAGAGTACGGCGTTGACTGTTTACGTATCAACCCAGGTAATATCGGTAATGAGAGCCGTATTCGCTCTGTGGTTGACTGCGCACGCGATAAAAATATCCCGATTCGTATTGGTGTTAACGGTGGTTCTCTAGAAAAAGACATTCAAGAGAAATACACAGAGCCAACAGCAGAAGCGCTCGTTGAATCTGCAATGCGCCATGTGGACATTCTTGATCGTCTTAACTTTGATCAGTTTAAGGTCAGTGTTAAAGCATCAGACGTATTCCTAGCGGTAGGTTCATACCGTCTATTAGCACAGAAGATCGATCAGCCTCTACACTTAGGTATCACTGAAGCTGGTGGTGCTCGTGCGGGTGCGGTGAAGTCATCTGTTGGCTTAGGTATGCTTCTATCAGAAGGTATCGGTGATACGCTGCGTATCTCTCTAGCTGCAGATCCTGTTGAAGAGATCAAAGTGGGCTTTGATATTCTTAAGTCTTTGCGTATTCGCTCGCGCGGTATCAACTTTATCGCTTGTCCAAGCTGCTCTCGCCAAGAATTTGATGTTATTAATACGGTTAATGCATTAGAAGAGCGCTTAGAAGACGTGATTACACCAATGGATGTATCGATCATCGGTTGTGTGGTGAACGGCCCTGGTGAAGCAGAAGTATCGCATTTAGGCCTTGCGGGCAGTGCTCGTAAGAGTGCGTTCTACGAAGACGGTAAGCGTCAAAAAGAGCGTTTCGACAACAACGATCTTGTCGATCAGCTAGAAGCGAAGATCAGAGCAAAAGCGTCTGTGATGGATAAATCCAATCGCATTGACCTAAAGAACCTAGAAGATTAATACAACACGATGAGGTGAGGCGATTAGGCACACCTTGTTGTGAAGAATGACGGAAAAAATTGTGGCTAAAAATATCCAAGCAATCCGAGGCATGAACGACTGCCTTCCAACTCAATCACCACTTTGGCAGAAAGTAGAAAACGCAGTAAAAAGCGTAGTAAGCGCATACGGCTACAACGAAGTACGCATGCCTATCGTTGAAGAGACGAACCTATTTAGCCGTGCTGTTGGTGAAGAAACTGACGTAGTTTCAAAAGAGATGTACACCTTTGAAGATCGCAACGGTGACAGCCTAACTCTACGTCCTGAAGGCACAGCGGGTTGTGTTCGTTCATGTATCCAAAACAGCCTTATCAACCGTGATGAACAGCGTCTGTGGTACATGGGTCCAATGTTCCGTCACGAGCGTCCTCAAAAAGGCCGTTACCGTCAGTTCCACCAATGTGGTGTGGAAGTGTTTGGTCTAGATGGTCCAGACGTTGACGCAGAACTTATCATGATGACCGCACGTCTATGGCGTGAGCTAGGCATCGACAAGCACGTACGTTTAGAACTGAACTCAATCGGTTCTACTGAAGACCGTGCAAACTACCGTACAGCGCTTGTTGCTTTCTTAGAGCAACACATCGACGTTCTGGATGAAGATTGTAAGCGTCGTATGCACACAAACCCACTGCGTGTTCTAGATACTAAGAACCCAGACGTACAAGCGATTCTTGGTGATGCACCTCGCCTTTCTGAATATTTAGGTGAAGAGTCACAGCAACATTTTGCAGGTTTATGTGAACTTCTTGATGCTGTAGGTATCGAATACCAAGTTAACGAGCGTCTAGTACGTGGTCTTGACTACTACAACCGCACAGTATTTGAGTGGATCACTGACAGCCTAGGTGCACAAGGCACTGTATGTGGCGGTGGTCGTTACGACGGTCTAGTTGAGCAACTAGGCGGTAAAGCAACTAATGCCGTTGGTTTTGCAATGGGTCTAGAGCGTCTTGTTCTAATGATGGAGACTCTAGAGCTAACAGAAGTACGTCGCAGCGTTGACGTATACATGGTTGCAGCAGGTGAAGGCACCATGATTGCGGGCATGCAATTGGCGAACGAACTGCGCGACAACATCGAAGGCGTTCGTGTAATGAACCACTTCGGTGGTGGTAGCTTCAAGAAACAATTTAAGCGTGCTGATAAAGTGGGTGCTGTAGTTGCACTGGTACTAGGTGAAAACGAAGTAGCAGACAACACAGTGGTATTGAAAGATCTGGTTGGTGGTGAACAAGAAGTTGTTGCCCAAGCAGACGTTGCTGCAAAAGTGGCGGCATTAATCTAAGTCTCCCGCTGAGCAACTAAATGCTCAATATGAATATTCAACGCCAGCTGTTTGCTGGCGTTTAAAAGAATCAAAGAGGACAGGAAGTGGAACTTTACGATAGCGAAGAGCAACAAGTTGAAGCCATTAAAGACTGGTGGAAAGAGAACGGCAAGGCTGTAATCTTTGGTGCTGTGATTGGTTTAGGTGGTCTATTTGGCTGGCGCTATTACCAAGACTCAGTTACCCAGGCTCGTGAAGCAGCTTCTGAAAGCTACACCACAGCTATTTCTGCACTGGATGCAAAAGGTCTAGATGCACAAGCGGATATCCAAGCTTTCATCGATAGCAACAAAGACGCTGAGTACTCTGTACTTGCGGCGATGCAATTGGCAAAAGTACAAGTAGAAGCGGGTGATCTAGCAGCAGCGCTTGAGCAGCTTGAGTGGGCACAGTCGGCGACAAAAGATGCAGCACTAGCTCCTCTGCTAGGCTACCGTGTAGCTCGCGTAAAAGCTGAGCAAGGTGAGTTTGACGCAGCTCTTAGCGAACTAGCGGCGATCACTGATGAATCTTGGAAGGGTCGTGTTGCTGAACTGCGTGGTGATATCTCACTGCGTAAAGGTGACAGCGATGCTGCATATGCGGCTTACACTGAAGCACAACAAGCTGTTGATGCTAGCCAAACGCTTCAAATCAAACTTGACGACTTAGCTAAATAAGGCGCTTTGAATGAAGAAGATGTTTCCCAAAGCGACACTGTGTGCAATAGCTCTAGGGCTACTTGCTGGCTGTGCGGGTGAAGAAGACACCGTTATCATGGCACCAGTGCCAACTGTAACGAGTGAATTTACGCCTTCTCAAGAGTGGTCTAACTCAGTGGGTGATGGCGTTGGTCATTACTTCTCAAAGCTCACGCCTGAATACGCATACGACAAAGTATTTGTTGCTAGCCGCGATGGCATGATCAAAGCGCTTGACCCAGAAACGGGTAAAGAGATCTGGAGAAACGATCTAGAGAAAGACGTGATTGCGCGTATCTCTGGTGGTTTGACAGCGGGCTACGGCAAGGTTTTCCTAGGTTCTGAAAATGGCGAGATGATCGCTGTTGATGAAGAAACCGGTGAAGAGCTATGGCGTGTTTCTGTTAACGGTGAAGTATTAGCGGCACCTGCAACAGAAAACAACATGGTTTTGGTTCACACCAGCCGTGGCATGATGGTGGCGCTTGACCAAGCAACAGGTGAGGAAAAGTGGACCATCAGTACTGAGGTCCCTAGCTTAACCCTGCGTGGTGACAGTGCACCTGTGACAGTATCTGGCGGTGTGTTCTGGGGAACGGCAAATGGTCGATTGGCTGCTGCTATCGTTGACCGTGGTCAACTTATTTGGCAACAACCAGTAGGCACACCAAAAGGCGCGACTGAAATCGACCGTCTTGTTGATGTTGACTCTTCTCCAGTTGTCCTGGGTGGCACGCTTTATACTGTCGGCATTAATGGCCAACTGATTGCGATTGACCTACGTTCAGGCAAACCAGTGTGGAAGCGCAACTACTCTTCTGCTATTGATTTGGCAAGTGATGGCAGCCGTCTGTTTGTTGTTACAGATAACGATCACTTAGCTGCGGTTGATGCGCGCAGTGGTACAGAGATCTGGAGCACATCTCTGCTTGAAAACCGCTTACTGACAGCACCTGCTATTATTAACGGATATGTTGTGGTAGGTGATACAGAAGGTTACCTACACTGGCTAGACCGCGCAACAGGCGACTTTGTTGCCCAGCAGCTGGTGGATGACAGTGGCTTTGCTGTGGCACCAATTGAGCTAGCTGGCGGTTACCTTGTCGTTACTCGCAACGGCGATGTAAAGAAACTGACGATTAGCCAATAAAAGCGTGATATAATTCACAGTCGGCTCCTGGTTGGTAACAGCCAGGGGCCGTTTTGTTGTTGTAAAATTAATAAAGCGTGTGGTTATAGGTAAGAGTTTAAACTTGCGAACAAGTGTTTACCTATAACTACATTAAGAAAAGAAATTGTAGAGGTTGTTATGGTACCTGTTGTTGCTCTAGTAGGGCGTCCGAACGTAGGTAAGTCTACGTTGTTTAACCGATTGACTCGAACTCGCGATGCATTGGTTGCGGATTTTCCTGGCTTAACGCGTGACCGTAAATATGGCCAAGCTCAGCTTGGTGAACATGAATTTATTGTTATCGACACCGGCGGTATCGACGGTACTGAAGAAGGTGTTGAAACAAAAATGGCAGAACAGTCATTAGCGGCGATCGATGAAGCTGATGTTGTACTGTTCATGGTAGATGGCCGTGCTGGTCTGACACCATCTGATATTGCTATCGCGAAGCACCTTCGTCAGCTAGAAAAGCCTTCAATGCTAGTAGTAAACAAGGTTGATGGTATAGACCCTGATGCAGCAAGTGCGGACTTCTGGCAACTTGGCGTTGAAGACATGTACCAGATTGCTGCGGCTCACGGTCGTGGTGTAACAGCGCTTATCGATCTAGCACTAAACCCATTCGCAGAAGCGCTAAAAGCGGAAGCGGGTGAAGTGAGCGATCTGACTGAATTTGAAGATGAAGAAGCTGAGCAAGTTGATTTCACTGAAGAAGAAGCGGAAGCCGAATTCCAGCGTCTTCAAGATCAACCAATTAAGCTAGCGATCATTGGTCGTCCAAACGTAGGTAAATCAACGCTAACTAACCGCATCCTAGGTGAAGAGCGTGTGGTTGTTTACGATATGCCGGGTACAACACGTGACTCTATCTATATCCCTATGAGCCGTGATGAGCGTGAATACGTTCTTATCGATACTGCGGGTGTACGTCGTCGTAAGAACATCAACGAAACGGTTGAGAAGTTCTCGGTTGTTAAAACGCTGAAGGCAGTTGAAGACGCTAACGTTGTTCTACTTGTAATTGATGCTCGCGAAAACATCTCTGATCAAGACTTGAGCCTGCTAGGCTTCGCTTTGAATGCTGGTCGTTCAATTGTGATCGCAGTAAACAAGTGGGATGGTCTAGATAACGACGTGAAAGAGCGCGTTAAGAAAGAGCTAGACCGTCGTCTTGGTTTCGTTGACTTTGCACGTATCCACTTCATCTCTGCACTACACGGTACAGGTGTTGGTCACTTGTTTGAGTCTGTTCAAGAAGCTTACAAGTCAGCGACGACACGTGTAGGTACATCGGTACTAACACGTATCATGAAGATGGCAACCGATGATCACCAACCGCCAATGGTTCGTGGCCGTCGTGTGAAGCTTAAGTACGCACACGCGGGTGGTTACAACCCACCGATCGTGGTTATCCACGGTAACCAAGTTCGTGAGCTACCAGATTCGTACAAGCGTTACTTGATGAACTACTACCGTCGTTCTCTAGAGATCATGGGTACACCGATTCGTATTCAGTTCCAGAACAGTGAGAACCCGTTTGAAGGTAAGACTAACAAGCTAACTGTCTCTCAAGAGCGTAAACGTAAGCGCATGATGAGCATGATGAAAGGCCGTAAGTAACCTTTATAACTGATTTGATACCCGAGCCGAGCTCGGGTATTTTTTTAAGCAAAATTCATTAGAACTAAAGAACATGACCACACCGATTCAAATTAATCCAACCATCACTCAGTTTTGTCACCAAACTTGGAGCCTAACCGCCACCACGCAATACTTAGAGCAGCAAGCAGAGAAAACGTTCCTCGTTGTAGATAAAACCCCATTTCACCCAGTTAGCCATATTTGGCCTGACCACCCTGCAGACCGTGGCTATATTGTCGCGAATCAACAGCAGATAGAGGTAGAAGACTGTCTGGTTGGAGCGATAGAACAATCGACTGGAAAACTCTTCGTTGCAGAAGATATTCCTGTTAAGCGAGATACAGAGGGGTGGGTGTTTGTTGTGGTGCATCAACTACCGGCTTCTTCAGAAGCTATTGAAGTTGGTGAGCCTGTCGAGCTTCACGTCGATCAAGACTATCAAGACAGCCTTAGCCGTGGACACAGTGCAGGACATGTCGCATATCTTGCATTAAATCAGGTGCTTGCAGAGCAATACTGGCGTAAAGATGCAGACAGAAAAGACCCCTTAGGCCACTATGATTTCAATAGCTATGCCCAAGTTACCAGCTTTGTAACCCCAGATTTATGTACCGACAAGTACCGCTTAGGCAAAACTCTCAAGAAACGCGGTCTCAATGTTGCGAATATGCTCGAAAATCTTTCTGAAATTGAAATCTCAGTCAATCAAACGATCGCTGATTGGTTAGAGAAAAAAAGTCCAGTTGCAATGAAACTGGATGGTGAGTGTTTGACAGATTCTCGTTACTGGCAATGGCAGAAAAATGAAAGTACTTTAATTTCAATCCCTTGTGGTGGTACTCATATCAATAGTACAGCTGAGCTTGGCAACTTGGCCGTGAAATTAACTAAGCTTGATGACCAACACATTGAAATGCAGACGCATGTAAATCGAGGATAATTAGTCACAGATCGAATCTGGATATTCTGTAAAGGTGACATATTCAAATAGGTATTGGTTTTATATGCTGTTTAAAATCCAAATGCAGCACATGTAACTTATGCTTTCGGTGTGTGGTGATATAAATATTCTTTTTGGGGTAGATCGCTGATCAAAATAGATAAAGCGAAAGATCAACCTATGATCTTCAGTTGTGTGTCGTGGTTACTTAGTGTGTTATTATTGAGTAAAAAGTAAACTTGCATAAGAACGGGTTGCTATCAATACACTTAATAAAGCTTTTGTGAATGGAAAAAGATTTTTTATTGGAAGCACATCGCTCCGTAAACAGCCTGTTGCGCAGACTCGCACTCGGTTTGGATCGCAAAGAGTTGAATGAGAAGATCATTCAGCTCACCGAACATCTTTTCGGCGAGCGTATGGCTTCGATTTTAATGCTCAATCCCGACACACAGACCTTGCATCTTGAACATGCCCCAAACTTGCCTCAATTTTATAATGAGAAAATTGAGGGTGTTTCAATTGGTGAAGGTATCGGTTCGTGTGGGGAAGCGGCGGCGCTTAAGAAAGCTGTTATCGTTTCGGATATTAACCAACACCCCAATTGGGCGGCTTTCTTACCTTTGACTCAGCAAGCGAATCTACATGCTTGTTGGTCGGTTCCTATCCTCTCATCCAATGACCATGTCCTTGGCACTTTCGCTATCTACAGCCAACGTCCTTCTGAGCCCCATGAGTTCGAAGTTGAAATACTAGAGCTACTGGCATCACTCTACTCTGTTGCATTAGAGAAATATGAACTTGAGGATCAACTGCAATATTATGCGACTCGTGATTCGTTAACTCGATGCCTTAATCGTCGAGCATTACTTTTTGAAGCTCAGAAAGTTCTGGAAAAGCGCTGCTTTGGTGAAAAGATCATGGGGTGTATGTTTGTTGATGTTGATAAGTTCAAGTCGATCAACGATACCTATGGGCACCGTTTCGGTGATGAAATTCTAGAGAGAGTGGCTAAGGTTCTGGACGACGCGACCACAGCGTGCGCCAAAGTAGGGCGTTATGGTGGAGATGAGTTTGTAGTGTTCTCTTGTTTTAATTCGGAAGAGAGTTTCTCCCAAACTTATCGAGTGCTCAACAGTACGCTGCAAGAGGCGTTGTACATCAATGGAACTCAGTTTTCGGTTAGTGTTGGAATGGCGTTTGAGAAAAATCCCAATGGTTTGAGTGGTTTGATCGCGCAAGCAGACAAGAACATGTATCAAATCAAGCAATCGAAAGTGCACTAAGCGTAGAGTTAGCCTTAGTTGATGATTTAGGAATGCGATATGAGCGAAAATATCTGCCCCCAGTGCCAGTCTGAATTAGGTTGGGACGGGCAATATCACTGCGAAACCTGTGCAATGCACTTCACTAAGATTGGTTACTGTCCAGACTGTCAGAGCCAACTTGAGAAGCTTCAGGCATGCGGTGCGGCTAGTTACTTCTGTAACGATAAGTGTAATGAGCTTAAATCCAAATCGAGAGTGACTTTTGAGTTTAAGCCAGTGACTTAGTTTTGGTGTAACCACCTCATTCTATTTGTCTTGCCCTAAAATACATTTCTATTTTAAGCCCAGCTTTCAACGAGCTGGGCTTTTTTATTTTCGTCATGTTTCATATTGGTTCATTTCTAAGACAACTGCACCACCATGAATCAGCGCACATAGTGCAACTTGCACCATAGTTGTCCTTAATTAATTTAAGTTGTTAAAAATCAATTGTTTATTTTATTTTTAACTTTGTAGATAGCTTGGCACCCTTCTTGTAGTTCTGTAATTGGATAATAAAAAACAATTATGGAGTAACAACTATGAACAAGGTGTTCAAATTATCGTTAGCTGCACTATGTACTTCACTCTCTTTCTCTTCAGTAAGCGTTCTTGCTGCGGAAGATACGATCAAGGTGGGGGTTCTTCACTCCTTGTCGGGCACTATGGCGATCAGTGAAACCACACTAAAAGATACGGTTCTGATGCTAATAGATGAACAGAATAAGAAAGGTGGTCTGTTGGGTAAAAAGCTTGAACCCGTTGTCGTTGACCCAGCATCAAATTGGCCACTGTTTGCTGAAAAAGCCCGTGAGTTGATTGAAAAAGAGCAAGTCGATGTGGTGTTCGGTGGTTGGACATCGGTTTCTCGTAAATCCATGTTGCCAGTGTTTGAAGAGCTCAACAGTATTCTCTTCTATCCAGTTCAATATGAAGGTGAAGAGTCTTCGAAAAACGTTTTCTATACGGGTGCTGCGCCAAACCAACAGGCAATTCCAGCTGTGGATTACTTGATGGAAGAACTCGAAGTTGAGCGTTGGGTACTTGCGGGTACCGATTACGTTTATCCGCGCACAACCAACAAGATCCTTGAAGCCTACCTAAAAGAGAAAGGTGTCGCACAAGAAGACATCATGATCAACTACACGCCATTTGGTCACTCTGATTGGCAGTCTATTGTCTCTGACATTAAGAAGTTTGGCGATGCAGGTAAAAAGACAGCTGTAGTCTCAACGGTTAATGGCGATGCGAACGTTCCATTTTATAAAGAGCTGGGCGCACAAGGCATCTCATCTGAAGACATTCCTGTGATTGCCTTCTCGGTGGGCGAAGAAGAGCTATCGGGGATGGATACTGAACCATTGGTTGGTCACCTTGCGGCTTGGAACTACTTTATGAGTGTTGACACTGAAGCCAACGAAGAGTTTGTTGAGACATGGCAAGCCTTCATCAAGAATGAAAAACGCGTGACTAACGATCCAATGGAAGCGCACTACGTCGGCTTCAACATGTGGGCTCAAGCTGTGACAAACGCGGGCACCACGGATGCAGAAGCGGTACAAGATGCATTGATTGGTGTTTCTGTTCCTAACCTTTCAGGTGGCTACTCAACCATGCTACCTAACCACCACATCACTAAACCCGTATTGATTGGTGAGATCCAAGATGACGGTCAATTTGAAGTTGTTTGGGAAACCACAGGCCTTGTGGCGGGTGACGCATGGTCAAGTTACTTGCCGGAATCAGCCAAGCTGTACTCTAGCTGGTCTAAGCCGTTCTCGTGTGGTGCTTTCAACGTAGAAACGAAGAAGTGTTCAGGTAGCAACTAAGCAAACCTGAATACGTGCGCCCTTGGCATTTCAGTCAACTTCGCCGAGGGCGCCTTCGTTAGTGCGTCCAAATCAGGATGAGTTTCCAAGCAACAATCAGTTTCCAAGGAACTATAAGTCTCCAAACAACAGTCAGTTTCCAAACAACGATTAGTTTCCAAGGAACTATAACAATAGGCTGCGTAAACGTGGCTTGAATAAAAACGTGCTTGGTGGGTTAAGGAACAATAAATGAAAAACGTATTAAACGTGTTTAAAGCACTGCTGCTTCTGGTCGTCAGTGCACAGTTTGCGTGGGCCGATGTGTCCGACAACGCAAGCTTTACCAAGGCGCTAGTTGGTAAAAAAACGTCAGAGAAAGAGTCGGCGATTGAATGGCTCATTGCTTCGCAACCGGAAGGCGTTGCAAAACCACTCTTGACCAGTTGGCTTAATGGCACGCTCTACTATGTGAGTGACAGAAAGAGCGATTACTACAAACAGCTGTATTTGATTGAAGGGATCAAAACAGCCACTCAGGCGCAATCTGCATGGAGTAATGAGACTCTGGCGGTTGAGTCGACTAAGCAGTTTAAAAAGGTTCGCGTAAACAACAAACTGCGTGGAATCTTACGTATTGAAATCGCCTCAATGGGTCTTAATAGCAAAGATTCAGAAATCCGCTATCAATCGGTCAACAACCTGCTTGGTACCAAAGATCGCGCCATCATAGAGCGTATTGAGCTAATGCAGCCTAGCGAAGAGAATGATCGTGTCGCTGATTTAATGGCATTGCTATTGGCGGTACATACTTCTCAAGACAACCAAACCAATGCAGCGTCGCGTATCGAAGCTATCGAAACACTCGGTGATTTCAAGCAATCCGTGGTGCTTAAAACGCTTAATTCACTGCTTAGTAAAGAGAGTGAACCAGCGATCATTGATGCGGCTGAGCGCGCGCTCGATCAATATCAGCAGAGCCAAGCTTTCTACTCAGGCGTTGAAACGGTCTTCTTCGGTTTGAGTCTAGGATCTGTATTGGTCTTAGCTGGCATTGGCTTGGCGATTACGTTTGGTGTCATGGGCGTGATTAATATGGCTCACGGCGAGCTGATCATGATAGGTGCTTACACTACCTATGTTCTGCAACTGCTGATGCCAAACCATATTGGTACTGCGCTGCTATTGTCGATTCCTGTTGCTTTCATCGTTTCTGGGTTAGTTGGCATTCTTATCGAACGTTCTGTTATTCGTCATCTTTACGGTCGCCCACTCGAAACGCTACTTGCGACATTTGGTATCAGCTTGATCCTACAACAAGCGGTTCGCAGTATCTTCTCGCCGCTTAACCGCTCTGTTAGTACGCCAGAATGGATGGCAGGTGCACTTGAGCTCAATCCAATGTTGTCACTGACCTATAACCGACTCTATATCATTTTGTTCTGTGCTTTGGTGTTTATGGGACTGCTTATGGTTCTCAAAAAAACGCCACTTGGCTTGCAGGTACGTGCTGTATCTCAGAACCGCGCGATGGCTCGAGCGATGGGGATTCGATCTGAACGTGTAGACGCAATGACCTTCGGCTTAGGCTCAGGTGTCGCAGGTGTTGCCGGTGTGGCTCTCTCTCAATTGACCAATGTTGGCCCGAACATGGGGCAAGCCTACATCATCGACTCATTCATGGTAGTCGTGTTTGGTGGTGTCGGTAACCTATGGGGCACCTTGGTGGCAGGTTTAAGTTTAGGTCTGTTTAACAAGATTTTAGAGCCTTGGGCTGGCGCGGTTCTCGCCAAGATCTTAGTACTGGTTTTCATCATTCTATTTATTCAAAAACGACCACGCGGGCTATTCCCACAGCGTGGACGTGCGGCTGAAGGTTAAGGAGAACATTATGCAGTCGAAATCTTTTGTTCTCTCAGCCTTGAGAGGAGATAAGGGCGGTCAGTTGACCATACTCGTGCTTCTTGCTGCGGTGATATTGGTACCTATGGCCAATACGCTGCTGCCAAGTGGACACCCACTTCATGTTGAGACCTTTACCATCTCTTTGATGGGTAAGTATTTGAGCTATGCAATGCTAGCTTTAGCGCTGGATCTAGTCTGGGGCTACTTGGGCATTCTCAGCCTTGGGCACGGTGCGTTCTTTGCTCTTGGTGGTTATGCGATGGGCATGTATCTGATGCGTCAGATTGGCGATCGTGGGGTGTATGGCGATCCGGTTCTCCCTGACTTTATGGTGTTCCTTGATTGGTCGGCACTGCCTTGGTTCTGGAATGGCTTTGACCAATTCTGGTTTGCCTGCTTGATGGTTCTATTAGTGCCGGGCGCATTAGCTTATTTGTTCGGATATCTCGCATTTCGCTCGCGCGTGTCTGGCGTTTATCTCTCTATCATGACGCAGGCGCTGACCTACGCGCTGATGCTAGCGTTTTTCCGTAATGAGATGGGCTTTGGCGGTAACAATGGCCTGACAGACTTCAAAGACATCATCGGATATAGCCTGCAGAGCGACGCAACCAAAATCGGTCTTTTTGTCTGCACGGGCTTAGCGTTGATTGTCAGCTATATCGTTTGTCGTATGGTGGTAACAAGCCGCTTAGGTCGTGTTGCGCTGGCTATTCGTGATACTGAGTCTCGTACTCGTTTCATGGGCTATGACGTTGATGGCATCAAGTTGTGGGTATTTGTGCTATCGGCGGTGATTGCGGGTATTGCAGGGGCATTGTACGTACCACAAGTTGGCATCATCAACCCAGGTGAATTTGCGCCGCTTAACTCGATTGAAGTGGTGGTGTGGGTTGCTTTGGGCGGTCGTGCCACGCTGTTTGGTGCGATTGTTGGTGCGCTCATTATCAACTATGCCAAGAGCTGGTTTACGGTCGAATTCCCAGAGGTGTGGCTATTCGCGTTAGGCGGTCTGTTTGTCCTATCGACCATGTACCTACCACAAGGTGTGATTGGTTTTATCAGCGCTAAGTGGCAGCAGCTGCGCAAGAAAACCAGCGCGTCAAAACCTGGCTCTTCTAATAATGATTCATCGAATAACACGCCCTCCAACCATAGTTCAGACAATACGGGTGGATCATCAATCAAACCACAGGAGGTGACAGCATGAGTACATTGAACTCTCTGAAGGACTCGGTGAGTGCACTGACACGTCGCGATCAAGTCTTCGATTATCTCAAGCCAGATGTGCACCCTGCGATTGATATTCGCCATAACATTTTACTGTATGTGGAGGGGGTGAATAAAAGCTTCGATGGTTTCAAGGCGATCAATGACCTGAACCTGTATATCAAGGAAGGGGAACTGCGCTGCATCATTGGTCCAAATGGAGCGGGTAAAACCACCATGATGGATATCATCACTGGTAAAACTAAACCCGATACAGGAGAGGTGTGGCTCGGCTCTAACATCAATCTTTTAAAGATGAATGAAGCTGAAATTGCCAACGCGGGCATTGGGCGCAAGTTCCAAAAGCCAACTGTGATTGAGTGCCTTTCTGTGTGGCAAAACTTAGAGCTAGCAATGTCTGGTGTGCGCTCAGTGTGGGGAACCTTCACTGCGGTAATGAACGGTGAGCAGAAAGATAAGTTGCTCTCTGTACTTGAATTGATTCACTTGCATGAAGAAGCGACCAACCTTGCGGGGAACTTGTCTCATGGTCAGAAGCAGTGGTTGGAAATCGGCATGCTGCTGATGCAAAACCCTAAGTTGTTGCTGGTGGATGAGCCAGTGGCAGGCATGACTCATCAGGAGATGGACAGAACCTCAGAGCTACTTAACTCTCTCGCAGGTAAGCATTCAGTGGTGGTGGTTGAGCACGACATGGATTTTGTTCGCTCGATTGCCAGCCACGTGACGGTACTTCACCAAGGTCATGTATTGGCGGAAGGCACCATGGATCAAGTGCAAGCTCATCCACAAGTGAAACAGGTTTATCTGGGAGAATAAGATGTTACAAGTGAAATCCGTTAACCAGTATTACGGTGAAAGCCATACCTTGTGGGATCTAGATATGCATATTCCAGAAGGCAAGTGCACCGTGCTTATGGGGCGTAATGGCGTCGGTAAAACCACCTTGTTGCAGTGCATTATGGGGTTGGTCAAAGTTGAAAGTGGCGACATCTCGCTCTCTGGACAATCCCTGTTGAAAACCGATGCAGAAGAGCGTCCAAGACAAGGCATTGGTTATGTACCGCAGGGGCGTCAAATCTTCCCTATGCTCACGGTTCAAGAGAACCTAGAGGTTGGATTGCCTATCCGTGACAAAGGCGATCGCAAGATCCCAGAGTTTATCTTCGAGCTGTTTCCGGTATTGAAAGAGATGCTGCATCGTCGCGGAGGCGATCTGTCTGGCGGTCAACAGCAGCAACTCGCGATTGGTAGAGCTTTGGTAGTCAATCCGAAGCTACTGATTCTGGATGAGCCGACCGAAGGTATTCAGCCGAATATTGTTCAGGAAATTGGCGACATTATCCGGATGCTTAATGAAAAAATGGGGCTAACGGTATTGCTGGTTGAGCAGAAGCTGCCGTTTGCTCGCAAAGTGGGTGACCGCTTTTGCATTCTTGACCGAGGCCGACAAGTAGCAGAAGGCGAAATGGAAGGCCTCGATGAAAAATTGATAAAGGAGTATCTCACGGTATGAGCGATGTACTTAACGCGATCTTGGAAGACGCACAGCCACTAGGAATGGCAATTGAAGAAGATGTAAGAGACGGCTGGCAAGCCAATTTGAATCTTACCTTTGCAGACCGTGGAGACAAAACCGTACTCAAACATCGTTATCAGTTGGGGCCACTTGCTGTGCAGAGACCTTTGTATCCTGATGGCAAAACCTGTCACAGCTACCTGCTGCACCCACCAGGTGGCGTCGTGGGAGGAGATACCTTAAATATTGATATCTCAGTAGAAAGCGGAGCGCACACTCTGATCACAACACCAGGTGCCACCAAGTTCTATCGTTCTAACGCCAAGTACGCCAAGCAGAAACAGATGTTGCATGTAGCTAAAGATGCGCGCCTTGAGTGGATGCCACAAGAGAACATCTTTTTTCCAGATGCGCACGTTCGCTTAGACACTGAAATCTACCTCGAAAAAGGTGCACAGTTTTGGGGTTGGGAGATGCACTGTTTTGGTCGGCCTGCACAAAATGAGGGATTTGAGCAAGGACACCTAGTTGGGAAAACCGAAATCTACTTAGATAACAAGAAATTGCTCACCGAAGGTTTTAACTTTCATGGTGGCGATAAGTTAATGATAAATATGGGGTTATTAAACTATCCAATGATGGGAACCTTCTATATTACCGCGGATGAGCCACAAGATTTAGAGTTGGTACAGAGCTTGCTCTTGTCTATTACACAGCAAGCTTCACTGCAACCTGTTCATTTTGGTTCATCGAGTAAGTCCTCATTAATTATGGGCGCGACACAAATTGAAGGGTTGATTGTGATCCGAGCTTTAGGTCATTGGAGTGAAGACATACTCCAAGCCTTTGGACAGATATGGCAAGCAACGCGCTCACACCTCTGTGGCTCCACCCCAGATTTACCAAGGATTTGGGCGACTTAGCGACCTGCCCATTTTTGTACCGAGGGTAGACTTCCAGCCCTCGGTACTTTTTTTCGCTTGCTGTGTGAAAAATTAACTTAGTTCAGAAGGAAAACGGGCTAAGTACCTAGACGAACAGTGGGCAAGTAAATGGAATTAACACCAAGAGAAAAAGACAAACTCCTCATCTTCTGCGCAGGTATGCTCGCGCAGCAGAGAAAAGACAAAGGCTTAAAACTTAACTATCCAGAGTCCATCGCACTGATCAGCAGTGCCATTCTCGAAGGCGCGAGAGAAGGAAAAACCGTCTCCGAGTTAATGGATTTTGGACGTACTCTTCTCACCGTCGATGATGTGATGGAAGGCATTCCCTCTATGATCCCCGACGTGCAAGTCGAGGCCACCTTTCCTGATGGCACCAAGTTGGTGACTGTTCACGAACCTATTGTGTAAGGAGAGTTCAATGGCCAGTTCCAATTCAAACTACAGCGGGTTTGTACCCGGAAAGATAGAGACCGCACCCGGCACCATCACCTTGAATGAAGGACGAGATACTGTCTCAGTTAAGGTCAACAACATCGGTGATCGTCCGGTTCAAATAGGCTCTCACTATCACTTCTATGAAGCTAACCCTTCGCTGATTTTCGAACGAGAATTAACTAAGGGCTATCGTCTAAACATCCCTGCTGGCACTGCAACCCGTTTTGAGCCAGGTCAGTCGCGTACTGTTGAGCTAGTGAGCTATGCAGGTGCAAGGGAAGTGTACGGCTTTCAAGGAAAAGTGATGGGTAAGCTTTAACGGTCAACACTACCCGAAGCATATAACCGTCAAAGAGACACAATAACAAAGGATTGATAATGGCGACGATATCCCGACAGGCATATGCCGAGATGTTTGGGCCAACGATCGGCGACCGCGTGCGTCTTGCAGATACCGATTTATGGCTAGAAGTAGAAAAGGATTACACCGTTTACGGTGACGAAGTGAAGTTTGGTGGCGGTAAAGTGATTCGTGATGGCATGGGACAGAGCCAGCGAGTGAGCGCAGAAACGCCAGACCTTGTGATCACCAATGCCGTTGTACTCGATTATTGGGGCATCGTAAAAGCCGATGTCGCGATTAAAGATGGACGTATTCAGGCGCTTGGTAAAGCCGGTAACCCTGATGTACAACCGGGGGTTGATATTGTGATTGGCCCGGGGACCGAAATCTTAGCCGGTGAGGGCGCAATCCTGACGGCTGGTGGCATTGATTCACACATTCATTTTATCTGCCCGCAGCAGGTTGAAGAGGCGTTGGCGTCTGGTGTCACCACTATGATCGGCGGTGGTACTGGCCCTAATACCGGTACCAATGCTACGACCTGTACTCCGGGTCCGTGGAACATGCATCGTATGTTGGAAGCCTTAGACGAATATCCAATGAACTTTGGCTTACTCGGCAAGGGTAACGCCAGCCAACCGGAAGCACTACGCGAGCAAGTGGCTGCGGGTGCGGTGGGCTTAAAGTTGCATGAAGACTGGGGAACAACACCTGCATCGATTGATACGTGTTTGAGTGTTGCTGATGAAATGGATGTACAGGTTGCGATTCATACTGACACCTTAAACGAATCAGGCTTTGTGGAATCGACACTCGGTGCAATTGGTGATCGCGTGATTCATACCTATCACACCGAAGGAGCAGGTGGCGGCCATGCGCCCGACATCATTCGCGCTGCTGGCGAACCGAATGTATTGCCGTCATCAACCAACCCAACAAGGCCTTACACCGTCAATACCGTTGATGAGCATTTAGATATGCTGATGGTGTGTCACCACCTTTCTCCGTCGATTGCTGAAGATGTCGCGTTTGCTGAGTCTCGTATTCGCCGTGAAACCATCGCTGCCGAAGATATTCTTCATGACCTTGGTGCTTTCTCGATGATCGCATCGGATTCGCAAGCAATGGGGCGCGTAGGTGAGGTGGTCACTCGCACTTGGCAAACCGCGCACAAGATGAAAGTGCAGCGTGGCAGCCTAGAGGAGGATTCAGACTACAGCGATAACTTCCGTCTGCGTCGCTACATTGCAAAGTACACCATCAACCCTGCCATCACTCACGGCATGGCGCATGAAATTGGCTCAATTGAAGAAGGTAAGTTGGCCGATCTTGTATTGTGGAAACCAGCTTTCTTTGGTGTGAAGCCAAGTGTAATTCTGAAAGGCGGCATGATAGCAATGGCTCCGATGGGCGACCCTAATGCCTCTATCCCAACGCCACAGCCTGTGCACTACCGTTCTATGTTTGGTAGCTCGGGCAAGGCAAGTCAAAACACCTCAATGCTATTTGTTTCTAAAGAAGCCAAGGCGCAAGACATTGATAAGCAGCTTGGGCTGAAAAGCCTGATTGGAGTAGTCAGCAACTGTCGCAACATCAGCAAAGCAGACATGAAACTCAACGATTGGATGCCGAAGATTGAGGTGGATTCACAAACCTATCAAGTACGAGCCGATGGTCAGCTACTTGAGTGTGAGCCGGCCAAAGAGCTGCCGATGGCACAGCGTTACTTTTTGTTTTAAAGAAAAATTATTTTAGAGAGCTCTTGATTTGAACACTCTTGTTTTAAGAGCTCGGATTTTAATTCTACGCCTTACACAAGGCTATGAATCTCATATGGAGGTGAGTAATAACATGATTGAACTAACTCAAATTCAAGCAGAGCAGAGCACGGCGCCCGATGGTTTTTTGAGCCTACCGATCGATAGTCGTATTAAGAGTCGTCTTAAAGTGACGCTCGATGATGGCCGCGATGCTGGTTTGTTTCTTCCTCGCGGACACATCCTACGTGGAGGCGAGCAGCTCACCAGTGAGTGTGGCTTAACGGTCGAAGTGAAAGCGGCACCAGAAACTGTTTCTACTGTGTACTGCGATGATGCGCACTTGCTGACTCGCGTGGCGTATCACCTAGGTAACCGACATGTTCCCCTACAAGTAGAGGCAGGCTGGGTTCGCTACCAGCACGACCATGTACTGGATGAAATGGTCGAGGGCTTGGGCGCAACAGTAACCACTGAAAAACAACCTTTTGAACCAGAAGGTGGGGCTTATGGTGGGCGCTCTGGCGGTCATCACCACCATCACTAACACATCTATTCCTAGATACAACCACGATTTAAATAACAATAAAGCAAGGATTTCGCGATGAACTTTAAATACGCTACTGGCTTAACGACACTAACAATCGCTTCGCTAACAACACCAACATTGGCTTTCGCTCACCCTGGACATGATCACGGCTCTCACTCATTTTTCTCTGGTCTAACGCACCCTGTTACCGGCGTCGACCATCTCATTATGCTGGTGGCATTCGGCATGTTGATTGGTGCGCTCTCTTATTCCAACAAGGTTAAATCCGCTCTAGTCGGTGGCGGTCTTGTCTCTCTTATGGCGGGTCTATTGGTCGGTCAAGCAATGGGCTTCTCTGTCGTGGTTGAGCCTGCGATCATCGCTTCTCTATTTGTCGTAAGCCTATGTCTATGGCATGTGTTTTCACCTTCAACGACTAAGGTCAACAGCGTACTGGCGGTTTCAATCGGTTTTCTATTCTTCCATGGTTACGCCCACGGAGTTGAAGCTGCGTCTGGTCTTGCACAGTTCGCGGCAGGCATGGGCGTAAGTGCTTTGGGGTTGATGGGCGTTGGCTATGTTGCAGGTAAGGCGCTGTATTCAAAATGGGCATCACTGGGTGTGGCTTCGCTAAGCGCGCTATTTTTAATGGCGGCCTAAATTGCCCCTAGGGAGATAAGCATGCAAGCAACAGCGAATGTCGCGAGCTATCGCCTATTTCAATTAATTAGCCCTTCATTACCAATCGGTGGCTTCACCTACTCTCAAGGGCTGGAATATGCCGTGGAAGCGGGATGGGTGACCAACCGCGATACGATGGAGCAGTGGCTGAATTACATGGCGAACTCAAGCGTCGCCACTCTAGAGCTGCCAATTATCGATCGACTCTATCTGGCATTAGAACAAGGCGAGCTCGATCAGATTGAGTACTGGTGTGATTTTTTGTACGCAAGCCGGGAAACCAGCGAACTGCGCGCGGAGGAGAAACAGCGTGGTTTGGCCCTGTTTACTCTGCTTAAGCGATTGGAGATTGATGTCTCTGTCATGGATTCAATCCAATCGCACCCTAATCAACTGTTGGGATTCTGCATAGCAGCAAGGCATTGGAAAATCAGTTTAGAGGATTTAAAGCAAGGCTACCTGTGGAGCTGGTTAGAGAATTTGGTCACTGCAGGTGTGAAGTTGGTACCACTTGGTCAAACCGATGGCCAGCTAGCACTACTGAATGTCACACAGCGATTTCCTGCGGTGATCAATCAGGCGCGAAAAATTGAAGAGTGGATGATTGGCAGTTTCACGCCTTCACTCTCGATTGCCAGCTCACTGCATGAAACACAATACACAAGACTATTTCGTTCATAGCGCAACGATGTAGTGGAAAGAATATAAGGAATAAGACTATGGAAAGTTATAAGCAACCGCTTCGAATTGGTATCGGTGGCCCAGTTGGCTCAGGTAAAACGGCACTGCTTGAGGTGCTGTGTAAGGCGATTCGTGACAAGCTGAATATCGCGGTCGTGACCAATGACATCTATACACAGGAAGATGCAAAGATTCTCACGCGAGCTGAAGCTTTAGAACCTGACCGTATCATCGGTGTTGAGACGGGAGGCTGCCCACACACCGCGATCCGTGAAGATGCGTCGATGAACCTCGCGGCCGTTGAGGAGCTGGCTAAGCTGCACAAAAACCTAGATGTGGTGTTTGTCGAAAGTGGTGGCGATAACCTGAGTGCGACGTTCAGCCCAGAGCTTGCTGACCTGACTATCTATGTTATCGATGTAGCGGAAGGAGAGAAGATCCCACGTAAAGGCGGCCCGGGTATTACTCGCTCGGATCTGCTGGTGATTAACAAGATTGATTTGGCACCTTATGTTGGCGCGTCGCTAGAAGTGATGGAGCAAGATACGCAACGTATGCGTCCAACTAAGCCGTTTGTGTTTACCAACCTTAAAGAGAGTAAAGGCCTAGACACCATCATCGACTTTATCGTGACTGAAGGCATGCTCACTCTTAAAGAGCCTGAAAAGACAAGCTAGTTATTCGCAGCTTCTGATAATTCCCCCATAAGTAAAAGCCCTATCAAATCTGATAGGGCTTTCTAATTAAGTACTGCTAAGTTGACTATGCTTTTGCAATCTTTTGGGTGACTTGCGATTCAATCACGCCATCTTCAACTTGCGTTTTGATCACTTCGCCAATATTCACATCTTCAATTGAAGAGACCGTCTGTTTAGAGGCTGAATGAGTGATGCTGTAGCCACGCTTAAGTGTCGCGAGGGGACTTACTGTTTCTAGCTTCTCTGCGGCCATTGCGAGCTGGTGGCGAGTGGTTAGCAGGGTTTTATCCATCGCATCTAACAGCTTTTGCTCAGAGCGTTGTAGATGCAGTTTCTGTTCGCCTAAGCGCTTAACTGGTGAGTGAAGCTGCAGTTGATGATGTTTACGCTCGACACGCTGTTGATGCTGCTTAAGGTATTGAGTCATCCCGCGGCGCAGGCGCATGTCTAGGTCATCAAGCTGCTGACTCTGTTTTTGCAGCTGGTAGCTTGGATGTTGCTTCTCTAAGCGGAACTTAAGCGCATGTGTCGATTGTGCTTGCTTCATCAATAGGTGACGAATAGCGCTGACTAAGCGTGCACGCTTGGCCGCAAAGGCCTGTTCTTTATGGCTGTTATCACGGCTCACTAACTCAGCCGCCGCTGATGGAGTAGGGGCGCGCATATCAGCAACAAAGTCAGCAATCGTCACATCCACCTCGTGGCCGACGGCACTGATGATTGGAATCTGGCTTGCGGCAATGGTGCGCGCAACGATCTCGTTGTTAAAGCACCATAGGTCCTCCAGTGAACCGCCGCCGCGGCCCACAATTAACACGTCACACTCATTACGCTCATTGGCGCGTCCAATTGCTTGAGCAATCTGAATCGCTGCTTCTTCGCCTTGAACCATGGTTGGGTAAACCACAACAGGCAAAGATGGATCACGGCGCTTAAGTACGTCCAAGATATCGTAGAGAGCGGCACCCGTTTTTGATGTGATGACACCAACACGCTTAGGGTGTTCTGGCAGAGGTTGCTTATTTGATTGAGCAAACAGACCTTCTGCAGCAAGGTTCATTTTGAGTTTTTCAAACTCTTGCTGAAGTCGACCATCGCCCTCTGGCTGCATGCTTTCAATGATCAGTTGATAGTCACCACGCGGCTCATAAAGAGACAGGCGGGCTTTGACCAATACTTGATTACCGTTTTGAGGCTTAAATGTCACTCGGCGGTTGTTACCGCGGAACATGGCACATTTCACCTGAGCACGAGAATCTTTAAGGGTGAGGTACCAGTGACCAGAGACAGGCGCTGAGAAATTGGAGATCTCTCCGACGAGCCAGACAATACCCATTTCATTTTCAAGAAGAAGTCGAACCTCTGCATTGAGGCGAGAAACAGTAAAGATGTTTGGATTGGTCATAGAGGCGCTATCTTTGTAGGACGGTCTTATGTCGTATCTCACAGGGCGTGAGTATGGAAGATAGCGGCAATATAATACATATCAAGGGGGTAAATGCAAATAAAAAATACAAAAATGTGTAGCCAAGCGATTTCCCCGTGCGTATAATCCCTCCGCAATATCTAATCCTAAGAGCTTCATTATGCGAAACGATGAAGCGGGATTTTTCTTTCTACCCCTCAATTGTGAGATATTGCAAATGCTAAGAATTGCCAAAGAAGCGCTGACATTCGATGACGTACTACTTGTGCCAGCACACTCCACTGTTCTCCCAAACACAGCTGATCTTCGCACTCAGTTGACTAAAAACATTTCACTGAACATCCCTATGATTTCTGCGTCGATGGATACCGTGACGGAAGCTCGTCTGGCTATCGCACTCGCGCAAGAAGGTGGCATTGGCTTTATCCACAAGAACATGTCTATCGAGCAACAAGCTGAGATGGTTCGTCAGGTTAAAATCTACGAAGCAGGTGTGGTTTCTCACCCTGTAACAGTAAGTCCTGATGCAACAATCGCTGACGTTGTCGCTCTAACTGAGAAGCACGGCTTTGCTGGTTTCCCAGTTGTTACTGAAACAAACGAATTGGTTGGTATCATTACTGGTCGTGACGTTCGCTTCGTAACAGACTTGTCTAAGAAAGTAGACGTAGTGATGACGCCTAAGTCGCGTCTAGCTTCAGTTAAAGAAGGTGCAACACGTGAAGAAGTGCAAGAGAAAATGCACGAAGCACGCGTTGAGAAAGTACTGGTAGTGAACGATGAGTTCCAACTAACCGGTATGATCACAGCAAAAGATTTCCATAAAGCAGAACGTAAGCCAAACGCATGTAAAGATGAGCGCGGCAGTCTACGTGTTGGTGCCGCTGTTGGCGCTGGCGCTGGTAACGAAGAGCGCGTTGCTGCTCTTGTTGAAGCTGGTGTAGACGTTCTACTTATCGACTCTTCTCACGGTCACTCTGAAGGTGTCCTAAACCGTATCCGCGAAACTCGCGCAGCTTACCCAGATCTAGAGATCATTGGTGGTAACGTTGCAACGGGTGCAGGTGCTCGTGCACTTATCGAAGCTGGCGTAAGCGCAGTTAAAGTAGGTATCGGCCCTGGTTCTATCTGTACAACTCGTATCGTTACTGGTGTTGGTGTTCCTCAAGTAACAGCAATCGCAGACGCAGCAGAAGTTGCTAACGAATACGGCATCCCAGTTATCGCTGATGGCGGTATCCGTTTCTCTGGTGACATCTGTAAAGCAATCGTAGCTGGCGCATCTTGTGTGATGGTTGGTTCTATGTTCGCTGGTACTGAAGAAGCACCGGGCGAGGTTATCCTTTACAACGGTCGTTCTTACAAGTCTTACCGTGGTATGGGTTCTCTTGGCGCAATGTCTCAAGGTTCTTCTGACCGTTACTTCCAGTCTGACAATGCAGCAGACAAACTGGTACCAGAAGGTATCGAAGGTCGTATCGCATACAAAGGTCGCCTAAAAGAGATCGTTCACCAACAAATGGGTGGTCTTCGCTCAAGCATGGGCCTAACTGGTTCAGCAACAGTAGAAGATATGCGTACTAAAGCAGAGTTTGTTCGTATCTCTGGTGCAGGCATGAAAGAGTCTCACGTACACGACGTTCAAATTACTAAAGAAGCGCCTAACTACCGTCTAGGTTAATCGCCTCCTTTAAACGTTTTATAGTGTGCCCATTAGAGGCACACTGTTTTATCTAGCTCTGTTTTTTCTCTATCTATAATAGTGATCAAACATTGAGTAAGAGAAAATTGACGAAAACGTTTGCTTTATTTCTTGAAGAGTTAATGAGAGGTGAGTAAACTCGCCTCCGTTTCATCACATAGCCAATAAGACTGCTTACAATGACTAAAAATATTCATGACCAACGTATTCTAATTCTAGATTTCGGCTCTCAATACACGCAGCTAGTTGCTCGTCGTATTCGTGAAATCGGTGTTTACTGTGAACTTTGGAGCTGGGACGTAGAAGAAGCGGATATTCGTGAATTCAACCCAGACGGCATCATCCTTTCTGGTGGCCCTGAAAGTGTAACGGAAGAGAACTCTCCACGTGCACCTCAATATGTATTTGATTCAGGTGTTCCTGTATTCGGTATCTGCTACGGCATGCAAACTATGGCTGAACAACTTGGCGGTAAAGTAGCAACGTCTACTGAGCGTGAGTTCGGCTACGCAGCAGTACAAGTAACAGGTGAATCTGCACTGTTTGCTGATCTGGAAGCATCCCAAGATGTTTGGATGAGCCACGGTGACAAAGTAGTAGAAATCCCAGCGGACTTCGTTAAAACAGGTGAAACAGACACTTGTCCTTACGCAGCTATGGCGAACGAAGAGAAGAAATACTACGGCGTTCAATTCCACCCAGAAGTAACACACACTAAGAACGGCATGAAAATGCTAGAAAACTTCGTTCTTAATGTATGTGGTTGTGAAGGCCTTTGGACTTCTGCTTCAATCATTGAAGATGCAGTTGCGCGCATTAAAGAACAAGTAGGTGACGACGAAGTTATCCTTGGTCTATCTGGTGGTGTTGATTCATCAGTCGTTGCGATGCTTGCTCACCGCGCTATCGGTGACAAACTAACGTGTGTATTCGTAGATAACGGCCTACTTCGTCTGAACGAAGCTGAGCAAGTTATGGATATGTTTGGCAACAAGTTTGGTCTAAACATCATCCACGTAAACGCTGAAGACCGTTTCCTAGAAGCGCTTAAAGGCGAGAACGACCCTGAAGCGAAGCGTAAGATCATCGGTCACGTATTCGTAGACATCTTCGACGAAGAGTCTAAGAAACTGAAGAATGCTAAGTGGCTAGCTCAGGGTACTATCTACCCAGACGTAATCGAGTCTGCGGCATCTAAGACTGGTAAAGCGCACGTAATCAAATCTCACCACAACGTTGGTGGTCTTCCAGACGATATGGAAATGGGCCTTGTTGAGCCTCTACGTGAGCTGTTTAAAGATGAAGTTCGTAAGATCGGTCTAGAACTTGGTCTTCCATACAACATGCTTTACCGCCACCCATTCCCAGGTCCAGGTCTAGGTGTTCGTGTTCTTGGCGAAATCAAGAAAGAGTACTGTGACTTGCTACGTCGCGCAGATGCTATCTTCATTGAAGAGCTTCACGCTGCAGACCTTTACCACAAAGTATCTCAAGCGTTCACGGTATTCCTACCAGTACGCTCTGTTGGTGTAATGGGCGATGGCCGTAAGTACGATTGGGTTGTGTCTCTACGTGCTGTAGAAACAATCGACTTCATGACTGCTCACTGGGCACACCTACCATACGACTTCCTAGGTAAGGTTTCTAACCGTATTATCAACGAAGTTGACGGCATTTCACGTGTTGTTTACGACATCTCTGGTAAGCCACCAGCAACAATCGAGTGGGAATAATCTCTCTCTGTTGATGTAATCGAGACAGGTTTGTCTTAGATTCTAGAAGCCTCGAACTCTGTTCGGGGCTTTTTGTTTTTTGGAGCCACTCCCCATAACGATTGAGACAAAATGAAGTGATTTATAAATTGTTAGTAAGCGACTCGCAGTTCTTTTCGATTTAACCGTTCGGCACTAGAGCCTTTTCATCGTGCCACATACTCTCTTATCGACGTTACTTATAAGAGAACAAACTATGTTAAACGTGAAACCAATAGCGCTCGTTTTGAGTGCGCTTTTTGTTGGTGGAAGCCATGCGGCGACCAATAGCCAACCAACCATGAACATCCAACCCGATCCGCAGAACCCGACTGGCTATCTTGTGTCGAGAGCCGACCTTGCAGCTGTAGAGCAATCCAAGGCTTCTGATCCTATGTATGCGATTTGGTCTCAAGCTCTGCAAACTCGTTCCAATACGATTGTTGAAGCGATTGAACCCGGTTCGCCTTCCAACCCTGACAACGTAAAGCGCGTTGAGCGTGTGTTCCCGCAAACTGAGTGGGACTTCCTAACGCAAATGGCGGCGCCAGAATACACTTATACCCGTTTTCTACGCGCGATTGGTAAGTTCCCTGCGTTCTGTGGAGAGTACACAGATGGCCGAGATTCAGATGCCATCTGTAAGAAATCCATCATCACCGCCTTCGCCCACTTCTCTCAAGAGACAGGAGGACACATCGCGATAGACAATACCTCTGATAATCCATTGGCGTTAGAAGAGTGGCAGCAAGCGCTAGTGCACGTGCGCGAAATGGGATGGTCTGAAGGCCAAGAAGGCTACACCACAGGCTGTGGTCAGAATGATTGGCAGAATGCGCGTTGGCCGTGTGCGGCGGGGCAGGGCTACTTTGGGCGAGGTGCTAAACAGCTTTCATACCATTTTAACTATGGAGCCTTCTCTGAGGTAATGTTCGATGGTGATGCAACGGTGCTTTTGAATAACCCCGGTTTAGTTGCAGACTCATGGTTGAACCTAGCTTCAGCGATCTGGTTCTTCTTAACGCCTCAAGCCCCGAAGCCAGCGATGCTGCATGTGATCGATCGTACTTGGACACCCTCTCAGCGCGAAATCGACGCGGGCATTGGCTATGGCTTTGGTACGACTATTAATGTGATTAACGGTGGTATTGAGTGTGGTGAGCAGAACAAAAATAAAGGCCAGCCTGTGAATCGTATCCGTTACTGGGAAGGTTTAGCTGAACACTATCAAATCCCAATTGAAGCGGACGAAAAGAACACTTGTTGGCAACAGACGCCTTACGGTAGCTTAAACCTCAACGGTGCGACAGATGTGCTTTACACCAACTGGGATGGTAACTGGAAATACTACGCCGATCGTCCAGAAGGCTTTTCATTTGAGTGTGAGTTAGTTGGCTTCCAAACCGCTTACTCTGCATTAGTACCGGGTGATTACGAGAAGTGTGTGACCAACTTTTATGGCTCTCATGCGAGCTGGCCAGAAGTGCGTGTGGTCGACAAGCTAGACCCGGTAGATCCTGGAACGAACCCGGGTGGTAATGGTTGGGATGCCAATAAGGTTTACAACTCTGGCGATCAGGTGACCTTTAACGGCGCGACTTATGAAGCGAAGTGGTGGACACAAGGCGATGAGCCTTCCGCTGGCGGGCCTTGGAAATTAATCGCTGGCGAACCAACACCACCAGTAGAACCCGATCCAACACCCGTAGACCCGCCAGTGACTGAGCCTCCGGTAACGAACCCTCCAGTTGAGCCACCTGTCACTGAACCACCAGTCGTTCCAAGCGAATTTACCACTTGGGAGCCGGGTGTTACTCAGGTGAGTGACGGTGAGAATGTGACATACCAAGGTAAGTGCTTTGTTGCGAAAAACGGCCCCGGTGTATGGGAGAGCCCAGTTCAATCAAACTGGTTCTGGGATGAGATTAGTTGTCAGTAAATTCAGTACTTGCTGAGCTAATTCCGTTTAAACAAGCCGGGCGTACGCTCGGCTTTTTGGTGGTTAGGAATAGATGCGGGATGTGAGTAAACGAGTAGCGAAAAGCGCGCTCTCTATTGCTCTTCGTATCTCTCATCTCGATACTCGTATCTTTATAAAAACGAGGTACGAGCGTAGTAGGGAATCTCTTTCCTTTGGGTATACCGACGGCCTTTATTAGATTCCAGACATCTCGTTCCTCGATTATGTAGTGACGATTAATCGGATAGATGCGGGATACGAGTAAACGAGTGGCGAAAAGCTCGCTCTCTATTGCTCTTCGTATATCTTATTTCGCTTGCTCGAATCTAAACACGTTCTTCTCATCCCGAATCTCGTTCACTCGCATCTAAAAAACACATACAAAACATGAATACTAAGCCCTGGATATAAAACTAATATTTCATAGGATCATTTATTCAACCTTAGTTTTCGATAACTGGATTACCTCAAAAACGGTTTATAGATTAAAATTTTCTTACAATTTTTATTGGTTTTGTTTAACCCCCTATTTGATAAAGGTAAATTCGCAATGTCGACCAAACTAGCTAACCCAGCGCCACTTGGCTTAATGGGTTTCGGTATGACCACTATTCTTCTTAATATTCACAACGCAGGTTTCTTCCCGATTGATTCGATGATCCTAGCGATGGGTATTTTCTACGGTGGTTTGAGCCAAGTGATTGTCGGCACAATGTGCTTTAAGCGTGGTGACACGTTCGGTACGACAGCGTTTACTTCTTACGGTCTATTTTGGCTGACACTGGTTGGTCTGATCGTAATGCCTTACATGGGCCTACCAGCAAGCCCAGCAAGCTTCATGGGTTGGTACCTACTACTATGGGGCGTATTCACGGGCTTCATGTTCATCGGCTCTCTATGCTACCCAGTAGCGAAGCAAGTAGTATTCGGTTCTCTAACGATTCTATTCTTCTTACTTGCTGCTCGTGATTTCACTGGTAGTGAGCTAATCGGTACCATCGCTGGTTTTGAAGGTATCTTCTGTGGCGCTTCTGCAATCTACTTTGCAATGGCTCAAGTGATCAACAACGAATACGGTCGCACAGTACTGCCAATCGGCGAGAAGAAAGCACCGCAAGTTGCAACACAAGAGATCGCAGCTTAAGACCGTTGTTTGGGAACAGATCTTAAGATACAGGAAAACAAAACGGGTTAGCCGAAATGGCTAACCCGTTTTTTTATTATCTCTGAATAGGCCTTACAGCACCTATTCAGCTTAGGAGTTTACTTACGCAGATGGCTGCTCAACTGGCTTGCTGTCAGTTGTTTCAGCTTCAGGCGATTTGCCTGTCTTACGCTTGTATTTACCTTCCCAGTAATCTGCGCCTTTAATGCCAAGCTTAACTGGGTTGAATGTGTACTCAGTTACGCCTTTCTTCTGTTGCTCTTCGTAGTCTTTCAGCGCTTTCAGAGCTGGTTTAGACATGAAGAAGATAATCAGAATGCCGACGATGTTTAGCCAAGCCATCAGACCTACGCCCACATCACCCATTGCCCATGCAAGGTTGGCGGTTTTCACTGTACCGTAGAATACTGCAGTGATAAGAACCGCTTTCAGAGCAAACATCATACCTGGGATCTTAATAGTACGACGTAGGTACGCGATGTTCGTTTCTGCAATGTAGTAGTAAGCAAGAATAGTTGTGAACGCGAAGAAGAACAGAGCGAACGCAATGAATGGCTTACCAACACCTGGTAGAGCACTTTCGATTGCAAGCTGTGTAAATACAGGGCCGTTCGCACCGATATCTGCAGCTAGGTTCTGTACTAGGAATGCGCCTTCAGCACCACCGTGTACGTTGTATGCACCAGTGATAAGAATCATGAACGCTGTTGCTGAACATACAAGTAGCGTATCGATGTAGATAGAGAAAGATTGAACCAGACCTTGCTGTGCTGGGTGATCAACACTTGCAGCCGCTGCAGCGTGAGGACCAGTACCTTGACCTGCTTCGTTAGAGTAAACACCACGTTTTACACCCCAACCGATAGCAGCACCAACACCAGCCATAGGCGTAAATGCGTCACCAACAATCATACCGAAGATGCGTGGCACCTCACCGATGTTTAGAAGAATGATAACGAAAGCAATCACGATGTAAGCCAGCGCCATGAAAGGAACCACGATTTGCGTGAAGTTCGCAATACGCTTAACACCACCGAAGATGATGAACGCTAGGATGATCGCAATAACAGTACCAGTGAAAACTTTAGCAAAACTGAACGTACCGATAGCTGTTTCGATCATGTCGCCCGTGCCAAACGCAGCTTCTACCGCATTACCTATGCTGTTTGACTGAACGCCTGGTAGTAGAACACCACAAGCAAAGATTGTCGCGATAGCGAAGATCCACGCGTACCATTTCTGACCCATCGCTTTTTCGATGTAGTAAGCTGGACCACCACGGAACTCGCCTTCATCTTCTTCTTTATAGATTTGAGCCAGTGTCGATTCTGCAAACGCAGTTGCCGCGCCAAAGAAGGCAACAACCCACATCCAGAATACAGCACCAGGACCACCGAAACCGATTGCGGCAGCAACACCAGCAATATTACCTGTACCTACGCGCCCAGAAAGCGAAACGGCAAGTGCTTGAAAAGATGAGATACCTTTACTTGAGCTTTTGCCAGATAACAACAAACGCCACATTTCAAAGAAGTGACGAACTTGAACAAATCGGGTCATTATGGAGTAGAACAAACCTGCGCCTAGACACAAGTAAATCAGTACCGGACTCCAGATTATTCCATTCAAAAAATCAACGAATGACTGCATGAGTATTTTTCCCTGTTAGTTGTACTTATGATTGTTTTTCGTACAACACAATACTTCACATGTAATGCTCTTGTTAAATTATTTATCTATCTAAGCTTAATAGTGTGATATATCGCATGTTCTGGAGTGCTTTTGTTAACGATAAGTTCTATTTTTCCGTTTGCCATTCGACATAGAAATGCAATTTAATGCATTTTTTTAGTTAGATCTCTCTCGGAAAAATAGAATTTCATGATGTGACTGGGTTTGGAATTAAATTTCAACTTTCTGACAAGTTGCTGATAGATACATCAGGGTGGTGTTGTATTGTAGTTTTAATACGTAATCTTATCGGTGGTCATTCTATTAATGTGATCTGTAAATCACATTTAGATTGCTGTGTTTGAGTTTTGGTGTGATCAAAATCACAATGGATGGGTGTGGTATGAATCTCAGATAATTGCAGGATATTTTGCCTAAGTTTGCAGATTTTACCAGAGTCATTGATTGTTACAGATGTGTTTCAGGTTCTATATGTTCTCCCCAAGTTCAAAAATCAAAGTTCAGAGTTTCGGTCGTGTTCTTGCGAACATGGTTATGCCTAGTATTGGTGCCTTTATTGCTTGGGGACTGATCTCCGCACTGTTCATACCAACAGGTTGGTGGCCGAATGAAGCTCTAGCTTCGATGGTTAGCCCAATGATCACCTTCTTGATTCCATTATTGATTGGCTACACCGGCGGCAAAATGACTGGGGGAGAGCGGGGCGCAATTGTCGGTTCTATCGCAACAATGGGCTTGATTGTTGGGACTGATGTTCCGATGCTAATGGGAGCGATGATCATTGGGCCATTAGGTGGTGCTGTGATTGCACGCTTTGACCGAGCCATCGAAGGCAAGGTTCGAAGTGGTTTTGAGATGTTGGTGAACAACTTCTCTGCGGGTATCGTAGGAATGATATGTGCCATCGTCGCCTTTTTGATTGTTGGACCTGCTGTAAAAGTGGTTTCGACGATGTTGGCCGCAGGTGTCCAGGCCATGGTCGACACCGGCTCACTGGCTTTGGTTTCTATTCTAGTGGAACCGGCGAAAATTCTTTTCCTTAACAATGCGATTAACCATGGTGTGTTCTCACCAATCGGAATCCAACAGGTTGAACAATATGGTCAGTCGTTAGTATTCCTTATTGAGTCTAATCCAGGCCCTGGTCTTGGGGTGTTATTAGCTTATATGGCGTTTGGCAAAGGCAGTACTAAACAGACCGCTGGTGGTGCATCCATCATTCATTTCTTCGGCGGTATTCAAGAAATCTACTTCCCTTACGTGCTAATGAAGCCTCGCCTAATTTTCGCTTTGATTGCTGGCGGTATGGCGGGAGTGACAACGCTGGTCCTGTTTGATGCGGGATTGGTTTCAGCAGCGTCTCCGGGTTCTATCTTCGCTATTTTGGTGATGGCGCCTAAATCATCAATGTTGGGTGTCGCGCTTTCTATCGCTATCTCTACCTTAGTGTCGTTCTTATGCTCATCACTGATTCTAAAAACAGAGCAAAGTACGGAACCTGAGCAAGAAGAAGGCTATTTAACAGGTCGACCACGCTTTTCAAATCGAACGTCAGACTAATCACTTAAAAATGACGACTTTCTTACAGCGATAGACCAACGTCACCTTAGGCTTAGAGGTAAACATGAGAAACACGCGAGCAGAAAACGCCATGCTTTCAAAGGCCATTGAGCCTATCGACTTGCCCAATGAAGCTGAACTGCTGGAAGTGATCTCGACTGCTGAGGACGCCAGTGCGGTGTTCTTAGCGGCCTATCATGCCTTGGACGATACGATTGGCGTGTTAATGCAAACTATCTTCTATAAAGACGATTATGCCGTGAAGTTTGTTGTTGATCCTCTGCTTAAGAATCAAGGCCCTTTAGGGGATGTGATGGTTCGTAGCAAGCTGTTGTATGGACTTGGTGTGATTAACCGTGAAATCTATGAAGATGTAGAGCGATTTGTGACCCTGAAAGAGTGGGCAGACACGCCACACAGCAGCATCTACTTTACCGACCCTGATGTGATTGAAGAGCTGCAAAAAGTCCACGTGGTGCAAAGTGTGATGCCTATCGATTACGATCAGCAAGCAGCCAACAACCTACCCGAAGAGATGCTGACGATGTTCATTGACCGTCATAACCAAAAGGTGCAATCGAGCATAGTATTAGCCATCGCAGAACTGGTGAGACAAATCTGCCACTGCGACACCTCATTTCTTCCTTCTTGAACTAGGGCGTGTTGACCTTTCGTGGTTAAGTTTTGTTCGGATGGGGACGCCTAGTCAAAAGCGTTTTAATCGCGGCGAGGGGGAAGTAGCCTAGTCATTCTAAGCAAGTCCCCCCTCAACAAAGAGTAAAACGCTTTTTGCGGGGGCGCCCAGCTCGAACCCTTCGGGCAGCGTTTGCTGGTCATTTCTACTGCGTTATCGGCTTTTCATGTAGGCTAGCTACACATCAAAACCTCTGCCTTGTAGAAGTACCCAGCAACTCGCTGCAAAAATCAGCTCGAAAGGCCAACACGCCCTAGCTACCTGACACACTATACCCACGCCCTTCAAGTAGTTTGGCAAAGGCGATTTGAGCTTTTGGTTCACCATGAATCAAATGGATAGATTTTGGTGGGGGAGTGATGCCCTCGATAAAGCGCATAAGATCGTTTTGACCCGCGTGAGCGGAATAACCAGACATTGTATGAATTTGTGCATTCACAGAGATACGAGCTTGGTCGATCTCTACAGACATTTCTCCTTGCTGCAAAGCACGACCTAATGTTCCATGGGCTTGGTAACCCGCTAAAATCACATCTGTTCTCTTGTCGGGTAGTAAAGCCGATAGATAGTTCATGATTCGCCCGCCCTGACACATTCCCGAGGCAGCGATAATTATCGCAGGCTCTGCCGTTGATTTGAGTCTGTTGACCAGTTTCTTGTGGGCTCGGTGATCATCAATCGTAATGCACTGCTCGAACGCCAATGGATTGCGGTGTGCTGCTAATCTCTCCTTCGCTTCCTCTCCCCATAGTTCTTTAAATTGACGATAGGAGCGGGTGATCTTGTGTGCCATTGGCGAGTCAAGAATGATGGGCAGTTGGCGACTCAGAGAGCGCTGCTCGATCATCTGTTCAATATCAAACAGCAGTTCTTGAGTTCTTCCAACGCTAAAGGCGGGGATAAGGATTGCGCCACCATCTTCCAATGAGTGCTCAATAATGCGGTTTAGAGTTTCTGCACGCTCAGCGATATTGGAATGATTGCTCGCACCATAGGTCGATTCAATAAACAGATAGTCAGCTCTTCCTGGTGACACTGGGTCGGGCAGTAGGGGAGTGTTACTTGGGCCAAGGTCTCCAGAAAACACCACCACTTCTTCATTCGGTAATTTAACCTCAATATAGGCCGAACCAAGTATGTGCCCTGCAGGTTGAAAACGAGCATAAAGAGTATTTGGCCTACTATGATCCTTTTGCTTGTGGAGGTGAGGCGCTCGCGGAATTGGAAACCACTGATGATAGGCTTGAGGCTGTATTAGTGAGTGAATTCTTTTGAGGATTTGCTTTCGTTGGCTGTGGCTAAAGCCTTGCAGTTTCAGACCATCTTCAATCATCAGTGGGGCAATGGCGGCCGTCGCTTTGGTACAGATGATGGGTTGATTAAAGCCAGTCGCTAGCAGCCATGGAATGCGACCAATATGATCAATATGGCTATGGGTCAGCAGCAAAGCGTTTAGATGCTGAGTGTTAAACTCAACTTCTAATGGGCGAGTATCTGCGCCTTGAAACAGACCACAATCAATCAATATTGCTTGGTCTTCTACTCTTAGCTCATGGCAAGAGCCCGTAACTGTATGTTTACCACCGTGATGAATAACCTGCATTCGTCGCTCCTATTAAAGCCAACCTCAACTGTGCTAATCGGGACGGGCAAAGAAAATAGCAGCGACGAGAGTTGCGACGCCGCGAGCGGTAAAATGTAATTGAACCTTCACTCAGCCCAACTGTCGCGAGATATCACTCTGCTATTGGGTCGAACTTTTACGTGTATCGAGCTTTGGACTGGCTTCAGCCTCTAAGCGCGCGACTTCTGCATCAAGCTGGGCGATTTTTTCCGCCATTAAAGCGTGGCAGTGATCAGCAAGGGTTCTGGCATCACCCAGTTCGTAATCCGACACATCGATAGGTTCTAGCATTTCAGTGATCACAATGCCGTTGTTGGCGCGATTCAAATCAATCTTGTTGTGAGTGGTACTGGTACACATTGGGGTAATAGGCACACCTGCCTCAATCGCCATCCGGAACGCGCCCGTTTTAAAAGGCAAGAGCCCACGGCCTTTGCTACGAGTACCTTCTGGGTAAACCCATACCGAAAGGTCTCTCTGGTGAATCGCCTCAGCTACTTGCTTAATCGTATCTCTGGCTTTGGATTTGTCTTCACGATTGATCAAGATGTTACCCGTGATCCAATACAAAACGCCAAAGAATGGAATCCACAAAAGGTCGCGTTTCCCCAGTGAGACGGTGCGCGGTCTTAGCATTCCCGGATCGGTAACGAAATCAAATACACTCTGGTGATTCGAAATGTACACGCTGTTTTTCGGCGTTGGCGCGTTCTCTAGCCCGCGCTGAATAATTGTAAGGCCAAGGATCTTTTGTAGTTGATTGAACCAGCGACAGAAGAAATACACATGCTTAGGGTTTTTAGGGCTAAACAGACAGAAAACAAGCGCACTCAGTGTTGTGGCAACCACAAACACCGTAGCCAAAATAAGACGAAGAGCAGTAAGCACAGCCGACTCCTTTCCACTGCACATTGGCAGTATTCAAACCGTTGAAGAAGATTAGAGCTTCAGTTCTATTTAACCAAGTTGCAACATTTTGAGAGCGGCAGACATCAAGAGTGAGAGATGTATATAAAACCGCAGCCAAGAATCTAGGGTATCAGCACACACGTGTTCACTGGCTAGAGTGATATTGGGATCAAAGAAAAAGATCATGCTTAGGAAAAAACAGTAACAACAGCATCTCTAGATAGAAATCTATTAATCATCGACTTATCATTGAGTTAGAACTCACAACAACCGACCGAGCATGTCCTCTACTATCGATTTCTATCACCACAATGCGCTTACCTTGAGTCATCAGTACAACTCGGTATCGTTTGAATCTGTACATCACAGTTGGAAGCCTTATTGGCCTCTAGCGGGCGATAAAGTGCTTGATGTTGGCGCTGGTAGCGGGCGTGATGCTCGTTGGATGCAACAACAAGGTTGTGAGGTGATAGCTATCGAACCGAGTAATGCTCTTCGCGAGTTAGGAGCAGAATACACCGGGGTAGAGGTTACTTGGATTAATGATGCACTTCCTGCATTGAGTCGAACTGAAAATCTCGGGATGCGTTTTGATCTTATCTTGGTGAGTGCGGTTTGGATGCATCTTCCAAGCAGCTATCGTGAGCGAGCCTTTCGCAAACTCTCTAATCTACTTGCACCTAATGGCCGCTTGATTATCACTCTTCGACATGGTGAGTTCGACGACCAACGTCAAGGCTATCCGGTTTCTGTTGAAGAGCTCGAACAGCTGGCAAAAAATAGTGCCTTACAAGTCCGACATATTGACGAGAGTAAAGACCAACTCAATCGAAGTGAGGTTTGGTGGCAGACCGTTGTTATGACTCTACCTGACGATGGTTCTGGTGATCTCAACAAAGTGCGACATATCATTGTTAACGACAACAAATCTGCGACTTACAAACTGGCCTTATTGCGAACACTATTACGTATTGCTGATGCTCACTCAGGAGCGGTCATCGATAGAAGTGACGGCAAAATACTGCTTCCAGTCGGGCTGGTGGCTCTGTACTGGGTAAGGCAGTTTAAAAGGTTGATTGATATCGATATTGAAGGTTCTGGTATTCAGCAGAACAGCAATACCACTAAAGGGCTCGGTTTTGTGAAAGAAGATGGTTGGAACCAGCTCAAACATTTGAGTGCCGACGATCTCGCGATTGGTGCGATGTTTCTAGGAGAAGAAGCGAAAGCGCTACAGAAACTGTTCTCGCATACCATAAGTACCATCAAAGCTGGGCCTGTCACTTTTATCTATCAGGGCGCCAAAGACAACAAACTGTTCGAGATACTGCCTCCAGCACAGCGTCGAAAGTCACTCAGTTCTTTGGTGATAGACAGCGACTTCTTAGCCAGCTTTGGTTACTTCACTTTGGATGAGAGTTTGTGGGAGTGTTTTCGAATCTATCACTCTTGGATTGAGCCATTAGTCGTTAACCAGTGGGTGATGGAAATGCAGCGTTTCGAGACAAACCGTGAACGCAACATTTCACTGCAAACCTATCATGACTGCTTGGTGTGGATTGACCATAACCACGATACGCGAGACGTCAGAAAGCGCGTCGAACAGCTGCGCAAAGAACAAGCAGAGATTGTGAGCGTGTGGAGTGGGACTGTGCTTAAGCAAGACTATCACGTTGATCACTGCCTGCCATTTACCTATTGGCCGAACAATGACAAATGGAATTTGTTGCCAACCACAACCAACGAAAACCTCAAAAAAAGTGACAAAATGCCTACAGCAGAGAAGCTACATAAATCAAAGCAGAGGATCTTGGATTGGTGGCAATTGGCATGGGATCACTCTGACCTATCCAAGCAGCGATTCTTTTCTGAGGCAGCCCTCTCCTTGCCGAACATTCCACCGCAATGCCGTGACTTTGAAGAGGTATTTGATGCTATGGGACTGCAGGTTCGTGGCGTTAAAAGTCGCTTACTTATCAATGAATGGAGTTAGGTAGATAGTCATGAAACACATCGGCATAGATGCTTGCAAAGCGGGTTGGGTGGTTTGGAGTTGGGAGCACGATGAGGTGCAACTAGAAGTGGTCGCTGAGCTCTCTGAGATCACAGAACAGTTGCGTGATGCTCATACTCTGATTGATATCCCAGTCGGCTTTAGTGATTCACAAACGCCCGATAGGTTGTGCGACAAAGCAGCCCGAAAATACTTAACGAGAACTCGCGGGGCTTCAGTGTTCCCAGTGCCTTGTCGTGAAGCGGCTTATGCTGAAAGCTACCCTCAGGCTTGTGAGATTAACTTTGAGTTGTGTGGGCGTAAGCTCTCTAAACAGGCTTGGTACATTCTGCCAAAAATGCGCGAGGTGGATGCGTTATTCCACCTTCACCCTAAACTCTATCTGCGAGAATCCCACCCAGAGGTGGTGTTTGCCACTTTGAATGGTGCGCCGCTAGAGCACTCGAAAAAGAGCATCGAAGGCCAACAGCAAAGGCTCGACTTGTTAGCGCAATACCTGCCTCAACATATTGATAAGCTCAAGCACCAAGCAGCAATCACCAAGAAATCGAAAGTGGCGCCTGATGATCTTATCGATGCGTTTGCTTTAATGCTGTGTGCTTTGCATTCTGACCGGCTGAGTTCCTTTCCAGAGAATGAAGACAAAGATCAACAAGGTCGAACCCGCGAGATTGTCTATTGGCAGCCGTCATCTCATTAGCTCTTTTCATGTCTAAAAGCCACTTACAGTGTCTTAACTGCCGTTAGTTATCTTCATAACTCGCGAGACGTATTTTCTGTTGCTCTAATTATTAATAAGAGCAGTCGTTATGAGAAACAACATCGCAGAAGATAACTCCTACACCATCGGTCAAACTCCATTGGTGCGCTTGAACCGCGTTAGCAACGGACGTGTGCTGGCCAAGATTGAATCACGTAATCCAAGTTTTAGTGTTAAGTGTCGTATTGGCGCCAACATGATCTGGCAAGCAGAGAAGCTGGGCAAGCTAGTGCCAGGGATTGAGTTGGTTGAGCCGACTAGCGGTAACACGGGTATTGCTCTGGCTTACGTTGCTGCAGCGCGTGGCTACAAGCTGACCCTGACCATGCCTGAATCGATGAGCCTAGAACGCCGCAAGCTATTGAAAGCCTTGGGCGCAAACCTGGTTTTGACCGAAGCGGCCAAAGGCATGAAAGGTGCGATAGAAAAAGCGCAGCAGATCGTCGATGCCAATCCAAATAAATATCTGCTTCTTCAGCAGTTTGATAACCCTGCTAACCCTGAGATCCATGTAAAAACCACGGGGCCAGAGATCTGGGATGCCACTCAAGGCCAAATTGATGTGTTTGTCGCGGGCGTAGGTACCGGTGGCACCATCACAGGCGTGAGCCGTTACCTTAAGAACTATCAGAAAAAGCCGGTGTTGTCGGTGGCGGTTGAGCCTGCTGAATCTCCCGTTATTTCTCAATCATTAGCAGGGGAAGAGATTCAACCTGCGCCTCATAAAATCCAAGGCATTGGTGCTGGGTTCATTCCGGGCAATTTAGACCTCACTCTTATCGACCACGTAGAGCGCGTCACTTCTCAAGAAGCTATCGATATGGCCAATCGTCTCATGAAAGAGGAGGGCATTCTTGCGGGGATCTCTTCTGGCGCAGCAGTTGTCGCGGCGAATCGCATTGCCGATATGCACGAATACCGCGGCAAGAACATTGTCACGGTGCTTCCAAGTTCGGGCGAGCGTTACCTAAGTTCAGCGTTGTTCGCAGGTATGTTCGATGAAAAAAGTAGTAACTAGCACGATCACCTCTATTTTTGGGGGATTGGTGAGCGCCTTGCTTCCACAAGCTGGCGTCAAAGCCCTAAAAGAGCGCATAGCCGATGAAGATGGAACTCTAATCTTCTTCTATGTTGCTCCCGTCTATATCGCGACTTACCTAGGCTTAGTCACCCTTACTTTTTATGGCCAGTAAGCGCCATAGAATAGAGATGGATAAGTCGCTCAATCTTATCTATCTCATTTAATAATAAATATTTCGAAGGTAAATCATGTCAATTACTTTTCAAGGCGAAGTGGTTTCTGTTTCTGGTTCATTCCCACAGGCAGGCCAAGCAGCACCAAACTTCACACTATGCTCAGCAGAGCTGGCAGACATCACTCTTGAGTCGATGAAAGGCCAGAAGTTGGTACTGAATATCTTCCCAAGCATCGACACGCCAGTATGTGCGGCAAGCGTGCGTGAGTTCCACCAAAAGCTAGCAAGTGTTGGAGGTGTTGCGGTACTGAACATCTCGGCAGATCTGCCATTTGCAACAGGCCGTTTCTGCGCATCTGAGTCTATCGATTCAGTGCAAAACTTCTCTTTCTTCCGCTCTCCAACATTCACTGAAGACTACGGTGTGAACTTGAATGAAGGCGCACTAAAAGGCCTAGCAACTCGCGCAGTGGTTGTGGTTGATGAAGAAGGTAAAGTGATGCACAGCGAATTAGTTTCTGAAATCACAGAAGAGCCTAACTACCAAGCAGTTCTTGAAGTAGTAGGTGCTTAATATGAAAAAGTCACTGTTAGTTATGGCACTTTCTGCTCTGTTTTCGACCTCTGCTTCAGCGCAGTTTGAAGTGACAGAGCAGCACGCTAGCTTAGGTTCAGGCGAGATCGTGACGCTAGAGAAAACCAACAAATTTCATCTAGCTGGTGAAGGTGTAAAAGTCGGCGACTACATGCCTTCTGTTCAGCTAATGACATCAAACCTTAAGCCGTTCGATACCAGCGCAACCAACGGCAAAGTGAAGATCTATAGCTTACTGACGTCAGTTGATACTCCTGTATGTGTTCAGCAAGCGGCAGAGCTTTCTCAGTTTGTGAATGAGAATAAAGCGTCACTGAAAGATATCGAGTTTTACGCGATCAGTGCAGATACACCATTCGCACAGCAGCGTTTTATTTCTGAGCATGAGCTAACGGGTGTTGAGTACCTGTCAGACTCGGTAGAGCATGCATTTGGTGAAAAGACTGGCGCGCTGATCAAAGAACTTGGCCTACTGACGCGCAGCATTGTGGTGACGGATCAAAACAACAAGATCATTCTCGTACAACGTGTACCAGAACTGACGACATTGCCAAACCTTGCAGCTGCTGTCGAGCTAGCGAACAAACAAGGTTAATCAATCTCGGTGTTAGAACGCCGACTTTGACGACAAGAGTTCTCTTGTAAATCAATTATTAAGCCCTTCTTTTATAGAGGGGCTTACATTATCTTACAGAGTAAATCACCTCTTGGCCTTACACTGCCCCCATTAGAGCAACGCAAACGTTGCCGTGACGAAAAACGTTTATAATGTAAGAGAGTTAAAGCTTTGCTTTTGTGAGATTTTAGCTTTACTGGCTAGGTTGGTTATTAATACTAATTTAAGTAGAGAATATTCAATGTCTGACGTTTTAATAGTGGAAGATGATCTGCAGCTTAGGGAGATGCTGTGTTACTTTTTGAAAAATGTAGAGGGATATTCGGTTGACTGTTTAAGCAGTGGTGAAGGTGCCGCTGAGATAATTATGGATCAAGCGCCTAAGTTGGTATTGCTTGATATCCAACTCCCACACACTTCTGGGTTAAGTGTTCTAGAGAGCCTGCGCCAACAAGGCTCGACCATTCCAGTGATCATCATGACCGCCAACGACAATGAGATCACAGAAACCAACGCGCTCACTATTGGGGCGAATGATTACATTACCAAGCCAGTCCGCACCAATGCGCTTCGTGAGCGTATCCGAAAGATCCTAGAGCAGAAACCAAGTATTCACTCTCGGGTTGAAGAAGAGTTGATATTTAGGTTGTGCCCTAGAAACTCAACACTGCAGTTTAAGCACATTACGGTTCCATTGATTCCCTCCGAATTTGAGCTCCTTGAGCTGTTGGCGAAAGCCGATGAGCCCATGCCAGTACATGAGCTTTTCCAGCACATTCACGGCTTTCCTTATCACATTGAAGACCGCTCTATTTACATGCGAGTGTCGACCCTGCGTAAAAAGCTCAGCGCCTACCTGCCAGATATGGAGTTGATCAAAAACAAACGTAGCCGCGGTTTCTACCTTAACTATCAGGTTGTGGTTCGATGAAAACCTTTATCGGTCAGATCATCAGTTCACTGATTTTGGGTTACTTGATAAGCACCATGCTGTCGTTGGTGTTACTGGCTCCGTACAAAGAACAGTTGCAACAAGACCTGAACTTTCGCCGTTTAGAGATGGTGTTGAATGGTTTTCTGGAGCCGCTCGTTCCCAGCAAGTCTGAAGAAGAGTCTCCGGTTTGGTTGTTCCAATGTGATGTCTCGTCGGGAGAGATGCAAAGGGTCGATGAGGGAGAGTACACACTGGCGAAGAAACGCGGCGATAAAGAGATTTTAGGAACGTTCAATAGCGAGGCCTACAACAATGATCCAGCGATTCGCCACATCAAACTGGTGGAGCTTTTGGAAGATGTTCTGCAGCTTGTATGTACGTTGATCATCTTGGTCTTGTCGCTCCGTACCTGGACCAATGGCTTTAAGTCGCTTCATCACCTATCTACACACTATGCGCGGGGCGACTTCAAGGCTCGTGTCGATGAAACGGGTCCTGAAGCCGTGAAAACACTGATCGCGAATCAACATCAGATGGCGGAAGCGATAGAGAGTTTGATGGCGCGCCAGAAGATGATCTTCGCGGCACTGCCTCATGACATTCGAACCCCACTCTCGTCAATTCAGCTAACCAGTGACATGCTGGTCGAGAGCCGCAACAGCGATGCATTTCTGCTAACCAAGCTCGATGAGCAGGTGAGAAGCCTGAACATGTTGTGTGAGAACAGTCTCCACTTGCTAAAGATCTTAAACAAGCAGGTGCCATTAGCTAGAGAAGAGGCGAACTTTGAAGCGATAGTGCATAAGACTTTCTCGGCACTGAGCAACAAAAAAGGGTTGGAGCTGGTTAACTGCGAGCAAACGATCACCACCGATCGCAAAGTGCTCAAGATATTGCTATTCAACATTCTCAGTAATGCGTGCCGTTACACGCGTGAGAACATCAAGATTGTTTACGCCAACTACCCACATTTCGATGTTGTGAAGATCAGCGACGACGGGCGTGGCTTTCCACAACCGATCATTCAAGCGTTCAATGATGGCGACATTGATAGCATCAAACCGCAAGATGGTTTTGGGATCGGGATGCTGCTTATTTACGAGCTTACCGCGCACTTGAACGGCAAAACCCTGTTATCGAATACTGATCACGGCGGACAAGTGACTCTCATCATGCAGCGCTGATTCCTTTAGCCTATTGAAATACAACAAGCCCTCTTGCTGTAAGAAACACAAGGGGGCTTGTTTTTTAGCTAGTGGTTAGTGACTAGTCATTAGTGGTGATGGTGAACGTGCGCGTTTTCCTCAACCGCGAGTTCGACTTCTACTTTGCCAGCGTTCTTAAATTGCAACGTCATCGGGAGGCGTTCCCCTTTTTTGTAAGACTTGTTTGGGTTGAAGATCATCAAGTGGTAACCACCCGGCTTAAACATTACCGTCTTCATGCTGCCAATACGCACGTTGTCGATTTTCATCATCTTCATCATGCCGTCCGACATCTCATGAGTGTGAATCTCTACGCGACTTGCGATAGGAGTCGATGCGCTGATCAAAAAGTCATCCTTTGTCGCTAGGTTCTTGAGCTGGAAAAAGCCTGCAATTACAGTGGCATTAGGCGGCGCTTCACGGCTCCAAGGGTGATCAATTTGAATGCTATCTGCGGTGTATTCATGAGCCGCGACATTGATGCTAAAAAGCGTCGCGATAAATAGAATCAAAGTGTTGAGATGTTTTTTCATAATAGTCTCTCTTGTTTTTAATAATCGGTTACCAAGTCAGGTTGCCCTGATACACCAGCCAAAAGACCAGTTGGTTTTGTTGAGTAATGGATTCATAGTTAGTTTGAAATCGCACTAGCTGGAATGGTGCAATTTGCCAGTTAGCAATAGCACTGATGCGTTGCGGGTTGTGGCCATTGGCATCGAGTGCTTGTTCGAATTCGCTGCTGGTTTGGGTAACGTCATTGTCGGTGGTTAGCCAGTCGTAACGAGCGGCTACTTCAATGTCTTCAAACTGCCAGCTGAGTTGGGTGGTGATGCCATGCTGAAAGGCATCGAGATCCGAGCGAATCTGCTGTGAATCGGTGAGGGTTGATTCAAGGCGTTGTCCCATCCACTCAAGTTGCCAGTTCAATGCTTCCCATTGAAGGTTGCCGCCGAAAGATACCAGTGTCGTGTCACCATCAAACATAATATTGATGTCGGTTGGATGAGCATGACCGTGGTTATCGGAAGCGTCCGCCTGTCGCTGGTAGGTTTTGAAGTAGGCAAGGCTTGCGACTAGGTTGAGTTGATAGTCACTGCGCAAGTGATGCCACTGTGTATGTAGCCCGAACGCAGAGGGTGACGCGGAATCTGTATCGTATTGCGCAGGGAAACCATCGCCACGCCCGACCCACAAAGTGACGTCATACTGGTTTTGTGCGTAGGTCGCTTGAACTGCGTCATCGGAGTATTGATTCCCCAGAAAAGCCTGCTGAGTTAAAGACGCATCTAAGAAGCGCCAGTCATGTTCATGGGTGCTGTTGCACAAGCCAATCTCACTCAACTGACGGCCAAGGCGCAAGGTCCAATCCTGATGTAGATAGGGTTGGAGCCATAACTCTTCCAGCTCAACGGCGTCACCGTGATGGCTGCCGATGACGAGTTTGGTCGCGAGCACTTGGTCGAGGCTAGCCAGAAAACCCAGCTCACCGTGCATGAGCTGTAAGCCTTCTTCGTAGTGGAAGGCATTGGTGTCGGTAAGCACACCGGGAATGGTGTAAGCCGAATCTCGGTCAGTTTGGTAGTAGCCAAATTGGGCAAACACATTGGTTTGTACGTTTACCTCACTCAGGTTCACCTTATCGACAGTGCCAGTTTCAGCATGAACAGATGTAGTGAGTATCAGCATTCCTAGTGATGCTGTGATTGCTCTATTAAAAGTAGAACTAGAAACGATCATTGCGCAGCTCCTTGTACAAATGGGTTGGAATAACGTGGGTTAGAGATAAACACCTCGTCACTCAACGCATTGAGGAAGGCAAGCATGTCCTGCTTCTCTTGTTGGCTTAGCGAAAAGCCTTTGACGAACTCACTCTTGTTCGGGTTGCTCCTACCATCGCCTTGATGCTCTCCCGAAGTAATGTTGCGGCCACCGTTGGCGTAGAAATCGAGGACTTCCGATAAAGTCGCGATACTGCCATCGTGCATATAAGGGGCGGTAAACTCGACGTTTCTGAGTGTTGGCGGACGGAACTTTCCTTTGTCTTGTGGGTTTTGAGTCACGGTAAACAGGCCGTTGTCTTCAATCGGGTAGCTACCCTCATCATCTAGGTTGTACAAACCAGTATTGAAGAAAGGGCGCGACACGAACACGGAATCACTGTGCAGGGTTGAATCGCTGAAGTTAAAGCCATTGTGACAGTGGAAACACTCCATCTTTTCACTGTTAAACAGATCTTGTCCGCGCAGGGCTGAGCTACTCATGGTGCCCTTATCGAAGTCTGAATCTTTGGAGATCAGAGCACGATTAAACACAGCCAACGCCTTGATGATGTTTGGAAACGTCACTGAGTCTTGGTCATCAGGGAAGGCGGCATTAAAGCGGTTGAGATAATCCACATCCGTACGAAAGCGCTCTAAGATCGCCTCTCGATTTGAATCATTGATACCCATCTCAACGGGGAACTCACCAAACAGCGGGATCACTAACTGCTGCTCAATCTCTTTCAAGATAGGGTTTGCCCACGTGTAAGAGGCGTTGTAGCCAATGTTGGTCAAGGTTTGAGAGTTGCGGTGCAACACCTCTCCCGTTGAACCTGTGGGTACGGCTAATCCGTCAGAGAAAGCCAATGCCTGCTGGTGGCAAGACTCACACGACATGGTTTGATTGCCAGACAGCTTGGTGTCATAAAAGAGGTGTCGCCCTAGCTGAAACTTCTCTTCCGTTGCAGGGTTATCTACAGGCTCTTTCGGTTGAGGAAGAGAGCCTGTTTGGAAGTCAAAACCAAATGGATTGGTGGTGTTTTCTGGGGTAACGGTATAGCTTGATTCGCTGCCACAGCCTGCGAACATGACGATCGCAAGCGATGTCAGCAAACCTCGCTTCAGGTTTGCTGACATAGCGATTACTCCACCGACACCCAAGATTGCGATGTGCTGCAGTTACCTGCGCTACACTCCCCAGTGGTTAGGTCTAATCCAAGCTTATCGAAAATACCCTGGCAGTCGGCATCAACACTTGAGGACATACAACCGGGAGGCGTCCCCGGAGTATTGAAAGTAATGTCGTTACTCGCGACCAAGCTTTGGTAATCAAACACAATCACATTGGATGCATGGTCAAAGTTATCGAACTGGTATGTGGGCCTGTTCGGGCGAGAGTCGGCACAATTAACAATTTCAGATTCGGCATCCACTACTTCACAACCTGTAGTACCTAAGTGAATATTCCAACCACTCACATCCATACGTAGGTGTTTGTGGCCGTTTTGCCAGCTCCAGTTCATGCCCATCACATCCAGTGGTGATACCGCATCGTCGCCATCAATACCGTAGTGGTTGAGGTCGGTAGGAACGCCGAGTGTAAAACGTACACCTGTGTAATCACCTTCGGGAACTTGACCTGTGATTTGGTGGTTGAGTGCTTCATTGCCATTGGCACAGCTATCTGCACCTGTCTCAAAATCCAGTAGGGCAACGTTCTGATATTGCCATTTTCCATCTTGCTTGAGGCTGACTGGCGTTGCTTCACCCTTGTCATCAATCAGCTCGAGGTTAGAGATGTACATACGTACGTCTTTAAACTCTGGATTGGTGTTATCGATACCCACTGTAGTGGTATCCATCAGCTTACATTCGATGTCTTGTGTACCGACTTTTGCGGCAAATTGGATAGTGACATCTTGCTGGGTTACTGACGTTGATGGGCTAGAGCTTGAACCACCACAAGCGGACAAAGCGGTGCAGACAAAAGCGGTAACGAGCGCTTTCGTCGCTGGGATTTGGTTGAACATAGACTTTCCTTTCTTATTATTTTCTTGTGCACAACAGATTGAATGCGTGCAAATACGTCCCGCCAGTTGAATCAAAGGCGGTGATCAGTGTTTTGTTAGAAAAAATAGGCGTATGGCGAGATCGCCGAATTACGCGAAGAAAGTCGAGGGTGGGGATTGCTTAGGCGCTAACGCGAGGTAAATCTTACGGTAGCTTTGAATATGGTGATAAGGAGTGAATGACGTCGCGATTCGGCACAACCAAACCGCCAATGCCGCTAGCACCATTGCGATCATGGTTATAGAGAATTGACACATCTCTAGCAGAGGACATTGAAACTTGAGCGGGTCATGGATTTCATCGATAGGCAGTGGCGACATCGCGTTATCTTCGATGAGTTCACTAATATCGACCCATTTAAAGCCTTCAGCAGTACACAGCAAGATCTTCTCTCCCTGCGCTTCTGACAGCCAGTTCTTGTTATTAACTTGTGATGGGTTGAGCGCCATCGTGGCTAATAAATATATCTGAAACAGCAAAGCAGCAATGACGTAAATCGCCATTACCTTTTGTTTTATTTGCGTATTTCTTGATATATGCATCACAACATTCAGTTAACTAAATTCGGCGCGGATACTACCAAAGAAATTAAGGGAATGTAATGCTATGTTTATAAAACGGTGACATAAATACTTAAAAGGAATAATGATTTAGCTTCTATACTTTTAGTTAATTCGTTTAAAGAGGCTGACTTGTCTTCAGTGGATTTCATGAGGTATCGACTTAGGTTCTTAGTTGAATACCTCATGAAAATGGTCCGTTCTAAAGTCAAGAATTGATGAGGTTAAACCCAGTTAAGTCATCGATTTGTCATTGAAAAAGTCACCACGTAAACGTTATGTGAGAACCACTGCTGACGCGGGAACTCTGAGCAAAAACGTCAGTATTATTAGTGAACTGATGACAACGGAACAACTAATGAAAAAGATACCTTTGGCTTTAACTCTATTAAGTACACTCGTTTTTTTACACTATTCCATGGCAACAACTGACACTTCACCTACCACGCAAAACCCAACCTATGAGCTTGATGGCAAGTCGGTGCTTGGTCGTACCGAGAATGTTTACTTGTCTAAAGTGGAAGGGCTTAGTGATATTCCTTTTGTCGGAAAAATCGACACAGGCGCTGAAACTACCTCGATGCACGCAGAAGAGATTCAAGTAACCAGTACCCATCCAGATTACAAAAATCTAAAAGACCAAGAGTTGATGCTGGCGCTGACAGAAGAGGTGCTGAACAATGGCGATGTGGCCTACAGTGATTGGGATGCCAGCACCTTCGAACCTTTTGAAACACAGGTATCGTTTAAGATTCAAAACCCCAAAACAGGGGAGATGGAGCTGATTGAGGCACCTCTAGAGCGCGTCAGTATGATCCGCAGCCGAACCAGCAGTACGCCAATATTGCGCCCAACCATAAAAATGTCGCTCAAAATTGCAGACCAAGAGCTCACGACTGACGTTAACCTCACCGATAGAAGCCACTTTTCTGCGCCCATTTTGATCGGTAAAACCTTCTTAGCTGACAACGCGTTAGTGTTTGCGGGCTATGACTACCTACAAGAGCAAGAAAAGGCGACGGTCGTAGGCAGAAAGGAAGTAGTATCCATTAATGGCTTATCAGTGAATGCAAGCTTCTCTTTTTCGAATCGCTACAGCAATCTGCATGCTGAAGAGATTGATGTTGATAAGAAAAGCAATCTAGTGACCTTTGATATGGTCAGTAACGATGGCCGGAAACAAGAGATGAGCCTACCACTGGTGCGTATGCTCAATGTAGGCGGTAAACAAAGGCCTTTGGTTTATGTTCCTGTTGAGTTGGGTAAAGACACCACGCGAGATATTTTGGTGTATCTGCGCGATCGTTCAGGTAGTGATTCTCAGCTAAGAATTGGCACCATGACCGCCAGCGAGCACTTCATGATCAACAGTAACGCCGAAAACTTACTTTCGGCGGGTGCCGAGAGCTTCCAAGATGCAACTAAGTCGGGTGAACCTTTAATTATCTCGCCAGAAGAAGACATCACGTTGGATAACTTCCCACTGAAAGCCGTCGCTTCATTTACTGTAAGTACGCCAGTTCTAAAGGTGGAAAGCTTTGAAATGACGGGCTCGGGTGACGATGAGATCGTAGAGTTCTTTTTAATTGATGCGGATGGCGAGCAGCAAAAAGTCTCTAAAAAGGTGATTAAGAAGTTGAAAGTCGGTGAGGATGTTCGCCCTGTAGTGAGTGCAGATTTTGTGGTATCGGGTGAAGCTCATGAGCGAGAGTTTGCCCTTGATGTGTTAGACATGAGTGAAAAGGTGCCTTACTTCGTTCTAGGTAAAAAAATGGCTAAAGAGGGTGTATATATCAACACCCGCGCCGACTACCTGTTGAACGCAGAGCCGTTGTTTAAAGTCGGTCATGTTGAGCTTGTTGAAGTCAACGGCATGACATTCCCGGCTAAGCTAGATACTGGTGCAGACGTGAGTTCAATGAACGCGATTAACATAAAACGCTTCAAGAAAGACGGACAAGATATGGTGAGCTTCACGTATCAAAACAAGCAGGGTGACAAACAAGACTTTGTTAAGCCAGTGATTGATGTGATGCGTATTAAAGCTAAGAAGGGAGAGAAGGTAAACATTCGCCCTGTGGTGGAGATGGACGTCAAACTCGGTGACTTAGAGAAAAAGGTGAAAGTAAACCTACAAGACCGTTCTCGCTTCGAGTACAGCATGATTCTAGGCAAGAACTTCCTGAAATACGGTGCGCTTGTGAGTAGTGACGAAGACTATGTGTTGGGTAAGAAGAAGTAACCGGTACTAGATTCCAGACAAACAAAAAGGGCCAACTCTTGCGAGTTGGCCCTTTCCAAACGTTTGGTGGAGCTGGCGGGAGTTGAACCCGCGTCCAGAAACCATTCATCCTTGGCACTACATGCTTAGTCGATCTTTAACTTCACCAGTAACCTGCGAACCGACACGCTAGTTAAAGGCTAACCTGAATTATAATTCGCCGTTCATCTCTCAGGTGGGAAAATCCGGGCTAGCGCGTTTGGGTTTGATCTCTCGTTATTCCCCGTCTTACGTGCGGAAGCTAGGGCGAGAGAGCTCTGAGCAGGTTATTAAGCTGCTAGTGCGTAGTTTTCGTCGTTTGCGACTATTTTTTTGCGGCTTTTTACGTGGCCAACCGCCCCACGGCATGCACCTCAGACTGCAAAATTCCTGTCGAATCCTAAATCAGCCCCAAAGTGTTCTTGCATAGTACCAGAAAAGCTATGCCTGTCTAGCACTGTGCAGTTCAAGTGCTCAAGATTAACGCAAATTACTCTTCATAATTCGTGCTTTATCGCGAGCCCAATCTTTTTCTTTCATATCAGTACGTTTGTCGTGCAGCTTCTTACCTTTTGCTACGCCAATTTTGATTTTCGCCCAAGAGCGAGACCAGTATAGCGACGTTGCAACTAGCGTCATGCCTTCACGGTTAATACGACCGAATAGGTTGTCGAGCTCTTTTCTCGACATTAGGAGTTTACGGACACGTGTTGGGTTCGCGACAATGTGCGTACTTGCTTGTGTTAGTGGAGTGATAGTCATGCCACTGATGAATGCTTCACCGTCTCGGATGTAGACGTAGCTTTCTGCGATGTTCGTTTTGCCTTCACGTAGGGATTTTACTTCCCAGCCTTGTAGCTCAAGCCCCGCTTCAATCTCATCGTCGATGAAATATTCGTGGCGAGCTTTCTTATTTAGCGCAATGGTATTACTACCCGCTTTTGATTTTGATTTTTTCTTTGCCATAATGGCCTCATTATACGGATTGCGCGAAAGATGGGGAATCCTTTTTATTTGCGCTCTGGCTCAATACCATTAAAATTGTGGTTTGTTTAATGTAACGCTGTCTTTAACAGGAGTCTATATGCCAAAGGTTACTCGTTCAGCATTAGTATCATTTAGTGCTGACCAGATGTTTGACTTGGTCAATGATGTTGCTCGTTATCCTGAGTTTTTGCCGGGTTGTTCTGGTTCTCGTGTGATCGAATCTTCAGATTCAGCAATGGTGGCTTCGGTTGATGTATCGAAAGCTGGTATTAGCAAAACATTTACAACATCGAATCGCCTCGCGGAAGGCGCAGAGATTTTAATGGAGCTGGTGGATGGTCCATTTAAGAAGCTGCAGGGCGGTTGGTACTTTACTCCTTTGGACGATCAAGCGTGCAAAGTGGAACTTAAGCTTGAGTTTGAATTCTCAAGCCGCATGATTGAAATGGCCTTCGGCAAGATCTTCAATGAGCTCACCAGCAATATGGTGAACGCCTTTACTCAGCGTGCGAAGCAGGTGTACTAAGCATGAGCATTGAATCAGACATGATCCACGTTGAAGTGGTTTACGCTCTGCCACATGAGCAGCGTGTATTTACACTGGTGGTGAACAAGAACGCGACGGTAGAAGAGATCATCGGCCAGTCTGGCGTACTTGAGCTTTACCCTGAGATCGACCTAGCTAAGAATAAGGTTGGTGTGTACAGCCGTAATGTGAAGCTCGATGCCACGGTTCGTGACAAAGACCGCATTGAGATTTACCGTGCACTGCTGGCCGATCCGAAAGAGATTCGTCGTAAGCGTGCCGAACAAGCAAAAGCGGCCGCGACCAAGTAAGTCGTTATACGTTCAAATAGCAAAAAGCCTGCAGTGTTGCAGGCTTTTTAGTATCTGGGGCATTTAGCGGTTTTATCGAAGGCTCTCGAAAAACTCATCACTCGCTTCAAAATCACCGTTGATGGTTACCAGTGTTCCCGTTGCATCAAAGTTAACAATCAGGTTCTTCTGGATCGGAGCTTCGTGGCCTTTTTGGTGATGGTAAATGTAGTACCAAGTGTCTGGGTAGCCGTTTTCAATCAGCATTGGTGAGCCCATAACGTAACGAACTTGTGTCTTAGTCATACCAAATTTCAGTTGGTCGACGGCCTCTTGTTCAACGTAGTTACCCTGGTTGATGTCAATTCGATAAACCAACTTTTCTAATAGAGAACAACCGGTCAACATTGTTAGTGCAAGTGGAACTGCAACTAACCACTTCTTAATTCGCATAGTCTGAGATCTTTCTTCGCTAAAATACTGCCTGATAATAAACAAGCTCCAGCAAGAAGTAAAAAGCTCCTTGCGCTTTGAACTTAATATGACTGGCAATTTTGAAATAAGTTGCAAAATTGCCAATCTTTTTCAGAAAACTATCAGGTCTTTGGCGAAAGTTTAATCTAAGCGGCGATTAACAGCTCTTTTGCGTTAGCGAGCGTTGAATCGGTGATCTGGCTGCCACCAAGCAATCTTGCAAGCTCAGAGATACGTTGTTGCTCATCAAGTGTGTGCATTTGCGTCTCTGTTTTTCCTGCTTTAGTGCTCTTGGCAACGAACAGCTGTTGATGACCACAACCTGCAACTTGAGGCAAGTGAGTCACACACATGACTTGTGTTGATTCACCTAGAGTACGCAGCATTTTTCCAACGACTGCAGCCGTTGGGCCACTGATACCAACATCGACTTCATCAAAGATCAGGCTAGGGGTATCGACTTTCTGAGCGGTGATTACCTGAATCGCTAATGAGATACGCGATAGCTCACCACCAGAGGCCACTTTAGCAATTGGCTGCATTGGTTGCCCCGGGTTGGTAGAAACAATAAAGGTCACGTTGTCCATTCCCAATGGCGATGGGTGAGTATTGGTGTTGTTTACCTCAATCGCGAACTGCGCTTTCTCCATGCTCAATTCGTGCATGCTTTGCGTGATCAGTTTGTTGAGCTCTTTGGCGTAGCGCACACGAGACTTATGTAGCTTCTCCGCTTTAGCAACAAAACCTTGGTAGTGCTGTTCAACTTCGTTAGCCAGTTCATCCAATTTTTCATCAGAGCAGTCTAAGTCTTCAATTTGCTGAAGAAGATCTTGATGATGCTTATAAAGCTCTTCCGGTAATACATGATGCTTACGTGACATCGACATGACTTTTGAGAAGCGCTCTTCGACAAATGCCATACGACCTGGGTCGACATCGATGCTATCAAGGTAAGTTCTTAGCTCGCTGTTGGTCTCTTCAATTTGGATGATGGCTTCAGAGAGCATGTTCGGTAACTCAGCCAGCCTTTCATCCAGTTCAGCCAGCTGAATTAGGGAGTGATTGGCCGATTGCAGAATACCAAGCGCATTAACTTCTTCACCTTCGTAAATAAGCTCGATAGCTTGCTGACAGGTTGATGCAAGCTCACCACTGTTGGATAGGCGTTTGTGCTCTTGTTCAAGCTCTTCATATTCTTCCTCCCCAAGTGAGAGCTCGTTCAGCTCTTTGATTTGGTACTCAAGCAGTTGTTTCTGTGCTTGATTCTGTTGGCTGTTGTCGCGCAGCTCTTTTAGGTGGTTATCTGCATGACGCCAAGTTTGGTAAGCGTTGCGAGTCGACTTCAGCAGGTTAAGGTGGCCTGCATATTGATCAAGCATCGCCATCTGGTAGTCGCTTTTCATTAACTGATGGTGTGCGTGCTGACCATGGATATTAATAAGCAGCTGCCCTAATGATTTTAGTTGTGAGAGCGGAACAGGGCTGCCATTAATGAAGGCACGTGAACGGCCTTCTTTCGAGATGGTACGGCGAAGAATACATTCGCTGCCATCCAGTAGCTCGTTATCTTCTAGCCAACGAGTCGCATGTAAGTTGTTATCCAGTAAAAATGCGGCGCTGACTTCGGTTTTCTCTTCACCTTGTCGCACCATGCCTGCATCAGCTCTACCACCAAGGCATAAGCCCAACGCATCGATAGCAATAGATTTACCCGCACCCGTTTCACCGGTGATGGTTGTCATGCCTTTAGAAAGTTCTAGCTGTAAAGACTTAACAATAGCGAAATTATTAACACTTAGATGAGCCAGCATTTTTATTTACCTGTATAACTGAACAATACTGTATATAAGTTCAGTATATACTGTTTCTTTATACAGTAAAGTGAGCAGGTGAATATTTTTTGTGAGATCGATCAAATCAAACTTCGTTTGTAGGTGCCTGATATTGATGTCTATTTGCGAAAAGAGATTCCAGACAACTCGTTCCTCGTTTCTGGAATGACGGAGACTTTGGTGCTTCACGAACGACTTACGTCATTCCCTATATCGACGGAGGAGCGCAGTAGGGAATCTTCTCTCGTGTGAGGTTAATACGTAGTGAGATTCCAGACACCTCGCGCTTTAGTTCTGGAATGACGTTGATTTTAGTTGCCTGCGAGTGGTTTACGTCATTCCCTAAAGTGACGAAGTAGCGCAGTGGGGAATCTTTTTGGGTTTTAGTTAGTACTTATCTAGCACTTTTGATTTGAAAGTTTCTGATAGCTTGAGAAAAAACACATGGAAGTGCTTATGAAGCAGCCTGCTATTTACATAACGACTAATCGTACTCATTCCGTTCTTTATATTGGCGTTACTGGAAACCTCAAGCGAAGAGTTTGGCTACATAAGACAGGAGAGGTGGAGGGTTTCACTAAGAAGTACAACGTCCACAAGTTAGTTTACTTTGAGGTTTTTGAAGACTTTAGAGACGCTATAGAGCGGGAAAAACAGTTAAAGAAGTGGAATCGTCAGTGGAAAGAGAACTTAATTAGTAGCTTAAATCCTGATTGGTTAGAGCTATATGAAAAGATTTAAATGCTCCGGATGAATGGATTCCAGACAACTCGTTCCTCGTTTCTGGAATGACGGTGGCTTTGGTGCTTTACGAACGACTTACGTCATTCCCAATAGCGACGGAGGAGCGCAGTAGGGAATCTTTTTTGTTTGAAGTTGATGCGTAGTGAGATCCCAGACAACTCGTTCCTCGTTTCTGGAATGACGGTGGCTTTGGTGCTTTACGCACGACTTACGTCATTCCCTATAGCGACGGAGGAGCGCAGTAGGGAATCTTTTTTGTTTGAAGTTGATGCGTAGTGAGATTCCAGACACCTCGTTCCTCGGTTCTGGAATGACGTTGGTTTTAGTTGCTTGCGAATGATTCACGTCATTCCCTAAAGCGACGAAGGAGCGTAGTAGGGAATCTCTGTGGAATAAAAAAGGCTGGCATGTCGCCAACCTTTCATTTTTCTTTGTGCCGTTAGAACAACTTACTCGACCAACCGAGTTTGTTTCGCAGTACGTGGTAGTAGCTGTAATCCTTAGGGTGGATCAGCTTAAGCACGTTCGGGCTTTGGTAGATGTGGATTTCATCACCCGGTGAAACAGGTAAAGAAATTTGGCCGTCACAGCTTACTTCTTGAGTGCCGCGATTGTCTGGGGAAACGATCAGTTTGATGTGGCGTTTGCCATCAACCACCAAAGGTCGGCTCGATAGAGTGTGCGGGAACATCGGCACCAAAGAGATAGCATTCAAACTTGAAGACAGGATCGGGCCACCACCAGACAGTGAATAGGCAGTAGAGCCAGTCGGTGTTGAGACAATCAATCCATCTGAGCGTTGCGAGAAGGCGAAGCTATCATCAATGTAGACTTCAAACTCGATCATGTGAGCCACTTGCCCAGGGTGGAGTACTGCTTCGTTAAGGGCTGCATTATGGCTTTTTATTTGACCATGACGATGGATCTCGGTTTCAAGTAGAAATCGCTCTTCCTCCATGAACTCACCATTAAGCACATCAGTTAACGCTGATTGGAAATTCTCTGGATTAAGGTCGGTCAAAAAGCCGAGGTTGCCACGGTTTACACCAATCACTGAGATATCGAATCGAGACAAGATTCGCGCAGCGCCGAGCATGTTGCCATCACCGCCTACAACCACCGCCAAATCTGCTCGCTTTCCGAGTTCGACTAAGCTAGAGAATCGTTCTTTAGGGATGTCGTCTAAGATACTGGCTAATCTGTCATCAACAAACACTTGATAGCCTTCAGCACTTAACCACTGATACAGCTCTCTATGAGTCTGAATTGCTTGTTGATCTCGAGGTTTACCAATGATGGCGATGACTTCAAATGGCTTTTTCATAAGGTTTCCAAACGAATTAGGCTTGAATCAAAATTCTTCATCCCCATAATAAAGGCAAGTTGAATGACTATGCGAGTGTTTTATATCAAATTGGGCGCTAATACGCCGCTCACTGGCATAGAAAACTGAATTCTGGAGATATCATGAGCAACGAAGAAAACAAAGTAACGGAAGAAGAGCTAGATCAGATCATTGCTGAGGCAGAGAAAGTTGAAGCAGAAGCGCAAACTGAAGAAGCTGCTGACGAGCAAGAAGCAAAGATCGCTCAACTAGAAGCAGCTTTGTTGTCGAGCGAAGCGAAAGTAAAAGAGCAGCAAGATTCTGTTCTACGTGCGAAAGCTGAAGTTGAAAACATGCGCCGCCGTACTGAGCAAGAGATCGATAAAGCGCGTAAATTTGCTCTAAACAAGTTTGCTGAAGAGCTGCTACCAGTTATCGATAACCTAGAGCGTGCAATGCAAGCTGCAGACGCTGACAACGAAGTGATTAAGCCACTGTTTGAAGGTGTTGAGCTTACGCACAAAACGTTTGTAGACGTAGTGGCTAAGTTTGGTCTTAAAGAGATCAACCCTGAAGGCGAAGCATTCAACCCTGAGCTTCACCAAGCAATGTCGATTCAAGAGAGCCCAGATCACGAGCCAAATACAGTAATGTTCGTAATGCAGAAAGGCTACGAGCTAAACGGTCGTGTGATTCGTCCAGCAATGGTTATGGTTTCAAAATAAATCACTGAACCATGTGAAATACAGAGAGAGGCTTCGGCCTCTCTTTTTTTGTGTTTAAAACGGTGACAGGCCAACAAATAGGCAAAAAAATCATTTTTGGTATGTCGTTCTTTTTATTTTAGCGATTTCAGGTGGTTAGTGTAATATTTTATGAAACTAGTTGTTTTTAAATAATTGCTCTGATGTCACATTTGTAATTAATATGTGAAATAATACTTTCAATTGTTATCTTGATATGTAAAATCTCCGGCCATATCGAGATATCACTCGTATATATAACTATAAAAGTACATTTTTCAAACATAACAGACTGGAGATAGACGATGGATAAATCGCTCTCAAGTAAAATATTTGTAGGTTTGTTTGCCGGCCTACTTATCGGTACTGCAATTCAGTACCTATTCAGCGGTATTGCGATCTTTGACACTTACCTACTTGGTGCTGCGGAAGGCGCTGGTGGTATGTTCGTTTCACTAATTAAACTTCTTGTTGTTCCACTTGTTTACGTATCTATCGTTTGCGGTATCGTTGAACTGAAAGATATCCGTTCATTTGGTCGTCTTGGTGGTAAAACCTTTGCTCTTTACATTATCAACACCATCATCGCGATTTCTGCTGCACTAACTATCGGTTTGATCTTCCAACCGGGTGCGGGTGCTAGCCTAGCGGGTACGGTTTCTGAGACGATTGCTCTAACAACAACTGAAACTCCAGACATCTTCTCTCTGGTTGTGAACATTGTTCCTAGCAACCCAGTACAAGCGTTCGCAAGCGGCGACATGCTTCAAATCATCTTCATGGCGATTCTAACTGGTCTTGCTATCCAAGCTCTTGATTCTCGTGGTGGCCCAGCTATCAAGACGTTCAAGATGGCTAACGAAATCATGATGAAGCTTATCGGCCTTGTAATGAGCCTAGCGCCATACGGTGTATTCGCTCTTATGATTCAACTAGGCGCAACGCTTGACGCAAACACACTAATGTCGGTAGCAGGTTACGTAGCACTTGTTGTTGCAATGCTAGTGTTCTGGATTTTCTTCTTCTACCCAGCAATGGTTGGTGCGTTCACAGGTATTTCTCCAAAGCAGTTCCTACGTGCAACTCGTGAGCAAATTCTTTTCTCACTATCTACTGCAAGCTCGAACGCGACAATCCCTGTAACAATGCGTACTCTTACTGAGAAGCTGAATGTTTCTAAATCTGTAGCGGGCTTCGGTGTACCACTAGGTGCAACAATGAACATGTCTGGTGTATCTATCTACATCGCACTAGCAACTATGTTCGTAGCTAACGCGTTTGGTCAGCCAATCAACACTGCAGACATCTTTACTCTTGGTCTAACTATCCTGTTACTGTCTATCGGTGCTGGTGGTGTTCCAGGTGGCGGTGTAGTAATGGTAGGTGTTCTATTGCACCAACTAGGTCTACCACCAGAAGGTCTAGCAATCGTTGCAGCTGTTGACCGTATTTGTGACATGTTTTGTACTTCTTCTAACGTAGTTGGTGACACAGCAGTAAACACAATTGTTGCTAAGTCTGAAGACGAAATCGGTGTAGAAGCAGACAAAGAAGTTGAACTGAACAAAGCAGAAGCTTAATCAGAAAACTCTGAGCTGAATCCTAAAAGCGAGGCCTAGTGCCTCGCTTTTTTTCGTCTGCAGTTTTCCAATAGAAGCGGTGCGGTAGCGAGCTGAAAATCTAATGGAGATTAAGGTAAGGAAAGACCATTCGTCAGTTTTGTGAATGACAACATCAAAATGATTCACGTCTCTGTAAATATCTAAGATTGATCACATATAATAATACAATAGTATTTTATATTCTTTGGCAACCTACATTCAGACGACATTAAGGAAAATAAAATGAAGTTGTCCTACCTTAGCTTAATTACCGCTGCTGTTTTAGCGACACCTGCTCTTGCCGCTGATACTGATATGGCGAGCCAGTTCAACCTTGATCCTGCAAAGGCGCCAGCGCAAAACTTTGACCTATCTAAATGGAAGATCAATCTGCCAGAGCTGACTACCGAAGGCCCTCGCAAAGGAAAAACGCTGGAGATCGCCAAGACTGAGCTTGCTAATGTAGAGATACCTTATGTTCACCCTGAATGGTTCTACACAGATAAGGAAACCGGTGCGATGGTGTTTGTTGCACCAAATACAGCACCCACCACACCAAACAGTAAGAACACCCGAAGCGAATTGCGTGCGATGCTAGGTGACGACTACGCAGCACCAGACAACAACTTTGTAGTGTCGAGCCATAGTAATGCCAAGGATTATGGTTCAATTGGTGGCCAGATGACGGCAACACTGTCGGTTGACCAAGTGAGTACCAGTGGCAACTATAAAAAGACAGGTGCGTTCTCTGTCGTGATTGGTCAGATCCACGGTTCAGACAATGAACCACTGAAGATTGTTTATCGTAAATTGCCTGAACATGAGCATGGTTCATTAGCGTGGAACTACGAATTAAATCCACCAAAAGAGCTAAAGAATGCCAAAGATGAAAATGGTAAGAAGCTGCGTAAAGATATTCGCCACGATGTATTTGGTAAATACAACCTGAAGAAGGGCAGTGCAGACCCAGTGGATGGCATTAAGCTGGGGGAAGTCTTCTCTTACGATGTCGATATCAAAGATACCATCATGCACCTAACGTTCACTAAGAATCCAAATTCGGACTCACCAGTAGTGAAAACATACGAAGTAGATTTAGCGGCGGGCAAATATCAAGGCCATGATGTTGACTTAGGCTATGGTCAGGACTGGATGTACTTTAAAGCGGGCGCTTATAATCAATGTAATACGAAGAAGTCGAGCTCAGCGTGTGAATGGCGCGGTATGGATGCGGGCGACTACACCAAAGCCAGTTTTTATCAACTGGTCTTAAATCAGTAATCCTCAATAAATATTTATTTTAAAAGGCCTTCTATAATGAAGGTCTTTTTTATGGAAAGAGGAATATGGCTGAGGTTTTAATGTGGTGTTAAATGCGAGGCTTTCTCAACTTTGGAGCCTTAACGGGCAAGGGATCGCTCACTTTTTACCTCTATGAAAAAAGATGGAGAAAAAAATAGATTTTTTTTACCTATTCCCTTGAAAACCAGTTTGCCGCCCTTATCTATGGTGCATACGAAAGCAAATTACATTTGCACTTTAATTTTGTGTGTCGGGGTTGAATCCCCGGTAACCACCCCCACATATGTGGGTATAGCAAAAACTAAATAGAATTATTTCGGAGATAGCCTGATGGGTAAAATCATTGGTATTGATTTAGGTACTACTAACTCTTGTGTTGCTGTTCTTGACGGCGACAAACCACGCGTAATCGAGAATGCGGAAGGCGAACGCACAACTGCGTCAGTAATCGCATACACAGAAGGCGAGACGCTAGTTGGTCAACCTGCAAAACGTCAAGCTGTTACTAACCCTCAAAACACACTATTCGCTATCAAGCGTCTAATAGGTCGTCGTTTTGAAGATGAAGAAGTACAACGCGATATCGAAATCATGCCTTTCAACATTGTTAAGGCTGACAACGGTGATGCATGGGTAGAAGCGCAAGGCCAAAAAATGGCTGCTCCTCAAGTATCTGCTGAAGTACTTAAGAAAATGAAGAAAACAGCTGAAGACTTCCTAGGTGAAGAAGTAACTGGCGCTGTTGTAACTGTTCCTGCTTACTTCAACGATGCACAACGTCAAGCAACTAAAGATGCTGGCCGTATCGCTGGTCTAGACGTTAAGCGTATCATCAACGAACCAACTGCTGCTGCTCTAGCTTACGGCCTAGACAAGCAAGGTGGTGACCGCACTATCGCTGTATACGACCTTGGTGGTGGTACTTTCGATATCTCTATCATCGAGATCGACGAAGTTGAAGGCGAGAAGACATTTGAAGTTCTTTCTACTAACGGCGACACTCACCTAGGTGGTGAAGACTTCGATAACCGCATGATCAACTACCTAGTAGACGAGTTCAAGAAAGAGCAAGGCATCGATCTTAAGACTGATCCACTAGCAATGCAGCGTGTTAAAGAAGCAGCAGAAAAAGCGAAAATCGAGCTTTCTTCTACTACTCAAACTGACGTAAACCTACCTTACGTTACTGCTGATGCGACTGGTCCTAAGCACATGAACATCAAAGTGACTCGTGCGAAGCTTGAGTCTCTAGTTGAAGACCTAGTACAACGCTCTCTTGAGCCTCTAAAAGTTGCTCTAGCGGATGCTGACCTATCTGTAGGCGAAATCACTGATGTTATCCTAGTTGGTGGTCAGACTCGTATGCCTATGGTTCAAGCTAAAGTTGCTGAGTTCTTCGGTAAAGAAGCTCGTAAAGACGTGAACCCTGACGAAGCAGTAGCAATGGGTGCTGCAGTTCAAGGTGGTGTACTAGCTGGTGACGTTAAAGACGTACTACTTCTAGACGTTACTCCTCTATCTTTCGGTATCGAAACGATGGGTGGCGTAATGACTAAGCTAATCGAGAAAAACACCACTATCCCTACAAAAGCGGATCAAGTGTTCTCTACAGCTGAAGACAACCAAAGCGCTGTAACTATCCACGTACTACAAGGTGAGCGTAAGCAAGCGACTTACAACAAGTCTCTTGGTCAGTTCAACCTAGAAGGTATCCAACCAGCACCACGTGGCATGCCACAAATCGAAGTAACTTTCGACCTAGATGCTGACGGTATCCTAAACGTATCTGCGAAAGATAAAGCGACGGGTAAAGAGCAGAAGATCACTATCCAAGCATCAGGCGGTCTGTCTGAGGAAGAGATCGAAGCAATGGTACAAGAAGCAGAAGCTAACAAAGAAGCGGACAAGAAGTTCGAAGAGCTAGTAACTGCACGTAACCAAGCTGACCAAATGATTCACGGTACTCGTAAGCAAGTAGAAGAAGCTGGTGAAGCTCTACCTGCAGACGAGAAAGAGAAGATTGAAGCAGCTATCGCAGCTCTAGAATCAGTTAAGTCTGGTGACGACAAAGAAGCGATCGACGCTAAAGTTCAAGAACTTATGCAAGCAGCTCAGAAGCTAATGGAAATCGCTCAACAGCAAGCTCAAGCTCAACAAGCTGGTGCTGAAGCAGGTGAGCAACCTAAGCAAGACGACGATGTTGTTGACGCTGAGTTCGAAGAAGTAAAAGACGACAAAAAATAATTTTTCGTCGCTATAACACGTGATTTCTGCGTCGAAGGTACTCACTTACACTTGCCTTTTGGTTGGTTAAGAAAGTCCGTGCCTTCTCCTTGAACTAACGTGTTTTAGCTTAGAAAAAGTCGTTTTTCGATTTCTAAATATGCGGGCGTCAGAGGTAACTCTCACGCCCGTAAATTTGTATTTAGGCTGTCAATCTAGATAATGGCTCTCGAATCTCGAATCTCGAATCTCGAATCTCGAATCTCGAATCTCGAATCTCGAATCTCGAATCTCGAATCTCGAATCTCGAATCTCGAATCTCGAACCTTTATCTAGATTGATACACAAGCTACTGAAAGAAGTAATTTGGTAGTGGCAATAAATTTGGTGACTTAGAACATGTCAAAACGTGATTTTTACGAAGTATTAGGCGTTAGCCGTGATGCATCAGAGCGCGATATTAAAAAGGCGTACAAACGCTTAGCAATGAAGTTCCACCCAGACCGTAACCAGGGTGATGAAAGCGCAGCAGAAAAGTTTAAAGAAGTAAAAGTAGCGTACGAGATCCTTACCGATTCTCAAAAGAAAGCCGCTTACGACCAATATGGTCACGCAGCCTTTGAACAAGGCGGTATGGGCGGTGGCGGTGGCTTCGGCGGCGGTCATGGTGATTTCGGTGACATCTTTGGTGATGTGTTTGGCGATATCTTTGGTGGTGGTCGTCGTGGTGGCGGTCAGCAACGTGCACAACGTGGTTCAGACTTACGCTACAACATGGAACTGACTCTAGAAGAAGCAGTTCGTGGTGTATCAAAAGAGATTGAAGTACCAACACTGGTTGAGTGTGACGTTTGTGATGGTAGCGGCGCGAAGAAAGGTTCTTCAGCTCAAACCTGTGGTACGTGTCATGGCCACGGCCAAGTTCAAATGCGTCAAGGCTTCTTTGCTGTTCAACAAACGTGTCCAACGTGTAACGGTAAAGGCAAGATCATTAAAGACCCATGTAACTCTTGTCATGGTCAAGGTCGTAAACAGAAGACTAAAACACTTAACGTTAAGATCCCAGCTGGCGTGGACACGGGCGACCGTATCCGTCTATCTGGCGAAGGCGAAGCGGGAGAGCAAGGCGCTCCAGCAGGCGACCTATACGTACAAGTTCACGTAAAAGAGCACAACATCTTCGAACGTGACGGCAACAACCTTTACTGTGAAGTACCAGTAAGCTTCTCTATGGCGGCTCTAGGTGGTGAAGTTGAAGTTCCAACACTAGACGGTCGTGTAAACCTGAAAGTGCCAGAAGAGACACAAACGGGCCGTATGTTCCGTATGCGTGGCAAGGGCGTGAAAGGCGTTCGTGGCGGCGGTGTGGGTGACCTAATCGTTAAGCTAGTGGTTGAAACACCAGTTAAGCTAAGCTCTCGTCAGAAAGAACTACTACGTGAGTTTGAAGAGACATGTGGCGGCGAAGCGGCAAGTAAGCACAAGCCTAAGTCTGAAGGTTTCTTCAGCGGCGTGAAAAACTTCTTCGATGACCTAACTAAGTAATTTAGGTGATTGAACTCTTAAGTTATTGATATTTTAACTTAATGACGAAAATCGAAAGCCTGCTCAAGTAGCAGGCTTTTTTGTACCTCAAATCTAGCTTCTTATCTTGTCTCTGTTTGCCTAATACCGTCTTTACATCCAACAAGCCTCTGGGTATTCAACATTGGCGTTGTTGAGAGTCAGCATTTTGGGGCTAACTCCATCAAAACAATCATCTTTATCTTGCCCAACATCTGACTGTGGCGTGGCGGTAATCGTATAAGCGGCTGAGGCTGAACTGGCAACACTGAATGAAAATCGTGAACCGTCGGTATCGCAAATTAAGCAGTTGCTCCCTGAGATGATACTACTCCAGTCATAACCATTGTCGTAACTCGCCTCTAGCTCTAGTTGTATGCGTGCTATGTCGGAGATAGCAGCGGCGCGATGACCGCTTAAAACATGATTGGTATAGCTTGGATAGGCAATAGCACCCAAGATCCCGATGATGGCAACCACAATCAATAACTCGATCAATGTCATTCCTTGTAAACGTATGTTGTTGCTGTTGCATATATTTTTTCGAATCATCACGAGGACTTCCTTTTCACTAGTCAGGCTATTTTTCTTCGGTGATAGCATCGGTGCAAGATTAAATACGGTTACGCAATCTATTACATAAGGATTTGGGAAATGACTCGCGGGTTTACGCTTCTAGAGCTGCTAATCACTGTCGTGGTACTTTCAGTACTGTTGGCTACGGCTGCCCCGAGTTTTAGCTCTCTGTTGGCGTCTTCCAAACTTCAAAGGCTCGCCCCCGAGGTTCATGGTTTCTTGGTGGCTGCGCGCTCGGAAGCGATTGCCCGTAATCAAGAATTGCACCTGCTATTTTTGGTTTCGAATGTGTTAGGTGCGATTGAGGATTCAGAGGGTGAGTGGGATTTGGTTGTGAGTACTACCGCTTCGTATGTTCCAGATAATGTGGTGATGCATCTTGATGGCTCAGCCTATCGAGATATTAAAGTGTCATTCAGCTTTTTAAATCAGAATTCAATCTCGATTGACGGAGTAAGGGGGCGTTTTATCAACGGCAACGTCACTATGGCTTCGGTGAGTGCACCGTCTGAAGAACTCTCGGTTAAAGCATCAAACACAACAGGGCGCATTCGGGTTTGTAGCAGCGATCCAAACAGCGATGGGCGCAATAGCATTGGTCACTATGGTTATGAGATCTGCAATTAAATCTGCTCAAGGTAGTACCTTGGTTGAGATGATGGTGGCATCAGCAATCGGTGTGATTGTAATCGGGACGATTGGTAGTGTGTTCATCACTAACCAGCGCCTTAGCTCAGAGAAAAGCCTAGAGCTGCTCCTGTCACAAAACTTATTCTCCACGACTCAAATGATGAAAGAAGAGATTTGGCGCGCTGGATATAACGCCGATACTGGCCAATCGCTAAAGTTGTCTGGGGCATCAAATACAATTTATACCCAGCAAGTCAGTGCCGATGAGGCTTATCTTGGCTTTGTGTATCTGCAAAATAGTGCCTCGTCAGCTTATCGAAACATTGTTTATCAGTTCAAAGACAACAAGCTCAACTACTGCCTAGGGGAATCTACAGATATTTTGGCTATCGATGAAAAGCCATTCAGCAATACAAGCGGAGATGTGACGATGACGTGTCAAAGCTTGTTCTTCGAGCGACAAATTCAGGTAGATGCGTTTTCTGTTTCTGTCGAAGACCTATCCAGCAGTCATACGAGTTCGCAAAGGGTAGACATGACGCTTGAGGCGTCGCTAGTGAATGCGAATCTGAGCCAGCAAGTGATGACATCCGTTGTACAAAGGAACTGGCAATGACGAGCAATCAGCAACGAGGAGCGATAACGCTGCTGTTAGTCAGTATTTTGCTAGTTGGTGTGCTGATCGTCTCTCTTGGCAGTTTCAAAACTACCTATTATCAAATCAAGCGGGCACAAAATGAGGTCCAAGCGCGCAAGGACCACTGGCAAGCAGAAGGGGGATTGGAGTGTACGTTTAGTTATCTACGCGAAACGGGTAAACAAGTCTCAGACATTGTTGGGCCATCGTCTCAACCTTCGGAGTTTATCGATTGGTGTAGTCCCTACGATCAGCAGCCAAAGATCACTACGCGCAATGGTACAGTAAGTGGTAGTCATGTTGTCGAAGCGGCTCTTGATCGTTATCGAGTGACTAAAACTTTGCGGGATAGCTCTTTACTCGGAGCAGGGGCGATTCAATCCACGGGTCCTATCGAGGTGATTGGTACTCTAACCCTCCAACCAACAGCCAAAGAGACGCCAATCAATGGCAATGAGCATGAGTGCATCAGCATCTCTTTTGGCGACCTTTTTACCTATCAATATGATTCGACCCATGGTGACTCAGGGCAGGCATTGGGTTTAGAGGTGAAAGACCCAAGTGTTGATGGCCCATTCTCTGGCTTTGACGGTGTTTGTCATCCCGACTACAAAACTGAAATCGCCAAAGGCGCAACGGGTACAACCTATTCGATCTATGCGCCTGATTATTATCAAAAAAACAATCCAGCGCCGTTCAAGAAAGACTTCAATCCAGACCCGACTCTTGATCCATTTTATTCGTTCTTTGGCATGCCAAAAACAGAGCAGAACATTCTCGAACTCTCGCAAGATTCGGACAAGTTTAGGCAAATTCAACTACTCAACCCAACCGACTGCGGCAGTGAAATCATGAATCATTTCACTGCCGGGCAAACAAAGGGGCTTTGGATTGAGGGCAACTGTCATATCAATGCGTCAGTTGCAGCCAATCTTAATGCTGCTCAGCTTCTGGTGATTCACGACGGCGCTTTTGCGTTGAAGGGTGCGATGACATACAACGGCGTGATTTATCACCTTGTCGATTACGCCGATAGCACAACCAAATCGCGTATTGATGACTTTTGGGAGTCGATAACCACTTCTTCGACACCCAGTGCGTTTACACCATTTGTTAAACCACTCAACGATCCAACGGTGGAGAAAAAAACAGTAGGGATCCAATTTGCTTCAGGGCTACCCGCTGGTGGACTTATCTTTGACGTAAAGGGCGGGGTATCGACTATCGTAGGTGATATGGATCTCTACTATCGTTCAAATGCTAACCCAATTGATCCACCGTCAATCTATCAATGGAAAAAGGGCTCTTGGAATGACTTCTAACCAAAGCGGCTTTAGCTTACTTGAAGTGCTTATCTCTTTTCTGTTGGTGGGCGTGGCGGCGTTGGGTATGGTCAAGTTGCAGACCTATACTGAGCAGAAAGCGGATTATGCAATTCAGAGTGTGGAAGCACTGCATTTTGCTGAAAGGCAATTGGAGTATTACCGTACACGGGCGAACAGTGTTAGTGGGGCAGTGGGGTTGATTCGTTTCTCGGAACTTCATCAGTCGGATCACTGTCTCAACACCGATAGCTCTAATCCGTTATCTGGTTTATCAGGCTCTGAATACTCACTCAGTTGTTCTGTTGAAAATGCCGATGGTGCCGTGTCGAGTGCTTTGCGTAACATTATTGTCACCGTTGCATGGCAAGATCGAATGAGTCAGACACAACGCATAACGCTCAAAACTATGCTCTCCAAATACAGTGAATTTGATTGATTCACTACGCAAACGTTTAACCGAACTCCTTTCCCTATCGCCTCAATATTGATAATTTTCACTCCTCGGACATTGTTTACGTGCTAGTTAAAAAACTGTATATGGAATGGTGTTTTTTGTGTTTTTATCTTGTTGCTGCTATATGGTATTTTTGCAAAATATGTCTCCATTTATGGAATTTTAGGTGGAATCTTGTGCTTTTTTGGGGTGGTTTTAATAGAATATGTGCTGTACCAATAGGCCCTGGTCAACAACTATATTAGGCCTAAATAAAACAACATCACATATGGAGTTACCATGAGTAACCAAGCAGTAAATAAAGCACCTGCTCCTGAAAAAATCAGTGGTATGGATCGCTTTCTAAACTTCATTGAACGCGCCGGTAACAAGATCCCAGATCCTGCGATCCTGTTCTTCTGGGCACTAGTTATCGTATGGGTATCATCTGCTCTTTTGTCGAATGTTTCATTCGATCTAATTAACCCTCGTACGGGTGATGCTCTAGAAGTCAACAACCTACTTACTGGTGAGGCTCTAGCGAGTTTCCTAGCAAACATGGTAACGACATTCACAGGCTTTGCACCGCTAGGTATCGTACTGGTAGCTATGCTAGGTGTTGGTGTTGCTGACTCTTCAGGCTTCATCACTACGGGCCTAAAGAAGATGCTGAACTTCACGCCAGCTAAACTTCTAACACCAATGCTAATCCTAGTTGCTATCGTTTCTCACACAGCAGCTGACGCAGGTTACGTACTGGTTATCCCACTAGGTGGTATCATTTTCCACGCAGCGGGTCGTCACCCTCTTGCGGGTATCGCGGCAGCGTTTGCTGGTGTATCGGGTGGTTTCTCTGCAAACTTCATCCCTTCTGGTATCGACCCACTACTAGCGGGCTTCACTCAAACTGCGGCAAACGTTCTTGACCCAGACTACGTGATCAACCCACTAGCGAACATCTTCTTTACTGGTCTATCTTCAATCATCATTGTTGGTATTGGTTGGTACGTAACTGAGAAGATCATCGAACCTCGTCTTGCGAACACACCTGTTGATGAAGATGCTGAAGAAGCACCGGATCTTGGTACCTTCACTGCGATTGAATCTAAAGCATTCAAATACGCGGGTTGGGCAATGGTTGCTGGTATCGCACTATTGGTTGCGGCTCTTATCCCAGAAAACTCTGCACTTCGTTCTCCTGAGGGTGAGCTGACGGCGTTCTCTGCACCAGTAATGAAGTCAATTGTTCCATTGATCTTCATCCTGTTCATCATCCCAGGTATCGTTTACGGCCGCGTTGCGGGTACGTTCAAGAACAGCAACGATGTTATCAAAGCGATGTCTGACACGATGGCAACGATGGGCGCATACATTGTAATGTCGTTCTTCTGTGCACAGTTCCTATCTGCATTTGGTCAATCAAACATCGGTACAATGCTAGCGCTTTACGGTGCTGAAGGCCTGAAAGCGATGGACCTACCGGGTGAAGCGACAGTTGTTGGTATGATCCTTCTAACTGCAGCCGTTAACCTTCTAGTTGGTTCTGCATCAGCTAAATGGGCTCTGATTGGTCCAATCCTAGTTCCAATGCTAATGGCGGTTGGTATCTCTCCAGAGCTATCTCAAGCGGCTTACCGTGTGGGCGATTCAGTATCTAACATCATCTCTCCACTAATGGTGTTCTTCCCACTGGTTGTTGTTTACTGTCAACGCTACGTTAAGTCGACAGGTATCGGTACACTGGCTTCTCTAATGATGCCGTTCTCTATCGCAATGCTGATCGGCTGGTCAATCTTCCTACTAGGTTACTGGGCACTAGGTATCCCACTGGGTATTCAAGCACCATACACTTACACAATGTAAGATTGAACTAAGCGATATTAAGCTTTATTGATTCTTAAGCCCGCACCGAAAAGTGCGGGCTTTTTTCGCTCTATTTTTCGATCTTTTTTATATCAAAAAGCAAGGTACTCAGCTTATACTCCAGATCACGGCTATTTGGTGGCCGGTACAAATTAGGAAATCCCATTCATCATGAAAATTCTGCTTCTGGTAGGGTTAATTGTTTTAAATGGTCTGTTTGCCATGTCAGAGATTGCATTGGTAGCAGCAAAAAATAGTCGCTTAAAGCGTTTAGCTGAAAAGCATCGTTCTGCACAGGTCGCTCTAGACCTAAAAGAAAACCCAACGCGGTTCCTTTCTACAATCCAAATTGGTATCACGGTTATTGGCTTGCTTAGCGGTATTGTCGGTGAAGCCACACTATCAGCCCCACTTGCTGTGCAATTAGAGTTGTGGGGACTGGACGCAACTCAGGCAAACATATTCTCGACTGCGGTTGTGGTTGTTGGTATCACTTACTTTGCGATTGTCATTGGCGAACTCGTACCCAAGCGTTTTGCGCAGTCACAAGCGGAAACCATCGCGGTATTGGTTGCTCTGCCAATTTATTGGCTCTCTAAGCTCACCACGCCATTTGTGTTTGCTCTGTCTACCTCAACAGAGGGTATATTGAAGCTTATGGGACGCAATGGCAGCGAAGATAGCGTCACTGAGGATGATATCTATGCCTTGGTTAAAGAGGGCTCAGATACGGGCGTTATAGAGCGTGGCGAGCAAGAGATGATCCGCAATATCCTGCAGTTGGATGATCGACTGGTGTCATCATTGATGACACCTCGTCGCGACGTCGACTTTCTTGATATCGAACAGCCAATTGAGGTGCTGCTGAAAAAGATCAAAAGCTCTAAACACAGTGTGTTCCCAGTATGCCAAGAAGGCATGAGTAGGGTGCTAGGCACAGTGTCAGCAAAGGCGTTATTGAACAACAGTCATCAATTGAGTCTGCAGGTAATTATGGGGTTATCCAAACCGCCTATTTATCTTCCTGAGTCGATGAAAGGCTTACGTTTGTTGAGCTACTTCAAAGAGTCAGGTACGCAGATGGCGTTTATCGTCGATGAGTATGGTGATGTTCAAGGCTTGGTTACCCATTACGATGTGCTTGAAGCGATTGCGGGTGAATTGTCTAGTAATCCGAACGACCTTTGGACGGAGCAAACAGAGCAGGGCATGCTGGTGGATGGTCTGATTCCGCTCAGCGAGCTTAAAAATCGCTTAGACCTTTCTGAACTAGAAGGGGAGGAAGAGGGCTTTCAAACACTTAACGGCATGATCACTTGGCTCATGGGCCGCTTACCAGACGTCGGTGAAATGGTGCAGTGCCAGCAATGGTCATTTGAAATTGTCGCCGTAGAGAACAACCGAATCACGAAGGTTAAGGCCTTACCGTTAGAGCAAGAAGTGAGCGATTAGTCGGGTTCTACTTTTATTGTTATAGAAACAAGGTGTGCGTAATGCATGCCTTGTTTTGTTTTAAGCGGACTGATGTTGGACTTGTTATCAATTTGATAAATGTAAGTCTTTGAATTTTCTAATTTAATTAAGTGATTGTATGTTCATTGAAACTGTATATTTCTTCGATATTAATCGAGGTTATGTATTTAGTTTTAGATTGATATATCTCTGATGTCATTGATGCGAAAAGGAGTGTACTTATTTGTTCTTTTTCACGTTTTTAGCCTAATAGACGGCTGTTGATGAAATTCTTTTTAACGATAATCTTAATTGGTGTTACTTGTTATTTTTTCTTTAAAGTTATGATATTTAAACTTTTTATTTCTGATTTATCTATCAGTTAGGTTGAAATAGGTAAACGGATTTCGTTTATAAAACCAAAATCTTTAATGAGGCCTTTTACGTTGTTCCGAGTCTTTGCGCTCAGTATTGTTTTGGTCGCTCAGAACCGGGAAGAGTAATTAATCAATGCTTTGCACACGTATTAAAGGTTTTAAAAAATGAAGAAAATCAGTTTTGTAGCAGCTGTAGTATCAGCTATCTCACTGCAAGCGAACGCAACTTCTATTGAAGTTTACGGCGATGAAAATGACGTTATCGGTATGTATGGTGACTACAACTTCGGTGAAGATGGTCAGCACTATGTGACTGGTGAAGTTACTAACGATAGCTTTGTTGAGCTCGGTTACGGCTACAGCATCAATGAGAACTTTGACCTAGGTGCATCATATGTACAAGGTGGTTATGGCGGTGCTGATGAAGTACGTGTAAAAGCTTCAACAGCATACACATTAGGTTCTTCACTGACACTTTCTGGTGGCGTTGAGTACCACCACGGCTTGGATGAGGTTGGTGCTGATTTCTGGGCTCCTACCTCAGGTGGTAAAGGTGATGGTCAAGGTGTTAATCCAAATGACCACAGTGATGTTATTTTACCTGGTCTAGAGCCTCACGATGGAATTCTACCAGCTCCTGATTCTCACGATGGAATCCTACCAGCACCAGTGCCACATATGAGTATGGTTGACGGCAATAATGAATCTCAGGTTGTGAAAGTTAACCTTGGTCTAGACTACAACATCGCTAAAGCGGTTGTACTTTCTTACGATTTAGACGCTTACTCTCAGTTTGCTGAAGACATCTATGTGGATGGTGAAGAAGTAGATAGCGAGTGGTCGACATCTACATTGAAAGCGACTTACGTTAACTCTGGTGAAGTTCAGCCATACGTTAAAGTAGCGGCAGACAACTCTGACATTGAAGATACCACCTTCACTGCTGGTGTTGTTATCGCACTGTAACGAGCAATTCTTGTTCGCTTTGGATGTAAATCCCTACCTTTAAGCTCGGATGCTTGTTGTCAGCAGTCATGGCATTTTGTTTCACGACCACTCAAGGAGTGAGTGGTTTTTTTGTTGTCTTTACTGTGAAGCGAGCAGCGAGTGATAACTCCACGTGAGTTAAAATAATCCCTCCAATTCCCAAAGTAACGGTATGGTGATGCGTATTGAACAAGAAAGTATCGACTGGTTTGATAACATTGTTCATGCTTACCAAGATTAGGTATGCTCAGCGCATGCCTTTTTTGTTTTTGGGAGTTTCTTTTGTCTGACCATCAATTTACATCGCAAGATGAAGCTTTTATGCGCCGCGCTATGGAGTTAGCACATCAAGCTGAGCTTGAGGGTGAAGTGCCGGTTGGGGCTGTATTGGTAAAGGATGGTGAAATCATTTCAGAAGGGTGGAACCGTTCGATTGGTAGCCATGATGCGACCGCGCATGCTGAGATTGAAACCCTGCGTAAGGCGGGTCAAACATTAGAGAACTACCGTCTTCTCGATACCACGCTCTATGTAACATTAGAGCCATGCCCTATGTGTGCAGGCGCTCTTCTTCATAGCCGAGTGAAGCGTATTGTCTTTGGAGCACCAGACTTGAAAGCAGGGGCTGCTGGTACAGTATTGAATCTGTTCGATAGCCAAGCGTCTTATCATTATGCAGACGTAGAACACGGCTTGTTGGAAGAGGAGTGCCGCTCTCAACTACAGGCGTTTTTCAAAAGGCGTCGTAAAGAGATTAAAGAGAAAAAGCAGCAACAGAAGTTAGCGCAAGCAAAAGACGATCAAGAAGGGAGTTAGTTTAACGGCGCGTTACTTTTAGCTAGATATAATCAGCAGCTTTCGATTCTAGCAAACATCCAATACTGTTCGAATTGAGGCGTCAGAGTGACATTTCGAGATTGAATTAGATGCTTGCTGATGATGTTTTTTCAGTTTAAAGCATCTGTACGAAAGCTCGGTTTCGCCAGATGATCTTCTTCTTGTTGTTGGCTAGCATGCGTTTACGGCGGTTAGCCACTACGGTTTTATAAAGGCGTTTAGAGCGTAACTTACGTTTCATCTTATTTAACGGCCTCCCACTATCAATATCAGCTGTGTTTCGCAGCCAGAGTTAAGATTAAATATACCCAATACAAGCTCTTTGAGTATGTTAGTTTGCAGCGCCACTTCAACGGCTCCCACCTTATAGGTCAGTTCTGTTGCAAATTAATGACAACAAACCCTAGTTATTCTTCATATGTATGGCAATCAAAGAGGCTTTTCAAGTAGCAAAATCGGGTTGAGTGATTGTGATAGCAGACTGAATTGAGAGAGTGGTTAGCTTTTCACCAACGAGACAATAAACATCTCCTCTATAAATAGAAACACCGGCCAATTAGCCGGTGTTTTTTTTAGTTTTTTTGTGAGGGAGAGAGCTTAGATTGCTTCGCCGTTTACAGTCACTGCAACATCGATGTTTCCACGGACTGCGTTTGAGTATGGGCAAACCTGGTGAGCGACTCGAGTCAGCTCAAGAGCTTGCTCTTGTGGAAGGTCTAGCTCGACTGCAAGGCTTACGGTAAGCGCAAATCCACCCGTTTGATTTGGACCGATACCAACTTCAGCAGTCACTGGCGCTTTGGGTAGCGTAACTTTCGCCTCACGAGCAACGTGCAAGATAGCGTTCGATAAACAAGCTGAATAACCTGCAGCAAATAGCTGTTCTGGGTTAGTTGCTAGGCCAGTACCACCCATCTCTTTTGGGTAAGCCAGTTCCAGCTCTAGTAAACCATCGTCAGTTTTCACTTGTCCATTACGGCCAGCAAGAGCGGTTGCTTGAGTTGTGTAGAGTATTGTCATATCGTTTTCCTTTTTATTTTAAGTTGTGCTCAATTTAATTGCTTGCAATCTTATATCGAAATAAGTCGTGAATGCAACTATATTGTGCGCAATTTATTTTTAATGCTCGCGCCAATCAAACCAGAAGTAGAGAACGATATGAGTAGTGATGATCAGTTATTGTTAGATAATCAGGTGTGCTTTCCTCTGTATAGCGCAGCGAATGCCATGGTTCGAGCATATCGCCCGTTATTGGATGCGTTGGATTTAACCTATTCCCAATATTTGGTGATGATGGTGCTTTGGGAGCAAGATGGTGCCAGTGTGAAAGACATTGGCTCACGACTGCATTTAGACTCGGGTACTTTGACGCCACTTTTGAAAAGGCTAGAAGGCAAAGGGTTTGTTGAGCGAAGCCGTTGTGAGCACGATGAGCGTGTGCGAGTGCTCAAATTGACAGAGAGTGGAGCAGAGCTAAAAACTCAGGCGAGATCGGTTCCTGATGCGATGAAGTGCAAGTTGACCTTGGAGCTGGATGAGTTGTTGGCTCTGAAGACTTTGTGCGAAAAGGTATTAGAGAAGCTCGGTTAGCATTCTCTTCAAGACAAACAGCAAAAAGCCACACCTATGTGTGGCTTTTTCATTGATGGTGACCTGCGTTTTATTCTTCGCTTTGTAGCGTGTCGCTCGCTTCGGCTGCTGAGACCGCACCACTGATGGTTGAGTCAGCTCCTGAGATCGCAAGCGGCGGAATCACGATGAGATCTTCCATACTTGCTTCACGCTCCTCTTCGGTACGTTTGTTTACATGGCCGATGATACTTTGGTAATAACGACGAATGTTCTCTACATAATTCTTGGCTTCGTCACCACGAGCATAACCGTAACGGGTTTGGCTGTAGTACTTCTTCTGTCTTAGTAGAGGCAGTCTGTCTTTTACGTCACTCCAAGAGTCCGGATCGCCACCTTGTGCTTTAGTGAGTCGACGCGCATCCATCATATGTCCATAGCCAACGTTATAGGATGCAAGCGCAAACCAGATCTTTTCATGCTGCTTGATGGAGTCTGGGATTCGGTTGACGATACGACGCAGATATTCCACACCACCTTGAACTGACTGTTTTGGATCCAAACGGTTTGTCACACCCACGCTCTTTGCGGTCGGCAGGGTTAACATCATCATGCCTCGCACCCCTGTCGGAGATTTCGCAACAGGATTCCAGTGAGACTCTTGGTACGCCAATGCGGCAATCAAGCGCCAGTCAAACTCCTGCGAGTACTCTTGGAACAGTGGTGACCATTTCGGTAGCTTGCTGTCCAGCGCACGAATGAAGGCGCGAGTGTCTACGTAGTCGAAGCTTCCGATGTGACCGATGTATTTCTCTTCCAGAGTTGCGAGTTCACCAGACTGTTTAAGATTACCGAAGAACTCAATCAGCAACGCATACAAGCTCTCATCTTCCGATTTCTTTAAGTACCAAGAGATAGGTTGGTCTTCCGTTAATTCGAACGCAAGCGCCAGATCAGGGTAGAGGCGTTGTGCCAGTGATAGCTCAATGGAGTCTGCAACCGTAAAGCTCAGCTCACCCTTAGAAACCTGTCTTAATAGATCGTTAATATCTGCATTACCGACCGACTCGTAGATAAAGTCAGGATTGGATTGTTGAAGTTGGTTGAGAGTTGGTTCGAAGTGAGACTCTTCAATCACAACAAGAGCAGGAGCCAATCTGTCCTCGATGGTTGTTAGCTCACTGTTTTCTTCATTCTGCTCTTGGTTTTGTTGTTCTATGAATTCTGCTTGGCGTTTGTTCTCAAATTCAATCAATTGTTCGAGGTTACGCGGACGCCATTGACCTTTCTTGTACACCACTTGTTGACTTACGTAGTAGTAAGCTGGCGCAGCACGGTAGCCGCGGGTGTGCTCATTGTTCTGAGTTAGTCCTGTTGCGATAAGGTCGATTTCACCTTTTTGTAAAGCAGGGAATAAGCCAGACAAGCGGTATGCAGGTTTCATTTCTAGTTGCACGCCGAGCTGCTCTGCAAACTCTCGAGCCAATTCATAATCCAAACCAGCAGGGCCATCTGGGCCGATATAATAAGAGAGTTGGTTATTGAGTGTTCCAACTCTTAATACGCCGCGCTCTCGGATCTGCTCCAAGTCGCTTTTCGGTTCCGACTCAATTTGACAACCCGCTAACCCAGTAATGGCAATCGCGATGAGAAGAAGTTTGGATGAAAAAATGCGCGTAAGTGTATGCATCAAAATGAAATCTCAAAAAAGTGACTTCCCTTTATATCAAACCGTTTACTCCCGGCAAAGTGACTTTAGGTAAACGGAAGTAAAAGTGGCTAGAAATGCAGCAAAAGTAACAATTGCCAAGAAACATGAAAAAAATGACGCAAACGGTTGCTTTTTTGGTTACGTCACAAAAATAATTGCTATATAATGCGCCCGCAACAGAGAGGTGGAATCGGCATAGGTTCGAAGAAAAACAGTTAGGTTACTCCTAAAACCCACTGAATTTATTCCAATATCACCTTAATCAATTGCATAAGAGACCTAAGCACATGAGAATTTTTCGTGGCTCCCCAGCTCTATCTGAATTTCGTGTTAACAAGCTTTTAGAGCTTTGTCGTGAACTTGGCCTACCTGTTACAGGCATCTACGCTGAATTTGCGCACTTTGCAGATCTAACTGCCGACCTAAATGATCAAGAAGTTGAGAAACTAGAAAAACTTCTGACTTACGGTCCAACAATTGAAGAGCACGCACCAGAAGGTCTTCTTCTACTAGCAACTCCTCGCCCGGGCACTATTTCGCCTTGGTCTTCAAAATCAACGGATATCGCAAACAACTGTGGTCTAGATAAGATTGCACGTCTTGAGCGCGGTACCGCTTACTACATCGAATCATCGGAAGAGCTTTCTGAGCTTCAACTTGTTGAGCTAAAAGCTATCCTGCATGATCGCATGATGGAAGTTATCTTTACAGACTTTGATTCAGCAGCAGCGCTTTTCCAAGTGGCGGAGCCAGCGCCAGTGGCTGACGTTGACCTACTAAATGGCGGTCGAGAAGCACTAGTAACTGCAAACGTAACCCTTGGTCTTGCACTTGCTGATGACGAAATTGAGTACCTTTACGATGCGTTCGTAAACAAGCTAGATCGTAACCCAACTGACATCGAGCTAATGATGTTTGCACAGGCGAACTCAGAGCACTGTCGTCACAAGATCTTCAACGCAGACTGGACTATCGATGGCGTTAAGCAAGAGAAGTCTCTGTTCAAGATGATCAAGAACACATTCGAAACCACGCCAGAAAACGTACTGTCTGCGTATAAAGATAACGCAGCAGTTATGGTGGGTTCAGATGTAGGTCGCTTCTTCCCGAACCCAGAAACTCGCCAGTACGGTTACAGCCAAGAGAAAGCGCACATCCTAATGAAGGTGGAAACGCACAACCACCCAACAGCTATCTCTCCTTGGCCAGGCGCATCAACTGGTTCTGGTGGTGAAATCCGTGACGAGGGCGCAACAGGTATTGGTGGTAAGCCAAAAGCAGGTCTTGTTGGCTTCACTACATCTAACCTACGCATTCCTGGTTTTGAACAGCCATGGGAAACAGACTTCGGTAAGCCAGGTCGCATCGTTAACGCTCTAGACATCATGCTAGAGGGTCCACTAGGTGGCGCGGCGTTCAACAACGAATTCGGTCGTCCAAATCTACTTGGTTACTTCCGTACTTACGAAGAGAAAGTAAACTCTCACGCAGGCGAAGAAGTTCGTGGTTACCACAAGCCAATCATGATTGCTGGTGGCATGGGTAACATCCGTGACGAGCACGTACAGAAGAAAGAGATCCCAGTAGGTGCAAGCCTAATCGTGCTTGGTGGTCCTGCGATGAACATCGGTCTTGGTGGCGGTGCAGCATCTTCAATGGCATCGGGTCAATCAGCAGAAGACCTAGATTTTGCATCTGTACAGCGTGAAAACCCAGAGATGGAACGCCGCTGTCAGGAAGTTATTGACCGTTGTTGGCAACTTGGTGATGCTAACCCTATCGCATTTATCCACGATGTGGGTGCGGGCGGTATCTCGAACGCACTTCCAGAGCTTGTAGACGATGGTGAACGTGGTGGTATCTTCCAACTGCGTGACGTACCGAACGATGAACCAGGCATGAGCCCACTTGAGATCTGGTGTAACGAATCTCAAGAACGCTACGTAATGGCAGTTGCGCCAGAGAATATGGAAGTATTCGATGCAATCTGTAAGCGTGAGCGCGCACCATACGCAGTAGTAGGTGTTGCAACAGAAGAGCGTGATCTGAAACTAGAAGATTCACACTTCGACAACACGCCAATCGATATGCCAATGGACGTTCTTCTTGGTAAAACGCCTAAGATGCACCGTGATGCGAAGACGCTTAAAGCGAACAACCCTGCGGTTAACCGTGATGGTATCGAGCTAAACGAAGCAGCAGATCGCGTTCTACGTCTTCCAACGGTTGCAGAGAAAACATTCCTAATCACTATCGGTGACCGCACGGTAACAGGCCTTGTAGCGCGTGACCAAATGGTTGGCCCTTGGCAGGTTCCTGTAGCTAACTGTGCTGTTACTGCGGCAAGCTACGACACGTATCACGGTGAAGCAATGTCTATGGGTGAGCGTACGCCAGTTGCTCTACTAGACTTCGGTGCTTCAGCTCGTCTAGCAGTTGGTGAGGCAATCACGAACATTGCAGCGACTAACATCGGTGATATCAAACACATTAAACTGTCTGCGAACTGGATGTCTCCGGCAGGTCACCCAGGTGAAGATGCAGGTCTTTACGAAGCAGTTAAGGCTGTAGGTGAAGAGCTATGTCCAGCACTTGGCCTAACTATCCCAGTTGGTAAAGATTCAATGTCGATGAAGACCAAGTGGGAAGAGAATGGCGAGCAGAAAGAAGTAACGTCTCCGCTATCTCTAATCATCACTGCGTTTGCTCGTGTTGAAGATGTGCGTAAGACAATCACCCCTCAGCTTCGAACTGACAAAGGTGATACATCACTTGTTCTTATCGACCTAGGTAACGGTCAGAACCGTCTAGGTGCAACAGCTCTAGCACAGGTTTACAAGCAGCTTGGTGATAAGCCAGCAGACGTAGACAACGCAGCACAGCTAAAAGGTTTCTACGAAGGCGTTCAAACTCTAGTGGCGAACGATCAAGTAGTGGCTTACCACGATAAGGGTGATGGCGGTCTATTCGTTACTCTAGCTGAGATGGCATTTGCGGGTCACTGTGGTGTGAAAGCGGACATCGCTGACCTAGGTGAAGATGCACTAGCAGCACTATTTAACGAAGAGTTAGGCGCGGTACTTCAGGTTAAGAACGATGATCTAGACTCAGTACTTTCAACGCTAGCAGCGAATGGCCTTGAAGCATGTTCACACGTTATCGGTTCTGTTGAAGCTTCTGATGAGCTAGTAATTACTTCTGGTGACACAGTAGTTCTTGAGCGTAACCGTACAGAACTACGCACTATCTGGGCAGAGACAACGCATAAGATGCAAGGTCTACGTGATAACCCAGCATGTGCTGACCAAGAGCACGAAGCGAAGAAAGACAACTCAGACCCAGGTCTAAACGTTAAGCTTAGCTTCGATGTGAATGAAGACATCGCAGCACCTTACATTGCTAAAGGTGCTAAGCCTAAGATGGCAATCCTACGAGAGCAGGGTGTTAACTCTCACGTTGAAATGGCAGCAGCCTTTGACCGTGCAGGCTTTGAAGCAACGGATATTCACATGAGCGACATCCTAACCGGCCAAGCGGTTCTAGAAGAGTACCAAGGCCTAGTGGCTTGTGGTGGCTTCTCTTACGGTGACGTACTAGGTGCGGGTGAAGGTTGGGCTAAGTCTATCCTGTTCAATGAGCAAGCTCGCAACCAGTTTGAAGGCTTCTTCCAACGCGAAGATACCTTCTCTCTAGGTGTATGTAACGGCTGTCAGATGCTATCGAACCTGAAAGAGCTAATTCCAGGTGCAGACCTGTGGCCACGCTTTGTTCGCAACGAATCTGAGCGTTTTGAAGCTCGCTTTAGCCTAGTAGAAGTTCAGAAGTCTGACTCTGTATTCTTCGACGGCATGGCTGGTTCTCGTATGCCAATCGCAGTGTCTCACGGTGAAGGCCGCGTAGAAGTGCGTGATGCTGACCACCTAGCTGCTATTGAAGCATCAGGCACAGTTGCAGTTCGTTACGTAGATAACCACGGCAATGCAACTCAGCAATACCCGAACAACCCGAACGGTTCGCCAAACGCAATCACAGGTCTAACGACTCAAGATGGCCGTGTAACTATCATGATGCCGCACCCAGAGCGTGTATTCCGCACAGTCGCGAACTCATGGTCTCCTGAAGGTTGGGGTGAGAACGGTGCTTGGATGCGTATGTTCCAAAACGCACGTAAGAACCTAGGTTAATCTGACTTAGTTTAATATGCATCTTGGCTTGTATTGGGCATTAGCCAAGTTTATCGGGAAAAAAGTTTAAAGCGCAGGTCGAAAGGCCTGCGCTTTTTTTATGTAAATCTTCCCAAGCTGAGTAAAAAGTTTTTCTTTGCAGTTTGCTGTTCTAAAAAACTGCACTAGGCTAAAAGTTGTGGAATCAAATTGTTAGGCTTGTATCTCTCCTTGAGGCATGTCAGTAGTTCGTCGCTAGAGATAACGAGTCTGAACCAATCACTATGGCACAAGAGGGAACTATGAAAACAATCACAAAAGCAGTTGCAGTGGCCGCCGTTGTTATGTCTTTGGCTGGGTGTGTCGGCAGTAACGCCGTTACCGGAAAATTGATGAAGTTTAACGTGGAAGTCGTGGATAACCGTTATGCGCGTGCTGGGGTCAACTTCTTACTGGCACCTGTATATGCGTTAACAACCGCAGCGGACTACATCGTGTTTAACTCATTAGAGTTTTGGACAGGTAAAAACCCACTAACAGGTGCACCGCATATCTTTGATAGTAAAGTCGATACCATGATTGATGTGAACGACAGCCTGGATGACTCTCTCAAAGAGGCGCCTGTCGCTCCAATTACTTATCAACGTCAGATTCAGTTCGGTGAAATGCATCAAATTGATGAGAACACCATTCGTATGGATATCACTTACAACGATGGTGAAAAGGCGGTGTTGATGGGCGTACGTGATGGCGACAACGTCAGTTACTACCTTGATGGCGCATTAGTCTCTGAAACCTCGATTCAAGCTCTAGAGCAGTTAGCTGCTGAGAAAGTGTAACGCCGTCTATTTTCTACAGATAAAAGAAAAGCCGCTGGAGTTAACTCCCGCGGCTTCGTATTTTCTAGCATCTAGATTAGTTGTTGTTGTGCAGCTCGCTGTTTAGTTCAACTGCTGATTTGTTAGCAAGACATTCAATTTGACCAGTCACTGAGTTGCGACGGAATAGTAGGTCAGAAACGCCAGCTAGGTCGCGAGCTTTAACTACTTCAACCTCTTGGCCAGAAGAGTCAAGCATACGTACTTTAGAGCCTGCAGTTACGTATAGACCAGACTCTACAGTACAACGGTCGCCTAGAGGGAAACCAAGACCAGCGTTTGCGCCTAGCAGTGAGTTTTCACCGATAGAAACGACAACCGTACCGCCACCAGATAGCGTACCCATGATAGAAGCGCCGCCACCGATGTCAGAACCGTTACCAACAACAACGCCTGCAGAGATACGACCTTCAACCATGCTCACGCCAGTTGTACCTGCGTTGAAGTTGATGAAGCCTTCGTGCATAACTGTAGTGCCTTCACCTACGTGTGCACCTAGACGAACGCGAGACGTATCAGCGATACGAACGCCTGCTGGTACTACGTAATCAACCATTTTCGGGAACTTGTCTACGCAATCTACAGACAGAGCACGACCTGCTAGGCGAGCTTCGATTTGGCGATCTGCTAGCTCAGGAAGATCGATTGGGCCTTCATTTGTCCACGCGATGTTGTGCAGTAGACCGAAGATGCCGTCTAGTACCGTGCCGTGTGGCTGAACTAGGCGATTAGAGATAAGTTGTAGTTTAAGGAAGCCTTCAGCAACTGAAGCTGGTTTCTCGTCTGTAGCAAGAACAACAAGAACTAGTGGTTGCTCAGAAGCTGCTGCTTTCTCTGCGAAAGATGCGTTTGCTGCATCGTCGTTGGCTGCGAATGCTTTCGCCAGTTCTGCGCTTTGTGCAGCAGAGATTTCGATAGCTTGGTTGCCTTCAGTGTAACCTGCAACTTCAGCAACAGCGGCTACAAGAGCGTCGCTTGGGTTTAGAAGTGGGTTAGGGAAGAACGCTTCAATGATTTTATTGTCGCGGTTTTTGGTTGCCGTACCAAAGGCTAGTGAAAAGTAAGCCATGTTGAATCTCCATGTGTTGAGTCTTGGTTTTGCTATCTCTCCATTTACTGTTCGTGTGGTGAGCAGCTTGGGTAGCAAAAGTTAATTTAATTGCGTTCATCATAAAGAGAGCGCCCTCGTTATGAAAGGGCGCATGGGGAGAAAGTCTGTAAAATGATATTGCTTGTCTTTTGAGAGATATTTTTCATCATCCGGATATTACCCCTTGGACTTACTATCCAGATAGCTGTTCAAACTCCTGTTTACGGCTCCATTCTTATCTTAAACCTGCCTTTGGAGCGTCTACCTATGTGGTGTATATCAATAGACTTAGTCACAATTTTCTTATAAATCCCTGTTTATTATTGGAATTAATCGTGTTCTGTTGATTAATCGCTTGTGTCTACAGTCCGAGTAAATACTCAAAATTTCAGCGGTATAATTAAGATTGTGGTCACTAAAACCCTTTGAAATTTAAGTATATTGCCTGCCATAACGACATTTAAACGATTAACAAAGGATTTTCTATGAAGTTTACTAAGTCTTTACTAGTGCTTTCTATCGGCGTAGCGATGGTTGGTTGTGGCTCGGATAATGACGATGTCACAGTGACATGTGATACCGCGGAATCTTGTACCAAATTTACTGTTTTACATACCAATGATCATCATGGTCGTTTCTGGGAGAACAGTAAGGGTGAGTATGGGATGGCTGCTCGTAAGACATTGATTGATAGCATTCGTGCTGAAGTTACTCAAAATGGTGGGGAGACGATCCTATTATCCGGTGGTGACATTAATACTGGAGTGCCAGAGTCTGATATGCAGGATGCTGTCCCCGACTTTGTTGGAATGAACCTACTTGGTTACGATGCGATGGCATTGGGTAACCACGAGTTCGACAACAGTTTGGATGTACTTGAGATGCAGTCTAAGTTGGCTGATTTCCCAATGTTAGCAGCGAATATTTATATTAAAGATGGAGACACTGTTACAGATGAACGCCTTTTCGCTCCATATAAAGTATTCACCATTAATGGGTTAAAAATTGCGGTTATTGGCTTAACGACCAAAGACACAGCGAAGCTTGTTAACCCTGATAATGTGGCGACGATCCACTTTGCCGACCCACAAGACGAAATTAAAAAAGCGATACAAGAAATCGAGGCCAATGAAACGGTCGATCTGATTTTTGCTACAACTCATATGGGACACTACGCCGATGGTCAGCATGGTAGTGAAGCGCCTGGTGACGTTTTACTTGCTCGTTCTTTAGAGGAAGGCCAACTGGACGCCATCATCGGTGGGCATTCTCAAAATCCAGTTTGTATGGAAGGTAATGAATACGCTGATTTTAACCCTGGAGATGATTGTAAACCTGATCAGCAAAATGGTACCTACATCATGCAAGCTCACGAATGGGGTAAGTATGTAGGTAGAGCGGACTTTGAGTTCTATGATGGTAAATTGCATTTAGCGAAATACGACCTTGTTCCGGTGAACTTAAAAGAAAAGGATGAAAATGGTGAGTATCAGTTTATTCAAACTGAGATAAAGCCTGATGCAACCGTAAAAGCTATTCTCTATCCATATCAACAGCAAGGGCAAGACCTTCTCGATGTCGTCATCTCAGAGACAGATGCAAAACTAGAAGGTGATCGCAATATAGTTCGATCTGAGCAAACCAACCTCGGTCACTTATTAGGAGAAGCCTATCGTACTTATGAATTAGTTAATGCTGACTTTGGGGTGATGAACTCTGGTGGTGTGCGTGATTCAATTCAAGCCGGTGATATTGCTTATCGTGATGTACTGACGGTGCAACCTTTCGGAAACTTCGTGACCAAAGCAACGATGACAGGGGCTGAGGTGAAAGCGTATTTAGATGTGGTTGCGACGAAGACTGCAGGTTCAGGTGCATATGCTCAACTCGACAACATTAGCTTGACCGTCGACTGTGATTTGAATGATGTGACCATACGAGATATTAACGGTAAAGGCTTCGACCTAGCTGACACTTATACGTTCTCCGTGATTAGTTTCAGTGCCGCTGGTGGTGATGACTATCCTGTGATTGATGTGGAATCGACGCAGATGACCGACGCATCTGTGTTGCGAGAATTCTTCGTCAATAATCCACAAGTGAAAGCGGCCGATTACGCCCCAGAGGCGGGTAAATTAATCTATATGAGTAACGGACTAGAAGTGAAAGGTTGCCCTGCGAGCTAGTTTTCAACTAGGTAGTAAAACAATAGCCAGCGAGTTGCTGGCTATTTTTGTATGAGGCTTATTGGATTTAGTTACTAAATAAACAGCGCTTTATAGGCTTGTTCGATGCCTTCAATTAGCATTTGCATACCAATAACCGCCAGGATCAGACCCATCATTCGGGTAATCACATTCAGTGCACTCGGACCAACGGCTTTAACAAAGCGTTCGCCAAACACAAACAGAATATAGGTGAGTGTACAGAGTAGGCCGAAAGCAACGATGGTTATGATGGTTTCATAAATCCCTTCTGTGCTGGCGAAGTTCATTGCGGTCGCTATCGTACCGGGTCCTGCAAGGATCGGCATAGCTAGTGGAGAAACAGCGATACTGAGCGCGGCATCTTGTTGAGCGTCAGAGTGAACTTTTTCTTTAGCTTTGCTGTGTGTGGAATCGCCCTGCAACATGTGAAAGCCAATTAAAAATACCAATATCCCACCAGTGATTCTCAGTGCGTACAGCGTGATACCAAAAAGATCGAAGATTAGCTTGCCAGAAATCGCAAAGGTACTGACGATGATAAAGGCGATGAAAACGGAGCGAAATGCGATGGATTTTACTGTCTCACGATCATTGTCTCCGGTGAGCCCCAAGAATATTGGAGTATTTGCAATTGGGTTCATGATGGCAAAGAAGCCCATGAAGACAGTGATGGTGTGGATGATTAGCTCTTTCATATTATTCCCTTAATAAAGATGGAGTTAACCTGTGTTACTCATCTGAAAATAGATAGTAGACCATGTTGAGAACAAAAAATAGCCAGCATGTTAGCTGGCTATCTGTTTCACGTTATTGTTGTTTTTTTAATTCGTTGCAGAGGTTAAGCAGCTTGGCTTACTGCTACGGCTAGCGCCACCGTTGCCCCTACCATAGGGTTGTTACCCATGCCAATGAAACCCATCATAGCCACATGGGCAGGAACAGAAGAGCTACCAGCAAACTGAGCGTCTGCGTGCATTCTGCCCATGGTGTCTGTCATGCCATAAGATGCAGGGCCTGCTGCCACGTTATCTGGGTGTAAAGTTCGACCTGTACCACCACCTGAAGCGACTGAGAAGTAAGGTAAACCTTGGCGAGTACGCTCAGCTTTATAGATTCCTGCAACTGGGTGTTGGAAGCGCGTTGGGTTGGTTGAGTTACCCGTAATACTGACATCCACTTGCTCACGATGCATGATAGCAACCCCTTCACGAACATCATCGGCACCGTAACATAGGATCTCTCCGCGAGGGCCGTGTGAGAAACGGCGGCGCTCGGTTTCAATTAGCTCTCCGGTCTGGTAGTCAAACTGAGTGCGCACGTAGGTAAAGCCATTGATACGAGAGATAAGATAAGCAGCGTCTTTGCCCAAACCATTTAGGATCACCTTGAGTGGTTTAGTGCGAGACTTATTGACGTTGAGTGCGATTTTAATTGCACCTTCTGCAGCGGCAAAAGATTCATGACCAGCCAAAAAGGCGAAACAGCCACTCTCTTCATTCAGCAAACGCGCCGCTAGTGCACCGTGGCCAATACCAACTTGGCGCTGCTCTGCGACACTGCCTGCCTTGGTATAGGCTTGGAGCGCTTCACCAATAATGTTTGCTGCTTGTTCTGCGGTCTCAGCGTGACGATACAGCGCTAAGGCTGTGCCTAGCGTGTAGGCTTCGGTTGCGCTATCGAAAGCGATAGGCTGGGTGTCCATAACGAGAGCTTTCGGGTCAACATCATGCTCCAAACAGTATTGATAAGCTTGGTCGAGAGACTCTAGATTCATTTCAGCCAATACGCGAGTTACTGATGGATTATTTAGTGTGTTCATAGTCAGGTTCCTCTTTGGCGATTAGTGTTGACGTGGATTGATGGTTTTTACGGCTTCATCGAAGCGGCCGTAGGTGCCAGTAGCCAGCTCAGCGGCCTCAGCAGCTGGTGTACCTTGATTCATGGCTTTCATCATTTTGCCAAGGTTGAGGTATTGATAACCGATCACTTCGCTGTGTTCATCCAACGCAAGCTGAGTCACGTAGCCTTCTGCGAGCTCCATGTATCGCACACCTTTGGCCGAGGTAGAGTAGCTAGTGCCGACTTGGCTGCGTTGTGTTTGTCCTAAATCTTCCAATGCAGCGCCGATTTCTAGACCTCCCTCAGAGAATGCCGATTGAGTTCGACCATAGACAAACTGAAGAAAGATTTCGCGCATCGCGACGTTGATTGCATCACATACTAAGTCAGTATTGAGTGCTTCAAGGATGGTTTTTCCTGTGAGAATTTCAGCGGCCATCGCGGCAGATTGAGTCATGCCTGAACAACCAATCGTTTCGATGAGTGCTTCTTCGATGATGCCGTTTTTGACGTTAAGAGTCAGTTTTGCCGCGCCTTGTTGTGGAGCACAAGCACCCACGCCATGGCTCAAACCAGAGATAGCAATTACGTCTTTCGGGCTTACCATTGCACCTTCAACTGGAATGGGTGCAGATGCATGAAGGTCGCCGCGTTGAATCGGGCACATGTTTTGGATTTCAGAGGAATATTGCATAGTGTTTTCTCACTTATAAAGTCGATGAAGACCTCGAACGTTGAGAAAACAGGACATGTTGGAAGAGGTGTGGCTAATTTCACTACAGATCTTGCGTATCGTGACACCAAGGAAAAAGAGCAAACTAAGCTCGTAAAATGGTGGGTATAACGATACTACCAACAGGATTACCTGTTTTCGATTCTGTAGGAGTCATTAGCACGGTTCGATATGAACGGGCGGTTGAAGCTAGAAAGCTTAGGTGGAACCCCATCACCTGATGGCGTATAGATTAGATCTCAATCACACTTTCTTGCAAGAGAATGTTTAGAGCAATTTTAACTATAAACTCGGCTCATTATATTTCGATAGGTATAAAAAAACGCCAACTGCATACTCTGTTCAGAGTTGTCATTGACGTTTTTAGCAGAGGTATCAGCGAGTTATGCTGCGTCTTCTTCCGCGTCTTCAACCGCTTCAAGCTTTTTAGCTTTCTTAGGTGCTGGTTTACGCTTAGCACCAAGTGCGTAAAGAACTTCTTCTTTGTTCTTCGCAAGGTACATTGCAAGCTCTTCTTGCTTGCCTTCGTCTTCTACTAATTCGCTTTTGCCTAACAGTTCAAAAAGCTCATCAGCCATATCCAGCATTTTGTCGTATGCGTCAGCTTCGGCTTTAGAGGTAAAAGTCATTTTCTCTTCTCCGTTGCGTTCCACCACGTACTTGACGATAACAGCCATGGTTAATCCTCTAAGTTTGATAAATTTTACTGGCTTTTTATACAGTTTTAGTGACTAAAAGTCCAGTTGCCAACCTTGATAGAAGTATCAATCTTGATGTGTCGCCCACTCTTCACAATAACTCATGAAGGATTTGAGAAGTGGACTCTGATATTTGTCTTTGTGGACTAGCATCCAAAATCGACGCTTCATATCCAGTGGTACATTCAGCGTTTTAACTCGACCATCTTTGATAGCGGGCTCTGCTGCGAGCTTGGAGAGACAAGCCAAGCCTAGTCCAGCTGATACCGAGTTGATGATTGCTTCTGTGGTATTGAGTTCGAATGATTCATACCAGTGCTCAAGACGCGGTGCCACTGTACGTAAAAAGAACTCTCGAGTACCAGAGCCAGATTCACGGAGTATCCAGTGACTGCTCTCAAGCTCGCGCAGTGGCACGGTATCTAAGTCTGCCAACGGGTGATCGGGGCTAGCAACAATGCACATTTCGTCGCTACTAAATTGGCTCGTGAGCAGTTCGGGATGCAAAGTTTTACCCTCAATCAGCGCGATATCGAGTTCGTAATCGACCAGCTTTTGGCAAATCAGAGCACTGTTCGAGATAAACAGACTCTGCTCTTGATGCTGGGTTTGCTGACGAAACCCAGAGAGGATAAACGGCGCAACTTGATTGCCTATGGTGTCACTGGCGCCAACCTTTAATAAACCACTTAAGGGTTGGTCGTCACTGAATAATTCATCAATGCTGGCCGCTCGATGTAGTATCTCATCAGCAAGAGGCAGCAATTTTTGTCCCTCTTGATTGATGATCAGTCGGTTGTTAACGCGATCAAACAGAGAGTGCCCAAGCTGCTTCTCCATTTCACCTAAAGCCATACTGACAGCCGCCTTTGATAAAAAGAGTGCCTCGGCAGCGGCAGTCATCGTCGAATGTTGGGTGATGGTGACAAATACTTTGAGCTGTTTAATTGATATATTAGCCATCGAAATTTTATCAGCCTGTGATTGAGTGGTTTTATGTTTAGAAAACCTGAACAAGTGTTATATATAATTGGATATAACTTAACAAACCGCAAGCGTATTATGGCCTCAACAAGCTGATGAGTTCACAGATAAGTGAATGGGATGAAGAGAGGCTGACATGATTCAACGACTAAAATACAGATTAACCGGCGCACCGACTCCTATGGCGGGACTGGCTCTTGCTATTGCCAGCCTTGGTTGGTGTTGGGATGGGGTACTCGTATCTCAAGGCTTATTGCAAACTCCTGGGTTAGTGCAGTGGGTGAGCGCTGGGATTGCGGGTGTACTTCTAGCAATATTGGCAGTGAAATTTTTAATTCACGGTCATTTGCTGCGTGAAGATCTTGCGCACCCTGTTGTAGGCAGTGTTGTCCCGACTTTTGCGATGGGTTGTATGGTGGTATCGGCATCATTAGATCCGATCTCTGTGTTTTTAAGAGAACTGGTGTGGATTCTCTCTGTAGGGTTGCATGTGATTTTCTTGGTGAGCTTCTTGTACCACCGCGCTAAAGAGTTTGAGATCCACCATATGGTACCAAGCTGGTTTGTTCCACCTATTGGCATTGTGGTTGCGGATGTTTCTTTCTCGGGTAACCCTGTACTTGAGCCAGTGGCGAATGCAGTATTGTTCTTCGGTCTCGGTGTTTACGCAGTGATGCTACCAATGATGGTGTATCGTTTGATGTTCCGTCACGAGATCCCAGACGCGGCGAAACCAACAATCGCTATCCTAGCTGCGCCGGCAAGTCTGTCTTTGGCTGGTTATCTCACCGTATCTGCAAACCCATCACCAGTAGTGATTGGTCTGCTATTCGGAATTGCAATTTTAATGACATTCATCATCTATGTAGCGTTTTTTAAATTGCTTCGTTTACCATTCAGCCCAGGCTATGCGGCGTTCACTTTCCCTATGGTCATTGGTGCGACAGCCTTGTTTAAGGTAGCGGCTTGGATGCAGGATGTAGGTGTTGAAGGTGAGTACATCAACCAAGTGTTCAATTTGGCTTACTTAGAGCTAATGGTCGCGACGCTCGTCGTAGGTTATGTAGCCGCACGTTACTACATGAATTACAAACCACACCGTTTAATGAGCGTTGCAAAAGGTCGTTTATAACGGGTGGTCGTTCAAAAGATAAACAGACCTTAAGCTTTTGGTATTTCATAAGCTTATATTGCTCATCCAAACTCAGCACTTATGCTAATCTGGCAGTATATTGTGGCAAGATTAGTGTGAGTGCACTTTGTTTACTGTTTACCATTCCAATAAAGTTGATACTTTAAAAATTCTTCTCGTTCACTTAATCAAAAGTGATCCTCTGGCTAATCCATTCGACAAAGAGCAGATCTTAGTACAAAGCCCGGGTATGTCTCAGTGGCTTAAAATGGAGCTGGCGAAAGAGTTTGGTGTTGCGGCAAACATAGATTTTCCTCTGCCAGCAACCTTCATCTGGGAGATGTTTACCCAAGTTCTTCCTGATGTTCCCAAGCGCAGTGCCTTTAACAAAGAGGCGATGACTTGGAAGCTGATGAGCATTCTGCCCGCTAAGCTCGACCATCCTGATTTCTTGCCACTGCAGCGTTATTTGGAAAACGACACCGATAGCTCCAAGCTGTACCAATTGGCTGAGAAAATTGCCGATATTTTTGATGGTTATTTGGTGTACCGACCTGAGTGGATGGCGGCTTGGGAAGCGGGTGAGCCTGTGGCTGAGTTGCAAGACGCAGATGGTCAGCAAGAACATCCGTGGCAGCCGATATTGTGGAAAGCTCTGTACGAGCAAACACTATCCCAAGGCCAATCAAAGTATCACCGTGGTAACTTGTACCATGACTTTATTGAAGCGCTCGCACAGCAGAAAGATCAGCTTTCCCATCTTCCTAAGCGATTGTTTGTGTTTGGTATCTCATCACTACCACCGCGCTATATGGATGCCCTCAAAGCAATGGGTGAACACATTGATGTCCATTTAATGTTCACGAACCCATGTCAGCACTATTGGGGCGATATTCGAGACAGAAAGTATCTGGCAAGAGTGGAAGCGCAGCGTCGTAAGCAGTTTGCTTTGGTCGAGGGCTCGCCTCAGCTAGAAGGAGAGGTTTCACCTCTTAAAGATGGCTTGGAAGCTAATGTAGAAGATGAACTGCACACTAGCCAAGCCGTGGGCAATAGTTTACTGGCATCGATGGGTAAACTTGGTCGTGACAATCTGTTTTTATTGTCCCAGTCTGAGTGTGAAGAGCATGAATTTTTCATTGATGTTGAGCGCGATAGCCTGCTGCATCAGCTTCAAGCCGATATTTTGGAGCTAGAAGAGCATCAAGATGATCACATCGTCGATTCGAGTGAACACAAGCAGAGTGTTGTACTTGGTGACCGCTCGTTAACGGTTCACGCTTGTCATAGCCCAATGCGTGAAGTGGAAGTGCTGCACGACCAGTTGCTGGCGATGTTCGATGCCGATCCAAGCCTGAAACCACGCGACATTATCGTAATGGTAGCGGACATCAATGCCTACAGCCCTGCGATTCAAGCGGTGTTTGGTAATGCTCCGGGTGAGCGTTACATCCCTTACTCCATCTCGGATAGAACGGCCGATCAAGAAAGCCCAATCTTAACCGCATTCATGCAGCTGGTGGCGCTGCCTAAGAGTCGTTGTCTTGCTTCAGAGCTGCTTGAGTTACTTGAAATCCCGGCGATGATGGCGCGCTTTGATATCGATGAATACCAATTCGAACAAGCTAAACAGTGGGTTGAAGAGGCGGGTATTCGCTGGGGTGTTGATGGCAGTACCGCAACAGAATTTGACCTACCCGAGACTCAACAAAACACTTGGCTGTTCGGTGTTCAGCGGATGCTGCTTGGCTATGCGATGTCTGAATCTGCAGGATTATTTGAAACCGCTGACTCATCGATTGCTGCATACGATGAAGTGCAAGGCATGAGCGCAGAGCTTGCGGGTAAGCTCGCGCACTTTATTGATCGCATTACCCATTATCGACAGCGCCTCAATCAGTCACAACCGATTGAACGTTGGCGTGAGACTCTGCTTAACTTGATCGATGACTTCTTCAGCGTCGAGCTTGAGGGCGAAGTGGTATTAAAGTCGATTCGTGATGCCCTTGGGCAACTTAACGAACAGCTTGACGATGCTCTGTTTGAGCAAGATTTATCACCAAGCATCGTTTATCAGTACCTGAACAATAAACTCTCTGGGGCACGCATCAGCCAACGCTTTTTAGCAGGACAAGTGAACTTCTGTACTCTGATGCCGATGCGTTCGATTCCTTTCAAAACGGTATGTCTGCTGGGAATGAATGATGGTGTTTATCCGCGTTCTATGCCACCAGAAGGCTTTGACTTAATGAATGGTCGCACTCGTCCGGGTGATCGTTCTCGTCGTGATGATGACCGTTACCTGTTCTTAGAAGCGATGTTATCGGCGCAAGAGAGCCTGTACATCAGTTATGTTGGTCGCTCTATTCAAGATAACACAGAGCGCGTCCCGTCAGTGTTGGTGTCTGAGCTGATCGAATACTGCGAGCAGAACTACTGTCTACAGGGTGACGAGGCTCTGGGAAGCGATGAATCCGGGCGTAAGCTAAGCCGAGCTCAGATGTTTGAACACACCATGACGCCATTCAGTCCGAGTGCTTTCATGCCGGGTCAAGACAATACGCAGCTTAGCTATGCTAAAGAGTGGCTGCCTGCGGCAAATCGAGCTGGTGAGCGCAGTGGTGAATTCAACCGTGCGTTAGAAGATTACCTTGCCGGAGCAACTTACCCACTTGAGCTTGATCTGGTTGAGTTACAGCGTTTTTGGCGTCTACCTGTTCAATACTTCTTTAATCGCCGTTTAAAGGTGGTGTTTGAGCCGCCGTTACCAGTGATGGAAGACGATGAACCGTTTGTGTTGAACGGCCTAGAGAGCTATCAACTCAAAGATGCACTCTTACAAGTATTGATTGATAACCCTCAATCGCCGGATGAAGCCATCCGTCACTTTGTCGCTAAGCAGAAAGCTCAAGGTCGTTTGCCAGTTGGAGCATTTGGTGACATAGAGTTTGAGACCAATCGTGTGCAAGCCGAGGAGCTAGCCAAAGAGATCCAATTCGTTACAGGTGCGCCTAAAGAAGATTTAGAGGTCAATATTACGATAGACAGCCTCGGCGAAGGAAAGCCGGTCAAGTTGATAGGTTGGCTAACGCACAATTATCAATCGGGCCTTGTGCGTTATCGCAGTGGTAAAATTCGCGCGCAAGACTATCTGGCTGCTTGGATTGATCACCTGTGTTGCAATGTGATGGGCAACCCGCAAACAACGCATATTATCGGCTACGACAAAAAAGAGGGCGTGGTGCATCTTACGCTTAGCCCTCTGAGTGATGTTCAAACGGCAAAGCAGACTTTAGGCGAGCTCGTTCGCCTGTTCTATCAAGGTATGACTCAACCGCTTCCATATTTTCCTAAAACGGCCTTAGCAGGAGTTGAGGCAGGATTCAGTCGAGGCAAATGGGTTGATGATGAAGAGAAGTCTCTGAAGAAGATGGCGGATACCTTTAATGATAGTTACGCGTTTACCGGTGAAGGACGCGATAGCTACATCTCACGTATTTGGCCAAAGTGGGATGACACATTGGCGGCGGAAGCAAGGCTGTACTCTACGTTAGTGATGCAAGCAGCTCGTCTTGCAGCGATTGATCCCAATGATCAGGAGTAACTTAGGACGATCGTCAAGATCGCTCAACCCATGCCAATTAGGCCGATGTATATGGGAAGCTTATTGCAATTTTAGAATGAGTATAGACTGGATAAGAGAAGTACTGATAAGTCAGGGAATGAAAAGCACAGGAATTAAAGTGGCCGCCAGTAAATCATTATTAGTGTAGGGCGTTCGCTGTACGGCCACAGGTCAGAGGGACCATTATTCTTTTGGTTCTTTGGTGGCGAAAAAGTAATCGCTTGCCTGAACTCGTGGGCGCATAGTAACGACGTGCACCAAATTGATCCGTGAGAGAGATCGCACTCCCTAATAAGATATTGGTACTAGACCAGATTTGAATGACGTTTTTGATACTAGGTCACATTTGTAACAGAATAATTAAGAAGAAGGCAGCTCGGTATGACTACCACAAATCGTGATCTCGCTATCACGCCACAAGCGCTTAATACCATGACGTTTCCTCTGCATGGGGCGCGATTGATTGAAGCCTCTGCGGGTACGGGGAAAACCTTCACGATAGCTGGCTTGTATCTGCGACTTTTGCTTGGTCACGGTACATCAAAGGTTGGCGTAAACGGTGAAGAGCCGAGTCGACACCAGCAACCACTAACGGTCGATCAGATTTTGGTGGTGACCTTTACTGAAGCGGCAACCGCGGAACTTAGAGATCGTATTCGAGCTCGTATTCACGATGCGCGCATTGCTTTCTCGCGTGGTCAGAGTGGCGATCCTGTGATTGCTCCTCTACTTGAAGACATTGACGATCATGCGGGGGCTGCCAAAATCCTTCTTAATGCTGAAAGGCAGATGGACGAAGCGGCGGTATACACCATTCACGGCTTCTGCCAACGCATGCTAACGCAAAATGCTTTTGAGTCGGGCAGTCGCTTTGACAATGAATTTGTGACCGACGAAAGTCATCTAAAAGCACAAGTGGTGGCGGATTACTGGCGTAAACAGTTCTACCCATTACCGCTGCAGTTGGCTGGCGAAGTGCGTAATATCTGGGGTTCTCCTTCTGCTCTGTTAGCGGATGTGAATCGCTACCTGACTGGCGCGCCGTTAAAGCTAACGGTAGAGGCGATGTCTGGTGATCTGCAGTCTCTTCACAACAGCAATCTCGACAAAATCAGAGCGCTCAAAGCACAATGGCTGGCATCGCAAGAGGACTTTCTGCCCATTATCTCGGGCTCAGATGTTAACAAACGCAGCTACACCAAAAAGTCACTGCCGACTTGGTTAGAGGCGGTAACGACTTGGGCGCAAAGTGAGACACACGATTATCATTACCCAGATAAACTCGAGAAGTTTGCTCAATCGACGCTGAATGAAAAAACTCCGAAAGGCACCGCTCCTTGTCATGAGGTTTTTGAGGCGATTGAGACCTTCTTAGCACAGCCAGCAGATATGAAAGCGCCGTTACTGGCGCATGCAATTACTCATTGTCGAACCATGCTTGCCGCTGCCAAAGAGCAGAAGCAGTGGCTCTCGTTTGACGATCTGCTTACCCAACTCTCAGCATCGATTGATGTCGATGAGCAATCATTGTTAGTCGAACGAATTCGTGCTCTTTATCCGGTCGCGATGATCGATGAATTCCAAGATACCGACCCTCTGCAATACAGCATCTTCAGCCGTATTTATCTGGATAGCCCACAATGTGGTTTGTTTATGATCGGTGACCCAAAGCAGGCGATTTACGGCTTCCGTGGTGCAGATATTTTTACTTATATCAAAGCGCGTAACCAAGTGAGTGCCCACTACACTCTTGGCACTAACTGGCGTTCAAGTGCAGACATGGTGAGTGCGGTAAATCAGGTGTTTAGCAACTCTGATAGTCCGTTTATCTATGACGAAGATATTCCGTTTCTCCCTGTCGCTTCGAGTCCAAGTGCAGATTTGCGTCAATGGACACTTGGTGATGAGGTTCAACCTGCGGTGACATTTTGGCTGCAAGAGGCGGAAGACAAGCCTTTGCCTAAAGGGGAGTATCACGCAGCGATGGCAGAAGCGACGGCGAGTCAAATTCAAACAATATTGACTGCTTCTCAAGAACAGCAAGCGTTTCTTGATAACGGCAAAAGCCAAAAATCGATTCAAGCGGGTGATATAGCTGTATTGGTGCGAACCGGTAGTGAAGGGCGTTTGATTAAGACGGCTCTTGCAGAGCAAGGCATCGCCAGTGTTTACCTCTCTAACCGAGACAGTGTTTTTGTCAGTCTTGTTGCTCAAGACCTTCAACGTTTGTTGCAAGCGGTACTAACTCCTGAAAATGACCGAGCTCTTCGTGCTTGCCTGGCTTCTGAGTTGTTTGCCCTTGATGCGGCATCGCTAGACCAACTGAACAATGATGAGGTTGTTTGGGAAAATGCGGTTAATGAATTTCGTGAGTACCGAAAGCTGTGGCTACAGCGCGGTGTGCTACCGATGTTACGCGCGGTGATGAGTAAGCGCCACCTAGCTGAGCGATTGTTGGAAGAAGAGAATGGGGAGCGTGTACTGACGGATTTAATGCACATCGGCGAATTGCTCCAACAAGCGAGACAAGAGCTAGACAGTGACTATGGACTGTTGCGCTGGCTCGCGGAAGCGATCATCGATGCGCAGAATGGTTTGGGTGGTAGTGAAGATGACATTCAACGTCTAGAGTCAGAAAGAAACTTGGTGCAAATCGTTACTATCCATAAATCCAAAGGCTTGGAATATGACTTAGTGTTCTTACCGTTTGTAGCAAGCTACCGTGAAGCGAGCGAAGGTAAATATTACGACCACGCTACAGACACCACTGTGCTTGATATCACAGCCAGTGATGGCGCGTTAGCGCAAGCCGATAAAGAACGCTTAGCGGAAGACTTACGTTTGATCTATGTAGCGCTAACCCGTGCTGTTTACGGCTGCTTTATTGGTATGGCACCACTGCGCAAGGGGCGCTCAACCAAAGAGCCGACGGGTGTGCATTTGAGCGCGATGGGCTATCTGGTTCAAAATGGGAAAGAGTGCAGCATTGCTGAACTACAGCAAGCGTTGGCGAGTTTAGAGAGTGGCAATCAAAGCATTACATTAAGCGAGACGCCTACGCAGCATGAGCAGCCTTTTGTAGCTAAATCAGAACCACAACCTGATCTCCAAGCTCAAGAGTTGAAGGCGTCGATTGACCGTGCGTGGCGTATCACTAGTTACTCTGGGTTAGTCAAGCAAGGCAGTCATGGCGCAACTCATGATGCGACGATGGAGGTATCGGGCTTTGATATTGATTCTGCCGATGAGCAGGATGAAGACGAGCTGATTGAGCCAGAGCGTTCTATCTTTACTTTCCCTCGAGGAGCAAGACCGGGTACGTTTTTGCATACCCTGTTTGAAGAAGTCGAGTTTACCGAGCCTGCGACCAGCGAGCACAATACTCAAGTGATCACTCACTTACTGGAACTTGAACAGTATGAGCTTGAGTGGTTACCGGTTCTTCAACAATTGGTTGATACCGTGCTCAACACCGCTTTAGATGGTAAAAAGCTTAAGTTAAGCGAGAAAAATGCTTCTCAGCGACTTGTTGAGATGGAGTTTTTATTGCCCATTGAGGTGTTAGCATCCTCAGAACTCAACCGTGTTATTCAGTATCATGATCCTCTTTCGGCGAAAGCTGGCGACCTCGGTTTTCACACTGTGCAAGGCATGTTGAAGGGCTTTATTGATTTGGTGTTTGAACATGAAGGCAAATGCTACGTGCTTGACTGGAAATCAAATCACTTAGGGGATGATGTGGCGGTTTATCATGGCGACGCCCTTAAGAGTGCTATGGCCGATCACCGATATGATTTGCAGTATCAAATTTACGCCTTAGCTCTGCACCGCTTCCTACGCAGTCGAATTGCTAATTACAGCTACCAAAAGCATTTTGGCGGTGTTTATTATCTGTTTTTACGTGGTATGGATGGACAATCTCAGCAAGGAATATTTTCCGCTAAACCAAGTGAAGCCATGCTCAATGAAATGGATCAATTGATTGACGGCAAGGTCGTCGATCGCCAAACAACTCAATCGAATGATGACCAAGCTGGACAGATGGAGCTTATATAATGACACCCATTGATTTACACCAAGCGCCATTGATGGATGTGCTGCAGCTATTGGCAGACAAAGGCACCATTCGCCAGCTCGATTATCAATTTGCTCGCTTTATTGCTCAGCAAGCGAGTGGCTACTCGCAAGAGGCCGGTACCGCACAGCAGCTTGGCTTTCTTGCAGGTGTGGTGAGTCATGAGTTAGGTAAAGGCCATATATGTATGCAGCTGACAGTGAGTGATCACTATCAGTCAAATATACCCGCTGATTTAGCGCAGTTACTTGGCCTTTATGGCGAAGCAGCACTGCAGCTTAATCAACGACTATTGAATATTGATTGGTCTGCTATTTTGAGTAACTCAAGTCTGGTTGGCACCAGTGCTAAATGTGTTAAGCCACTCATGTTTGACGGGCAGCGTGTCTATCTCCAGCGCTATTGGAATTATGAGGTGGTATTGGCTGACGCCTTAAATCGCTTGAGTCATCCAGTGGAGTTTAATCTGGAGCAGAAGCGAGCACTGACACAAACACTTAATCAGCTATTTGCTCGTAGCTACCACTTTCTTTTTAATGCCTTGGCCAAAGCTGATTCGAATGGTCAAAGCTCACAAGTGCTGCGCCAACAGTTGGTTTGCGATCACTTAGATGTCGTCTCAGAATCTGAGCTCAATTGGAGCGAGATCGACAGGGTTGTAACGGATGCTCGTCAGGTTTCTGACCTTAGTGCACTGGATGAGTTAGTGCCTTTGTCGGTATGCCTCAACTGGCAAAAAGTTGCAGCAGCGGTAGCTCTAAGTCGACGCTTTGCTGTGATATCAGGTGGCCCTGGTACAGGTAAAACCACCACTGTGGCAAAACTGTTATCTGCGATGGTCGAGCAGTCATTGAACTTGGGCAAAACACCTACCATTAAATTGGTTGCGCCGACAGGTAAAGCGGCAGCGCGTTTGACTGAGTCTATCGGTAAGGCGATTGATCAGCTACCTGTTGAACCTATCGTCAAACAGAACATTCCAACAGAGTCGAGTACTTTGCACCGCTTGCTTGGTGCCATTCCGAATCGTGCCGAGTTTAGACATCACCGTCGAAATCCACTGCATTTGGATATTTTGGTCGTCGATGAAGCTTCGATGGTCGACCTCTCTATGATGTATAAGCTGGTGGATGCGCTTCCTCCACATGCGCGCTTGATTCTTCTGGGAGATAAAGACCAACTAGCCTCGGTTGAAGCTGGTGCGGTGTTGGGCGATATTTGCGCTTTCAATGCTCATGGTTACAGTGCTTCTCAAGGAAATTTGATAGCTGAGCTAACGGGCTTTAGTTCTTTATCTGGCAGACAATCCAAGTCGCATAATGTAGTTAGTGCTCCGGCTGTCGCTGATAGTTTGTGTATGCTGCAAAAGAGTTATCGTTTTGATGCTCGCTCTGGTATTGGTCAACTTGCCAAGGCAATTAATGCAGGTTCGGCCGCCCAAGTCGATGTGGTATTGAATAAAGGCTTTGCCGATATTGAGCATCACTCGCTTTCTAGTGACAGCTACAACCTGATGCTTCGCACGTTGGTTAACGAATACGGCAACTATTTAAATTGTATTCACCAACCGTTAGCTGAAGGTGAGAAGCAAGAGGAGCGCGCCAAACAAGCGATCGATCTTTTCAGTCAGTGTCGACTTCTTTGTGCCGTACGAGATGGTGATTTTGGTGTTTCAGGGTTAAATCAACGCATTGAACGAGCATTAGCCGCGAGGCGTTTAGTTCAACCGCACAATGAAGAGCTTTGGTATCACGGTCGCCCTGTGATGGTAACACGTAATGACCATGGCCTTGGCTTGTATAATGGCGATATTGGCCTCTGTATGCTGGACTCTACCGCTACCGAAGATGGTTCATCGCCAAGGCTTAAGGTTTATTTTGAGTTGCCTGATGGAAGTGTCAAAGCGGTACTTCCTAGCCGAGTTCCTGAGCATGAAACCGCCTATGCGATGACAATCCATAAATCTCAGGGTAGTGAATTTGATTTAACCTTGATGATACTGCCACCGGAGTTCAGCCCGATTTTGACGCGAGAGCTTATCTATACGGGAGTAACACGTGCAAAGTCTCGTTTGATGATGTTTAGTGATAGCTCGGTGTTTAAGCGAAGTATTAAGGTGAAAACTCAGCGTGTGAGCGGATTAGCGGTGCGTTTGGGGCGCAGTGAAATCTAGCGGAAGGTAATTTTTAGATGGGAAGCAGCCGTCCGTGGTTGCTTCTTTTGAGTTTAGACCTAGCTGTCTTTACTCAGAAATGCTCTCGTAAAAGAGATATGGTTTATCTTGTATTTTGCTTGGCAGTTCAAGATAAACTCCTTCAAGTTGTCAGTCACTGGAAAAACACAGTGGACATCTAACCCTTCAAGAAATTGGTTGTCAGCCATATCCCAAAAGCTCTGTAGCGAATTACAAATAATGGTTCTCATATCAATATGCTCTTTTTGCTTTTTGTTATTAACGGGCATAGCCAAAGTTTAAGCCTGCGATGTTAAAGTTATAGCAATCCGTGCAAGTCCCTATGCCGAGGCATAGACGATTCCAATCAATGTTTACTGAGAATGTAAATCGGCCAAATTCTATACAATTATCAGTGTGAATAAAAGTGCATAGTTTATAAATCTCATATAGTAATCGATTACATTTGCAATCAATTTCTATCGAAAGTGAGAAAAGGCACTAAATTTAAATTTTTGGTGCCTAAACTCTGAACAAAACATCCTGTTTATACATTCAACGCCAGTATTTTTGATTTGCGCTGGTAGTTGTAGAGCCCCTGTTTCTCCATTGGTAGCTCATCGACACCAATTTCATAAAAGCCTTGTTCTCTGAACCAGTGGAGACTATGGGTCGTCAGCACGAAAATCTGGTCAATATCTTGGGATTTAGATTGATGTCTCATGTAGTTGAGCAGCAGTTGTCCTCGGTTGCCATCTCGGTAATCTGGGTGAATAGCAACGCACGCCATTTCTGCCATATGATCTTCAGGGTAACTGTAAAGTGCAGCACAACCGATGATCAGTCCATCTTTCTCGATGATGGTAAAGCGGTGAATCTCTTGTTCGAGTTGTTCACGAGAGCGACGAACTAAAATACCTTGTTCTTCAAGAGGGCGAATCAGGTCGAAGATACCGCCGATATCATCGATCTGAGCTTGTCTTACTTGCTCAGCACTCGCCATAACCACTTGAGTACCGATACCATCAAACGAGAACAGCTCTTGGATCAGTGCACCATCGAGTTTGTAGCTGATTAGGTGACAACGTGGTACACCTGCGCGACACGCAGCAATCGCACCCTTCAAGAATCGTTGTGTACCGCTGCCCATATCTAGAGTTGGGTCTTGCGATTCTGTGAGACGATCGAGTATCTGCTTGGCGTCTTTTGGGAACAGCTCTGCGAGTACATTGCCATCGGTGTCGATAACCCCTTGTTCAGAACAGAACCCGATCAATTTATCTGCTTTGAGACGAATCGCGACTTGAGTAGCGACCTCTTCGGAAAGAAGGTTAAAGCTCTCGCCAGTTACGGAGCTGGCAATGGGACCGAGCAGAACAATCGAGCCTTGGTCTAGAGTACGGTTGATCCCTTCGATATCAATGCGACGGATTCTGCCGCTATGACAATAATCAGTACCGTCATCAACCCCGAGAGGTTGTGCGGTGACGAAGTTACCACTCATGACATTGAGCTGAGTACCGGCCATTGGGGTGTTGTTCAAACTCATCGATAATCGAGCAGTGATCGCAAGTTGCAGTTGTCCAGCGGCTTGCATCGCCACGCCCAATGCATACTCATCAGTAACACGGACATTCTTGTGGTACGGTGTGTAGCAATCTTGTTTGGCGAGCAGTTCGTTTATTTGAGGGCGGGCGCCATGAACCAGAACAATTTTTACACCTAGGCTGTGAAGTAGTGCAATATCATTGATAATATTACCGAAGTTGCGATCGGCCACCGCTTCGCCTCCCAGCATGATAACCATGGTTTTTCCACGGTGAGCATTAACGTAGGGGGTCGATTGTCTGAAGCCTTTAACTAAGGCGGTGCTTCTTAATTTCACAGAGAGAATCCGTTATGGTTATTTATTCTTAAATCTAACATTTTTATTCAAATGTAAACAAGAATATTTTTGGAATAAAGAGCAAAGTATCTTTAAGAATACTTTATTCCGTAATCTTAATAAGTGTAAAATGTCAGTTGCTTCAAATTGAGTAGTTATAGTTATGCAAGCCCCAGTAAGTAAGAACAAAATCGACGACATCACCAAGAGCTTGTATAGCGAGGCTGATAAGCAGAAAAACGCCAACTTTAAACGTAAGTTTGTCGAGCGCAGCTTAATGCTATTAGCTCTGATAGGTTCGATAGCTGTGGTGATCTTGTATCAAGATGTCTTTGCTCGCATGCAGGCTGCGTCAACACCTAAGAGTATGATTTACGGCACTTGGGTGGAGCAGAATGTTGCACATTACGCCACCGATGAGTTCGTATTGAATGAGCGAGGTGTGACGGTAGCTGGCTCAGTGATTGCGACTGATTTTAGCTTTGATGGAAACTATTTTGAGTATCGCTCTGCAGGGAAGACTTTTCGCTTCAAGATGGTTAACTCGGACAATACCGAGATGAGGCTCGATTCTGATGCATACTACAATCCTGTCTTTCGTCTAAAAGGTTATAACGACCATTCAGTTCGTTAGGTTATCTTACTGTAAACTCTTACAAACTTAGATTGTGTTATTCAGCCGTTTTTGTCATCCTCGTTGCATAGAAATTTTAGGATGATTCTTGTGATTAAAAAATGGCTCCCTCTGGTTTCGACCTCTGTACTATTCGGCTGTGCACAACCGACAGACCGCGCTCAACAGTATTTTGATGATGAATTTCCTCGTACCTTAAATAAGGTTGAGCAAATCGAAACCAACTCCCCTAGAGACTACACGGCTTTTTCTGAACAAGCTGAGATGGTGGTTTCTAAATCTCCCTCGATGGCAAAAATCTATCAGCCACTTTATCAACAGTTAAACGAGTGGGCCCTGCAGAGTGGCAATCCACAAGATCTTGCGAATTACGGTGTGCAGGCTGCGCAATTGGGTGGGGGAGATAAGCAAGGTAATGTTCTATTTACTGGCTATTTCTCACCAGTGATGGAGCTGCGCCATGAGCCAAACGAAGAGTATAGGTACCCTGTTTATGCTTTACCTAACTGCGGCCAAGAGTGCCCAACGCGGGCAGAAATCTACGATGGTGCACTGGATGGACTCGGACTAGAGCTTGGCTATGCCGCGAATCGTATCGATCCTTTCATGATGGAAGTGCAGGGAAGTGGTTTTGTGCACTTTGGCGACGATGACACTCTCGAGTACTTTGCTTATGCCGGTAAAAACAACAAAGCGTATGTCAGTATTGGACGAGTGTTGATTGACCGTGGTCTGGTGCCTCGTGAAAAGATGTCTCTTAAAGCTATTAAAGAGTGGGTGATGGAAAATGATCCAGAAGTCGTAAAAGAGCTTCTAGAGCAGAACCCTTCTTTTGTTTTCTTCCAAGCGAATGAAGACTTGTCGGTGATGGGTAGTGCTGGTATTCCACTGCTACCAATGGCTGCAGTTGCTGGTGATCGTTCTATCCTGCCTATGGGCACGCCTATCTTAGCCGAAGTTCCACTGCTTAATGCAGACGGCACCTGGAGTGGAGCTCATCAACTTCGTTTATTGCTGGTGCTAGACACTGGCGGCGCGGTGAAGCAGAACCACCTAGACCTCTATCATGGTATGGGGGCTAGAGCAGGTACGGAAGCGGGACATTACAAGCACTTTGGTCGCGTTTGGAAACTTGGCTTAGACGGCAGTGCAACTGAAGCGCCATGGGCGTTGCCGCCTGAAAAGGCAGAGTAAGGTCGCCCGTTGAACTACATCGGCTAATCCCCTAGACTTTTTATTCAAGAGTGCGTATAAAACGCACTCTTTCTTTTTCTAATGTAATAAATTGGCGGCAACAATGCGTGAATTGACCACACCAGCTTCTGAAAATTATGACCAAAGATTTGGCGGAACTCGTCGCCTGTATGGCAACAGCGAAGTTGAAATCTTAAGAGCGGCACACGTGTGTGTGGTTGGTATCGGTGGTGTTGGTTCATGGGCTGTTGAAGCTTTGGCTCGTACTGGTGTTGGTGAGCTAACCTTGATAGATATGGATGATGTGTGTGTGACTAACATTAACCGTCAGATCCATGCAATGACAGGTACGGTTGGTCAAAGCAAGATTGAGGTGATGGCTGAGCGTGTTAAGTTGATCAACCCTGAGTGTAAAGTAAATCTGATTGATGACTTTATTGGCCCAGACAATCAAGCTGAGTACATTACCAAAGAGTTCGACTACGTCTTGGATGCGATTGATAGCATGAAAGCAAAAGCAGCTCTGCTGGCGTACTGTCGAAGCAACAAGATTAAGGTGATCACAACCGGTGGTGCTGGTGGTCAAGTTGACCCAACTCAGATTCAAGTTGCTGATTTAACAAAGACGATTCAAGATCCACTAGCGAAGAAGCTGAAAGATACATTGCGTCGTCATCATAATTTCCCGAAGAACCCTGCACGCAAGTTTGGTATTGAGTGTGTATTCTCAACTGAACAGCTGAAATACCCACAAGCTGACGGCAGTGTATGCGCAGCAAAAGCGACAGCTGAAGGCCCTAAACGTATGGATTGTGCGACGGGGTTTGGAGCTGCGACGGTGGTAACTGCAACCTTTGGCTTTGTTGCAGTATCGCGCATCGTTGAAAAGTTGATTCAGAAGTACAAGAAGTAGGAGCGACAGATGCATTCATTTCCTGACTCTCCTTTTGGTGCAACGATTACCAGTGATGATATTGTCGAGAAAATGGCAACGTTTCATGGCTGGGAAGATCGCTATCGCCAAGTGATTCAGTGGGGAAAAAAACTTCCTCAAATGCCTGAAGAGTTGAAAAGCGAGCAAGTGACTGTGGCTGGCTGCGAGAGCCAAGTGTGGTTGGTGGCTCAGCAAGACGGGGATGTTTGGCATTTCTGTGCAGATTCTGATGCGCGTATTGTTCGTGGATTGATTGCTCTTGTGATGGCAGCTTTTGATGGCAAAACGTCACAGCAGATTCAAGCATTCGATATCGATGATTATTTCGAGAAAATTGGTCTTATCGCTCACCTAAGCCCTTCTCGTGGCAATGGTCTAAAAGCGATTGTTGAGCAGATAAAGCAGTTGGCTTGCTAGCCGTAAAATTCCGACTCACGTTAAGAGGTTCCAGACACTTCGTCCCTCAGTTCTGGAATGACGAGCAGAACCTAGATTCGTCATTCCCTATAGTGACGAAGGAGCGTAGTAGGGAATCTCGTTTGCTCCCCACCAAAGTTAAAGCATATCCACCGCTTTCTCTATCGCAGCGACTAGCCTTTCAACATCTTCGATAGTGTTATAAATACCAAACGAAATTCGCACCGTGCCTTTAATTCCCAATGCATCCATTAATGGGTGAGCACAGTGGTGCCCCGCACGAACCGCAATGCCCTGTTGATCGAGCAGGGTCGCGATGTCCTGATGATGCACGCCATCCATAATAAATGTGACCACACTAGAGTTAGGTTGGTAACCAATCACTTTGATGTCATCCAATTGCGACAGAGCTTGGTAGGTCATATCGACCAGTTGATGGATGTGTGCCTCGACTTGTTGTTGTTCGAATTGACTTAGCCAATGAATCGCTGAGTCCAATGCGATTGCACCAGCCACATTAGGTGTTCCAGCTTCAAACTTTCCGGGTAATGCAGAGTAGGTCGTGCCTTCAAAAGAAACACGCTCGACCATCTTTCCGCCACCATGCCAAGGCGGCATCGACTCTAGTAATTCTAGTTTGCCATAAAGCACACCGATCCCTGCTGGTGCATAAAGCTTGTGTCCTGAGAATACGTAGAAATCAGCGTTAAGCTCAGTCACATTGACAGGCTCATGAACAATCCCTTGCGCACCATCGACAACCACAATCGCACCGACTGAATGTGCTTTTGTTATGACCTCTTCAATAGGCTGGCGCGTACCCGTGACATTGGTGATTTGTGCCAGTGCCACAATCTTGGTTTTCTCGCTCAATAGCGAATCAAACGCGGCTAAATCGAACTGACACTGTTTGGTCATTGGTACCTTGACGATCTTTGCACCAGTTTGCTCAGCGACGATCTGCCACGGAACAATGTTGGCGTGGTGTTCAAGTTCGCTTACTAGAATTTCATCTCCCGGCTTTAAAGAGCTTCGAGCGTAGGTTTGGGCAATTAAGTTAAGAGCTTCTGTCGCACCGCGAGTCCAGATGATCTCTTTGCTTGAAGCTGCTCCAATAAACTGAGCGACGTTATCTCGCGCGGCTTCAAACTGGCTGGTAGCTTTGGCTGTAAGGCTATGACTACCGCGATGGACATTGGCATTTTGCTTAGAGTAGTAGTCACTAATCGCATCGATCACCACTTGAGGTTTTTGGGTCGTCGCAGCACTGTCTAAGTAGATCAGAGGCTGTTGATTAACCTGTTGGGTGAGCGCAGGAAATTGATTGCGAATGTGTTGGATGTCTAGCATCTAAGATTACCTAAGAGTTGAAGATTGGATAGGGCGCTGAACTTAGCACTTCTATTTATTGTATCGTGAGTTGCTTGATCGTGGAGGCAAAATATCTCCGTCTATTTATGCCAAAGCACTTCTTGTTGTTTTACTCGGTCAAAGAGCGCTTGATTGGCTGGCGTTGCGATACCGTGCTTACGAGCTGTATTGAGCAAGTGACCAGTAATAAAGTCGATCTCAGTTTTTCGCTGATAGAACATATCCTGCTTCATCGATGAGTTGTTAGCCGCAGTAGCTTGGATAACTTGTTGAACGATTGAGCTGAGTGATTCGATAGAGGTTGGTAGATTCTCTGCTGTCATCACTTCAACGACTTCAGCAACGATGTCATTGACTATGGCTTGATATTTCTTTTCAGCAAGTTGACCATTTTTAACCTGTTCAAGACCAGTTAAAGGGTTAATCGCGCAATTTACCGCAAGTTTGTCCCACAACGCTTGATGGATATTGCTGTTCCAAACAACGTCGGGTAGGGCGTGATTGAGTACATCAACCAAGAAGGCACATTGGTTGCCGTTACTGTTGTAGCCACCAAGTTGGGTATTGCCCAGTCCAGTATGATGCACCTGAGTTGGTGAACTTTTATAAGCGGCTTGAGTTGTAGTAGCGAGAACTACCGGGAATGGTTCAATATGTGAAGCGATGTTATCTACTGCGCCCATACCGTTATGCATGAACAGAAGAATGGTATCTTTATCTATATGAGGAATAAGCGGCAGTATTGCAGACTCCACCTGCCAAGCTTTTACCGTAATTAAGATAAGATCACTATCGGCAAGCTTCGTTTGATTATTATTGTCGAATCGAACTTCAGCTTGGTCATCGAGTGATATTAAGTAGTCGGTTTGAGTAGAGTGGCTCCACACAGATACGTTATGACCAGCTTGATGAAGTTTAATTGCCCACAGTGAGCCAACGGCTCCCGGGCCAACAACAGTAATATTCACAATACGACCTAGTTTTATCAAATAGGTGCTCAGGATAGCGTTGCAGAATATGAAAGCAATAAAAAATGGCACCCGAAGGTGCCATTTAGGAAATTTTCTTAAAGCTCTGATTAGAACTTGTAAGTTACTGCAAGGTAATGACCTACGCCTGACGTACGACCTGCAAAACCGCCGTCTTCTAGACCGTAAACAGTTTCGTAAGCTTTAAGGCCGTAACCTACTGCGTAACGATCTGAGTGCCAGTAGATACCGTTGAACATAGCACCACCGCTGCTTTCTGCGCTGTACTCATCTTTCATACCAAATTGCCAATCGATGTAACCTTGGTAAGAGATGAATGAACCGTTCTCGAAGAAGTAGAAAGGTTTGAACCAGTTAGTAGAGATCTGGAAACCATTCCAGTCTTTTTGGTTTGAATCGTAGTTACCGTAAAGGTTTAGACCGATTTTGCCGAACCAAGGAACCATTACGTCAGAACCAAGACCGATTTTTTGTTGGTTTACACCGAACGTTGTATCAGTAGTGTTCACACCATCCCACGTAATTTCAGAAGCTACGTATAGCTCTTGAACTGGACCGAAAGAAAGGTCTTTACCTGTTAGGCCGTCGATAGACATACGAGGTGCAAACTTCATGAACATCTTAGCTTGATCGTCAGCTTTGTCGCTGCCTGGATCTGAAGTTAGGTTGAATACATCAACGTAGCCGTAAAGATCGAAGATACCAGAGCGGCCGCCGAATTCCATTTCAAGGTAATCGTGGTTTGAGTTTCCTGGTTTCTCGTTGAAGGCACCCATCAGGTTAAACTGCAGCCACTTGTAGTCGTTTTTGTGGATGTCGCCGTCTGAGTAGTCTGCTGCCATTGCTGGAGCAGCCGTAGCTGCTAAAAGACCAAGAGTTAAAAGTGATTTACGCATAATGGAACTCTCTCTGTTAAAAATAAGTAACTCGCTAATCCATGCGTGTTAGTGATGTCCGAATGCCGAGCATGATAGCGATTTTGCTCTCAATTAAAAGTGAGAAAGGATGCAAACTTAAAATAAAATGGTGATTCTGGTCACACAAATGATCTAAATAAGGGAACTTTGAGAGTGTAGTGCAACCCGATGCTGTCAGTTTTTTATTGATTTAGCGATTGCTGCATATTTTATAGATGAATTGAATAATTGATGTACGAAGCAAACGTTTTTGCAATATCTGGTGATCTAAATCTTATTATCAACACAAATGGTATAAAATAAATTGACACTATGTTTTTGGTCGTAAATAAACTTACATCTCAATATAAATAATACAAATTGGTTGGGCTGCAAATAAAAAGAGAGCCAATAGACCCTCTTTTATCACTGTGAGTTTAATGACTACTATTTCTGCTGACGTGCTTCTTCTAATAATCGAGCGAAGAAATGCCTCAAAGAGTAGAGCATGATCAAGCTCGGTACGACCATAAGTGCGGTAATAATGAAGAACAATGACCAGTCATTGAGGTAATCAACCAATTCACCACTAAATGAAGCCAATGTGGTGCGGCCAAAGTTACCGAGTGACGCGAGCAAAGCATACTGTGTGGCAGAGAAGGCTTGCCCAGTTAATAGCGTCAAGAAGGAGACAAACGCAACTGTCGAGAAGGCGGTTGTAAAGTTATCGACGATAATAGTGGCAAGGAATAAGGTTTCACTTGGACCAGTTTTAGCTATCCACGCAAACATTAGATTACTGCCTGCCATGGCGATACCGCCGATCATCAAGCCACGCACAATGCCAAACTTCACATTGAACACACTGCCTAATAAAGTGAAGAAAATAGTCGCGCCCCAACCGATCAACTTAGAGTAATGACCAATCTGCTCATTACTAAAGCCGATCTCTTTGTAGAAGGTGATCGACATTCTTCCTAAGAAGGCTTCACCAATCTTAAACAAGAACACAAACAGCAGCAGGGTAATTGCCACCTGCACGCCATTGCGTTTGAAGAAGTCATAGAATGGTTCGATAACGGTTACCGTAAACCAAGCGACTATCTTAGAGTCGACCACTTTGCTGTGTCGTTGTTGTGCCTGTTGTTGGAGACGTTCACGTTCTGTTTTGGGTTCTCCGACAAATAGCGTGAACAGCATGAGAACCACAACCACTCCGGCCATTCCATAGTAAACACCGTTCCATCCGATGGCATCAGCGTTGATGAATGCGAGATACCCCGGTAAGGAATACCCGGTCCACCATCCAACTACCGCCATTGCGGAAGCTTGCGGCAGTTTCGATGCTTCAGATTTAGGGAAGGTATCAATACGAAATGCATCAATCGCAATATCTTGCGTGGCTGAAGCAATAGCAATCGCGAGCGCCAACATTGAAGTAAACGCCAAATTTTCCGCGGGGTTAACGCCCGCGATGAACAAGGTGCCGATCAAAACAATGGTTTGACAGAAAAATATCCAGCTACGTCGCTGTCCAAGTATTGCATGAAGCACAGGTAACTTGACGCGGTCTACTAATGGCGCCCACAAGAAATTGATGGCGTAGACCGCAAATACACTACCGAAGTAACCAATTGCAGCGCGAGTTAATCCGGCGTCTTTCAGCCAACCTGACATATTTGAGCCGATTAATACCCAAGGAAAACCGCTGGAACAACCCAACATAAATACCCAGAGTAGACGCTTGTCTAAATAGCTACGGAAGGTTTGCATCCATGAAAGAGAGGAAGAGCCTGATGACATAGGGCGTCCTTGTATAGAAAAACGCCCTTAATGAGTTAAGGGCGTGAGAGGAGGTTATTTGATGACTTTAACGGCTGTAATCACGATTGGGTCGACTGGGATATCAGACATGCGGCCCACGCGTTTAGTTGGGATGGTAGCCATTTTCTGAACTACATCGAAGCCCTCTGTCACTTCACCGAATACCGCATAGCCTGGATTGCCAGCACCAGCATTGAGAAAGGTGTTGTCAGAATAGTTAATGAAGAACTGACGAGTTGCAGAATGTGGCGCGTTGGTACGTGCCATCGCTATAGTCGCGGTTTTATTTTGTAGACCATTGCTGCCTTCATTTTTGATTGGCGCATAAGTAGGTAGACGGTTCATATCTTCATCAAAACCACCACCTTGAGCCATGAAACCTGGGATCACGCGGTGGAATTGGCTGCCGACATAGCTGCCATCTTCTACGTACTTCAGGAAGTTTTCTGAACTGATTGGCGCTTGCTCTTCATTAAGCTCGATCGTGAAGTTACCTAGAGTGGTTTCAACAGCCACTTTTGGACCAGCCCAAACACTTGCACTTAGCATAGCTAGGGTAATAGAAGTTAGAATACGACCCATTAGAAACGCTCCTTCATGTAAGTTTGCAGTTCTTGGTCGTTGGCGATTTCAGTCAGGACTAGATTGATAACATCGTTTAGAACTAGCGCAATGTCTTCGTTTGAAGCGCTTAATGCACCAGTGCGAACTGCGGTACCATTAAAGGTTTTTACTAGCTTGCCTTCTGGTGTTTCAGCCGTCACTTCAAGTGTTACCTTACCATCCATTTGGTTTTCCATAATGGTGTGCTTAACGGTAACTAAGGCTTCTTGGATTTCAAGAACAACTGAGTTTTCGCTATTTACGCTTGCTCGGAAGCCCTGTGATTCTAGCTGTTGAGCTAATACGTTCTCTAGAGAGATACGCATGTTCTGCTTAGCGTGAATAGGTTGAATGTTGGAACGGCCGCTATCCACGAGTGCGACGTATTGTGCCGCACGTACATCTTTACTGCTTAGAGTGTACGTTTTGCCTTGTACTAGGTTGCTATTACTGAGAGAAGCTTCTGGAGCTAGGTTGATCTGCTCTTGTTGAGGCGTTGAACACGCTGTCAATGCCATAATAGAAGCTGCTAAAATCAGTTTTTTCATTCCAATATCCTTTCTAATTCCACACGAGACGCACGGCACTTTTCCCGTACGCGCAATACCACAGCTACTTATTAAAGTTAGCGGGCTCTCTTGTTGCTTGTAATATCTCAAATTTTTGGTTCAATTCAAGCGTTTCGACGTTCGCCTTGCCAAATAATCTCGCTAACTTTACATCGTATCCGAGGTGTCGGTTGCCAATAACAATTAATTTGCCCCCGTTGCTAAGAACATGCTTTGCATCACAAAACATCTGCCATGCGATATGATCTGTGATCGCTTGCTGTTGATGGAAAGGAGGGTTACACAGAACCAAGTAGGTACTGTTCTTCTTGAATCCATCCAAACAGTTATTGGCGATGAACTGGAAATTGCCTTCGTCCCCGATGTTGTCATGGATGTTCTGCTTAGCAGATTCTACAGCCATAAAGCTTTCATCAACACAGGTAATGCGAGCCTGTGGGTTCAGTTGCGCTGCTTTAACACTTAATACTCCGTTGCCACAACCTAGGTCGATGATATGACGAAGCTCAGGATCTTGCGGGATGTGCTCAAGCATATAGCGAGCGCCCTGATCGAGTGCTTCCCCTGAGTAAACGTTCGGTAAATTTTTCAGGCGGATATCTTCCCCATCAACGTCCCACTCAACGAATGGCTCAACCTTGTGAATAGGCTGACAGTTAGGTGACGAGAATACCAAGCGGTGTTTTTTCTTCGCCAAAGAGGTTTTAGTTTCGCCGAGGTATTTTTCAAATAGGTTGAGGGTAGAGGTGTGAATCTCTTTCACTTTATTGACACCAATCACTTGGCATCCTTCAGGAAGTGCCTGACGTAATTGACTTAGCTGCCACACTAAATGGCGATTGGTTTTTGGTAGCTGCATCAATACCAGATCAACGCCAACTGGAATGTCATCCATGGTATTGAGAAACTGGACGCGATTACATTGGTTGCGTTGCAGGTTTTTAAGTGCGCCGCGATGAGAGATGTAAGAGTCGCTCATCATCGTTACGTCATGATCTTGTGAGAACCAAGCGGATAGTGTACCGAAATGATCATTGAGAATCAGGATGTGCTTTCCAGGTTCTAGGTTCATATCTTCGACATGGTTGATAATGTATTCATCACCAGCATCCCACGCCTGTAGGGTTTCACTAGAACGTTTAGGGAAACGATGTAGAGTCAGGGTTCTGTCGTGTAGGGTAAGTTCGGTTTTCATTACTTAGATACTTATGTGAGAAATAACCGCGACATTCTCTCAAAAGCAGACTAAACAAGATAGAAAAAACTCTACATTCCCAAGAGTGTCATGTATTAAAGAGCCAGACAGTCTCCCGCTTTGGGTTTATACTGGTTTGATAGTGAATAATAAGAGTCCGATAAAGGAATCATGATGATCCAAGAAGTCATTGAAACGAAACTGCATAATGAGTTTGAGCCAACACATCTCAACGTCGTGAATGAAAGCTACATGCACAATGTTCCAGCAGGTTCTGAAAGCCATTTTAAGGTGGTCGTAGTGAGTGATGCATTTGAAGGGCTGCGTTTGATTGCACGCCATCGCGCGGTTAACCAAGTGCTTTCTGAAGAATTAGCGAATCATATCCATGCGCTCTCCATTCATACTTATACAAAAGATGAATGGCAGAAGCAGTTTGATAGCGTGCCAGACAGCCCTATGTGTATGGGCGGCAGCAAGTCGTAAAGTAGACAGATAAACAAAGGGTGGCATTGGCCGCCTTTTTTATCGCCAAATCTATCGGTTTTTCGTTGTTATATTGACCAAGTTGATGTCACCTTGAACGATTAAAAATACCCATAATTAGTAATGTTTTTATTAACAGTGTTTCAACATAATCGGAAAAATATTAGTTTGTGACAGAGTGTTAATCTCTTGTTTAAAACGCTATTAAAATGCCTTTTTATCTGTGCGGCTCGTCAAAATTATTCATATTTGAGAGTCCATATGCTTCAATTCTCACCAAATATAGCCCTTATTCAAGTTATTGGTCATGGCATCAAGACGTCAAAAAATGCTAGAATACGGCACCTGATAAATCTCACCTCATTTTTGTGATGAGTTTATTAAGATAATGTTGCGATTTTGGTGCCTTATTTTTACCAAAACCGGACACTCTAATGTCGTGTCTAAGGGCGCATAAAAACCGTCCTGAATTTACGCAATTAAAAGAATCTTTTTCCCGATAAAGTAGTGCAAGTGCGTATGATTACAATAAAGAAGGGCTTGGATCTTCCTATTGCAGGAACTCCATCCCAGGTGATTAATGATGGTAAGTCCATCACTAAAGTCGCCTTGCTTGGCGAAGAGTACGTTGGTATGCGTCCTACGATGCATGCTCGCGTTGGTGATGAAGTGAAGAAAGGCCAAGTTCTTTTTGCAGATAAAAAGAACCCAGGTGTTGTATTTACTTCTCCAGCAAGCGGTAAAGTTATTGAAGTGAACCGTGGTGCTAAGCGTGTTCTTCAATCAGTAGTGATTGAAGTAGCAGGCAATGAGCAAATCACGTTCAATAACTATGAAGCTAACCAACTAGCAGGTCTAGACCGTGATACGGTTAAAACTCAGCTTGTTGAGTCTGGCGCATGGACCGCTCTGCGTACTCGTCCGTTCAGCAAGGTTCCAGCTGTTGATTCTGAAACTCAGGCTATTTTCGTAACTGCTATGGATACGAACCCTCTAGCTGCTGAGCCAGAATTGATCATTAACGAGCAGTCTGATGCTTTCGTTGCTGGTTTAGATATTCTTTCAACTCTAACGAGCGGCAAGGTTTACGTTTGTAAAAAAGGCACAAGCCTACCTCGTTCGTCTCAGTCTAATGTTGAAGAACATGTTTTCGATGGCCCACACCCTGCAGGTCTTGCAGGTACGCATATGCATTACCTATATCCGGTAAATGCACAAAACGTAGCGTGGAGCATTAACTATCAAGACGTTATCGCGTTCGGTAAACTTTTCCTAACGGGTGAAATTTACACAGATCGCGTTGTTTCTCTGGCTGGTCCAGTAGTAAACAACCCACGTCTAGTTCGTACTCAACTTGGTGCTAGCCTTGATGAGCTTACGGACAGCGAGTTGATGCCAGGTGAAGTTCGTGTGATCTCTGGTTCAGTACTAACTGGTACTCAAGCAACAGGTCCTCACGCTTACCTTGGTCGTTACCATCAGCAAGTTTCTGTTCTACGTGAAGGTCGTGATAAAGAGCTATTCGGCTGGGCTATGCCTGGTAAGAACAAGTTCTCTGTTACTCGTTCATTCCTTGGTCACCTGTTCAAAGGTCAGTTGTTCAACATGACAACAACAACGAACGGTAGTGATCGCTCAATGGTTCCAATCGGTAACTACGAGCGCGTAATGCCTCTAGATATGGAACCTACTCTGCTGCTTCGTGATCTATGTGCAGGCGACGTTGATAGTGCTCAAGCACTAGGTGCGCTAGAGCTAGATGAAGAAGATGTAGCATTGTGTACCTTTGTATGTCCAGGTAAGTACGAGTACGGTCAACTACTTCGTGAATGCCTAGATACGATTGAGAAGGAAGGGTAATTTTCATGGGCCTTAAAAAGTTTCTTGAAGACATCGAGCATCATTTTGAGCCAGGTGGTAAACACGAGAAGTGGTTCGCGCTTTACGAAGCAGCGGCAACTGTGTTCTACACGCCAGGTCTTATTACAAAGAAGAGCTCGCATGTTCGTGATAGCGTTGACCTAAAACGTATCATGATTATGGTTTGGTTCGCGGTATTCCCAGCTATGTTCTGGGGTATGTACAACGCGGGTGGCCAAGCTATCGCTGCACTTAACCACATGTACGCAGGCGCTGAACTAGCATCTGTAATCGATGGTAACTGGCACTACTGGCTGACTCAAATGCTTGGCGCTTCCTTGGGAGCCGATGCAGGTGTTGGCAGTAAAATGCTACTAGGTGCGACTTACTTCCTACCTATCTACGCAACGGTATTTATCGTTGGTGGTTTCTGGGAAGTTCTATTCTGTATGGTGCGTAAGCACGAAGTTAACGAAGGTTTCTTTGTAACTTCTATCCTTTTTGCACTTATCGTTCCGCCAACACTTCCTCTATGGCAAGCGGCACTAGGTATTACCTTCGGTGTTGTTGTTGCTAAAGAGATCTTCGGTGGTACGGGTCGTAACTTCCTTAACCCTGCACTTGCTGGCCGTGCGTTCCTATTCTTTGCATACCCTGCACAGATTTCTGGTGACGTAGTATGGACTGCAGCGGATGGTTTCTCTGGTGCAACTGCACTTAGCCAATGGGCTCAAGGCGGCGGTAGCGCTCTAGTGAACACTGTATCTGGTGAAGCAATCACTTGGATGGACGCGTTCATTGGTAACATCCCAGGTTCTATCGGTGAAGTATCGACTCTAGCACTTATGATCGGTGCTGCGATGATCGTATACATGCGTATAGCTTCATGGCGCATCATTGCGGGTGTAATGATCGGTATGATCGCTGTGTCTACGCTGTTCAACGTGATCGGCTCTGACACTAATGCAATGTTCAGCATGCCTTGGCACTGGCACCTAGTTCTAGGTGGCTTCGCATTCGGTATGTTCTTCATGGCAACAGACCCAGTATCAGCATCATTTACTAACAAAGGTAAGTGGTGGTACGGCATCCTAATCGGCGCAATGTGTGTAATGATCCGTGTTGTTAACCCGGCATACCCAGAAGGCATGATGCTTGCGATCCTATTCGCAAACCTATTTGCTCCTCTGTTTGACCACGTTGTAATCGAGAAGAACATTAAGCGGAGACTAGCTCGCTATGGCAAGTAATAACGATAGCATTAAAAAGACGCTGTTTGTTGTTATCGCATTGAGCCTAGTGTGCTCAATCATCGTTTCAACAGCTGCAGTTGTTCTTAAACCTAAGCAACAAGCTAACGCAGTTCTTGATCAGCAAACTAAGATCCTAGAAGTTGCAGGCATCGACCTAGCAGGCGACATTCCTGCGTTATACGCAGAGAACATCGAACCTCGTCTAGTTGATTTCGCTACTGGTGATTTCGTTGACGGCGATGCAGCTGCATACGACCAACGTAAAGCGGCAAAAGATCCTGCTCAGTCTATCAAGCTTTCAGCTGAAGAAGACGTAGCTAAGATCCTTCGTCGTGCTAACACTGGTACGGTTTACCTAGTTAAATCTGGTGAAGAAACGACTAAAGTTATCATCCCAGTTCACGGTAACGGCCTATGGTCAATGATGTACGCATTCGTTGCGGTAGAGACTGATGGCAACACAGTTTCTGGCATCACGTACTACGAGCAAGGTGAAACTCCAGGACTTGGTGGTGAAGTTGAGAACCCAACATGGCGTGCTCAATTCGTTGGTAAGAAACTATTCGACGAAAACCACAAGCCAGCTATCCAAGTTGTAAAAGGTGGCGCTCCTGAAGGTTCTGAGCACGGTGTTGATGGCCTTTCTGGTGCAACACTAACTAGCGTTGGTGTTCAACATACATTTGACTTCTGGTTAGGTGAAATGGGCTTTGGTCCGTTCCTAGCAAAAGTTCGTGACGGAGGTCTGAACTAATGTCTAGTGCAAAAGATATTAAAAAGAGCATCTTAGCGCCAGTATTGGACAACAACCCAATCGCGCTACAGGTTCTTGGTGTGTGTTCTGCTCTTGCGGTAACCACTAAACTAGAAACAGCATTCGTTATGACTATCGCGGTAATGTTCGTTACTGCTCTGTCTAACTTCTCTGTATCTCTAATCCGTAACCACATTCCTAACAGTGTGCGTATCATCGTTCAGATGGCGATCATCGCATCACTAGTAATCGTGGTAGACCAAGTGCTTAAAGCATACCTATACGATATCTCTAAGCAGCTATCTGTATTCGTAGGCCTAATCATTACTAACTGTATTGTAATGGGTCGTGCTGAAGCATTCGCAATGAAGTCTGAGCCAATCCCATCTCTAATCGATGGTCTTGGTAACGGTCTTGGTTACGGCTTCGTTCTTATCACTGTAGGTTTCTTCCGTGAGCTTTTAGGCTCAGGCAAACTATTTGGTATGGAAGTACTACCTCTAGTGAGCAACGGTGGTTGGTATCAGCCAAACGGCTTGATGCTTCTAGCACCTTCTGCATTCTTCCTAATCGGCTTCTTGATTTGGGCGATTCGTACGTTCAAGCCAGAGCAAGTAGAAGCGAAGGGGTAAGGTAGTCATGGAACATTATATTAGTCTGCTAGTTAAATCGATTTTCATCGAAAACATGGCGCTTTCTTTCTTCCTAGGTATGTGTACATTCCTAGCGGTATCTAAGAAAGTTAAAACTTCTTTTGGTCTTGGTGTTGCGGTAGTTGTAGTACTTACAATCGCTGTACCTGTAAACAACCTTGTTTACACACACATTCTAAAAGAGAACGCGCTTGTTGAAGGTGTCGATTTAAGTTTCCTTAACTTCATCGCATTCATCGGTGTTATCGCGGCACTTGTACAAATCCTAGAGATGGTTCTTGACCGTTTCTTCCCACCTTTGTACAACGCACTAGGTATCTTCCTACCACTGATCACAGTTAACTGTGCGATCTTTGGTGGTGTATCTTTCATGGTAACGCGTGACTACAACTTCGCAGAATCTGTTGTTTACGGCTTCGGTTCTGGTGTGGGTTGGATGTTAGCTATCGTTGCACTTGCGGGTATCCGTGAGAAGATGAAGTACTCTGACGTACCTCCTGGTCTTCGTGGTCTTGGTATCACGTTCATCAGTGTTGGTCTAATGGCGTTAGGCTTTATGTCTTTCTCTGGTGTTCAACTGTAGGGTAAGCACCCAGAAATAAGGAATAACAAATGCAAAGCATTATTCTTGGTGTAGCGATGTTTACCATCATTGTACTTGCACTGGTTTTAGTGATTCTTTTCGCTAAATCTAAGCTTGTACCTACAGGTGACATCACTATCGCTGTAAACGATGACCCAACTCTAGCAATCACGACGCAACCGGGCGGTAAACTGCTTGGTGCTCTAGCTGGCGCTGGCGTATTCGTATCTTCTGCTTGTGGTGGCGGTGGCTCTTGTGGTCAGTGTCGCGTAAAAGTTAAATCAGGCGGTGGCGACATCCTTCCAACTGAGCTTGACCACATTACTAAAGGTGAAGCGCGCGAAGGTGAACGTCTTGCATGTCAAGTTGCTATGAAAACTGACATGGATATCGAACTTCCTGAAGAGATCTTCGGTGTGAAGAAGTGGGAATGTGAAGTTATCTCTAACGATAACAAAGCAACCTTCATCAAAGAGCTTAAGCTGCAAATCCCTGATGGCGAATCAGTACCTTTCCGTGCTGGTGGTTACATCCAGATTGAAGCACCTGCTCACCACATCAAATACTCTGATTTCGATGTACCAGAAGAGTACCGCGAAGACTGGGACAAGTTTAACCTGTTCCGTTACGAGTCTAAGGTTGATGAAGATATCATCCGTGCATACTCAATGGCTAACTACCCAGAAGAACACGGTATTATTATGCTGAACGTGCGTATCGCTACGCCGCCGCCTAATAATCCTGATGTTGCACCTGGTCAAATGTCATCGTTCATCTGGTCTCTTAAAGAAGGCGACAAGTGTACTATCTCTGGTCCATTTGGTGAGTTCTTCGCGAAAGATACAGACAACGAAATGGTATTCGTTGGTGGTGGTGCTGGTATGGCGCCAATGCGTTCACACATCTTCGATCAGCTTAAGCGTCTTAATTCAACTCGTAAGATGTCTTTCTGGTACGGTGCACGTTCTAAGCGTGAGATGTTCTACGTAGAAGACTTCGACGGCCTACAAGCTGAAAACGATAACTTCGTTTGGCACTGTGCTCTGTCTGATCCAATGCCAGAAGATAACTGGGATGGTTACACAGGCTTCATCCACAACGTACTGTACGAAAACTACCTGAAGGATCACGAAGCTCCTGAAGATTGTGAGTACTACATGTGTGGTCCACCGATGATGAACGCGGCTGTTATCGGCATGCTGAAAGATCTTGGTGTAGAAGATGAGAACATCCTTCTAGATGACTTCGGTGGTTAATCCACTTAAGTGACTGATATTATGGCTGGCTCTTAGGAGTCAGCCATTTGTTTTTCTAAGCTGTGTTCACCATACAACGACTTATATAAGAAAGCATATTTGGTAACTATGCAGACACTGTTCTTTCTTATATAAATCACTAACAATAATGGGAGTAAGCAAGTGAGAATTTGGCTTGTTGCATTAACTTCTCTACTGTTTCTAGCGGGCTGTGAAAAGCCACGTGAACAGGTACATTTGAACGGCCCAACCATGGGCACGAGCTACAATATTAAGTATATCAATAGTGATGAGTTTCTAGCTTCGGATAAGGTGCATGCAGAGATCGACCGTCTTCTTGAAGAAGTGAACGATCAGATGTCGACGTACCGCAAAGATTCCGAGCTAAGCCGCTTCAACCAATATGAAGGTGGCGATGCATTCGAAGTATCTGAACAAACCGCAATTGTTGTGAAAGAAGCGATTCGTTTGAACGGTCTAACTAAAGGTGCATTGGATGTGACGGTTGGGCCTTTGGTTAACCTTTGGGGTTTTGGTCCAGAAGCTCGCCCTGAAGTGGTTCCAACAGATGAAGAGTTGGCTGCACGCAAACAGAAAATTGGTATCCACCATTTAAGCGTTGAGGGCAACAAGCTGACGAAAGACCTGCCAAAGCTTTACGTTGACCTTTCAACGATTGCGAAAGGCTGGGGCGTGGATGTACTGGCTGACTACCTAGACTCTATTGGTATTCACAACTACATGGTTGAAGTCGGTGGTGAGATTCGCCTAAAAGGTCTGAACCGTGAAAATGTTGGCTGGCGCATTGCGATTGAAAAGCCAAGCGTTGAAGAACGTACGATTCAAGAGATTATTGAACCGGGTGATATGGCGATTGCAACATCGGGCGATTACAGAAACTACTTCGAGCGTGATGGTGTTCGTTACTCGCACATTATCAACCCAGAAACCGGTAAACCGATTCACCACAAAGTGGTGTCAGTAACCGTATTAGACCCATCTTCAATGACTGCAGATGGCTTATCTACTGGCCTTATGGTCTTAGGTGAGGTAAAAGGTATGGAAATCGCGAATCAACATAATATCCCAGCATTTATGGTGGTTAAAACAGCCGATGGCTTTAAAGAGATCGCCTCTGAAGCGTTCAAGCCATACTTAAAGAAATAAGGTAGCGAGAGCATTATGAACACATTTATTATTACATTTGGCGTTTTTCTAGCAGTTATCGCAGCAATGTCGATTGGCTACATCATCCAAAAGAAAGTGGTAAAAGGCAGTTGTGGCGGCCTGGGTGCTGTTGGTATCGATAAGGTATGTAACTGTCCTGAACCTTGTGATGCACGTAAGAAACGTGAAGCTCGTGAGGCTTACCGTGCTGAGAAGTTAGCTGAGCGCGAAGAGAAGCTAGCGGCATGGGAAAAAGACCGTATCGCTTAATCAGGTTTTGCTGATAAAGAAAAGCTCGAGGGAAACCTCGAGCTTTTTTGTTTGTGGTGATTCTCAATTAATAACAGTCTTGCACTTACTAAAACGAGTGGTTGATCATTCGTGAACAGTTAGTCGTTTCTTTCAAATACCAATTGATTACGACCTTGTTCTTTTGCTCTGTATAAGAGTTCATCAGCTGCCTTTATTTGGCTATCGAGGTCGGATTCGATATTCGTCACACCAATACTCATGGTGACTTTAATTTGCTGATCGTCATGAGCGATGACCTGTTGTTCAATCGTAATTCTCATCTTTTCAAGACGTACTATGAAGTCTCTAAACGATCCACAGGCTTGAATACAAAACTCCTCCCCGCCAAAGCGAACTGCCACATCATCTTTGAAGAACGATTTGATGGTTTGACCGACAGCAATTAGTACCGCGTCACCGCCGTCGTGACCGTAGGTATCATTAACCTTTTTAAAGAAGTCGATATCCATCATTGCGATGTTGCGTTTGTCACAGCCTTTACAAGCTTGATTGAACAAGAATCGACGGTTCCATAACCCAGTCAGCGCATCTTCATTGGCATGACGGAACAACTCATTGTTCGCTTCTTTCATATCCAGCAGTTGATGAATGCGGCAGAAGAACTCTTCTTGATTGAATGGCTTGTAGAGAAAGTCATTAGCGCCCGCTTTAAGGAACTGGGCGGTTAGCGTGCGATCGTCACTTGCTGATAGCCCCAAGATGGCCAGTTCGTTACGCGTGTAGTGCTGACGAATCTCACGAATCATGGTGATGCCATCTTTATTTGGCATGTCATGATCGGTAACGACAAACGTAATATCGGGATCGTTTTGAAGTAGGGCTAACCCTTGTTCGCCGTCAACGGCTTGAACAGTTTGGATGTATTGGTGCTCAAGGAGTTGCACTATATAACGGCGTACAACGGAAGAGTCATCGACAACCAATGCTTTGTGATTTTTGTTGTTGGTAATACGTTGAATTAGCGGCAGTAAATACGTTACTGATGCCATGCTGTCTTTCAGAATGTAATCAATCACACCTTTAGCCAGTACCTGCTCGCGTAGGGCGTCGCTGAACATGGCTGTCAGTACGATGATTTTTTGTTGGTAACCAAGAACCAAGTCGACAATTTCGCCATCTTGGCCATCTGGTAGACAATAGTCCAACACCGCACACAGAAAGTCTGTTTCCTGCTCAAGTATCTCTTTAGCCTGTTGCACAGACTCGGCAAGTGTCACTGCATAACCGCTATTAGTTAGCTGCTGGTGAAGGTAGTTTCTAAAGGCTCGACTGTCCTCAACAACCAGTATTTTTTCAGTCAAAAGTGTTCCCTACTTATCGAGTAAATACTTTTTAACCATATTACCAGAACTGTTAACAAGTGACTAAGCGAAAGATTAGCGAATCAATGAACACTTTGTTCTCGGCGAATAAATGATTATACTGGTTATTAATACAGTATTTGGCGAGTGGTTTGGTCATGTGTGGTTCAGATAAAGAGAGAGTGCGTAAGATAATCCATGTTGATATGGATTGTTTTTATGCGGCTGTCGAAATGCGTGATAACCCTTCTTATCGGAATCGTCCATTAGCTGTCGGCGGGCACGAAAAGCAGCGCGGTGTACTCAGTACTTGTAACTATGAGGCGCGTAAGTTTGGTATTCGTTCGGCGATGCCAACGGCTAAGGCATTGCAGTTGTGTCCAAACCTGCTGGTGGTACCGGGTAGGATGCAGGTCTATAAGGAGATCTCTAAGCAGATCCGAGCCATCTTTTCTCGATACACCTCCATCATTGAGCCGCTATCATTGGATGAAGCCTTTCTTGATGTGACTGACTCAGAGCAGTGCCATGGTTCGGCCACTCTTATTGCAGAAGCTATCCGCCGTGATATTTGGAATGAACTTCAATTAACTGCGTCTGCAGGCGTCGCGCCGATTAAGTTTTTGGCAAAGGTTGCGTCGGACATGAATAAGCCCAATGGACAGTTTGTTATTCCCCCTCAAGAGGTTCAGGGGGTAATTGATGAATTGCCATTAGAGAAGATCCCTGGCGTTGGCAAAGTGAGTATAGAGAAGCTTCATCAAGCGGGCTTTTATACCTGTAAAGATATTAAACAGACAGATTATCGATCCTTGTTGTCTAAGTTTGGTCGACAAGGCGCCTCGCTTTGGAAGAGAAGCCATGGCATTGACGATCGAGAGGTAGTGGTTGAGCGAGAAAGAAAGTCGGTTGGTGTGGAGCGCACTTTTAGTGAAAATATCTCAACCTATCAAGAGTGCTGGAAGGTGATTGAAGAGCGTTTGTTTCCTGAGTTGGAAGCTCGACTGGAGAAGGCGAGCCCAACCAAGTCTATTACCAAGCAAGGCATTAAGCTCAAGTTTGCGGATTTTCAGCAAACCACCATTGAGCATATTCAACCCTCGTTGAATCTCGAGCACTTCAAAGAGCTGTTGACTGAGATTCTAAAGCGTCAGCAAGGGCGTGAGATTCGCTTGCTGGGGTTAAGTGTCATGCTGCAACCCAAAGATCAGATGCGCCAGCTAAGCTTCTTCTGATCAAAAATAGCTTAGTTGGCGATTAACGTGTTATCTCAGTGTTTGTTGAACTATCTTGGAGTTCGTTGAACTAGAGCGAGGGTATCGCGGAAAGGGTGTTGCTCAAGCTTGCCGTATCCAGACATCTTGCTAGCTTTCAGCTTGGTGGATAGTGGTGTGGCAATACCCGATAAGAAGCGAGTAATCGCCTCATCAGTTACCCATTGTGGGCTACTGCTTATGAATTCATTTACCCAAGCTTGAAGGTCACCCTCGTCAATTACCTCTAACGGTACATTAGGCAGCTTGGCGAAGTTGCCACGACACGCTGAACAGTGTCCGCATTCTTGTGGCGCATTGATGTCACCGAAGTAGTTGGCTAGTTTTGAACTCAGACAGCTGCTTGATTCAAAGAAATCCAACATGTAATTGAGACGGCCAATCTCATTGTCCTCTTTCTGTTTAAACAGTGCTGATAGACGCTGAGCGACCTCATTTGGATCTTCGCTGGTGTTGTGTACTGCATATACATCGGTAATCTGCTTGCTTTCTAACTCAATCCAACCTTGTTCATTAAAGTAGTCAATTGCTGCGACCACGCGCTGCCTGTCTGCTTGAAAGTGCGTCCACAACGCATCGAAGTCCACTTGGCACCAAACACGAGCTTGCGGTGAGCATTGGAAAATCGACTCAACAAACGCACGACGCTCTCCCTGAAATTGGTCGATGATCTGTGGTTTTGGTCGAACAAACTTGAATTTGTAATCAGCGAAGAAACTGTATTTGGGCTCAATGATGCCCTCTATCTCGAGGTATACAAGTAAGGTTTTCAGTGGCAGCTGACGAATATTGGATTCGCGAGAGAGCTGATTGAGCATGATTTCCCACTGAGTAGCGTAGGTATTGCCAGAGGGCTGACAGGCGTATATCTCTTGCAACACTGTTTGAATCGCAATGTTATCGGGTGTATCGCCAAAGACAAAGTTCTCTAGCGTGCTGAGGCCGTGTTTATTAGCGAGCAGTATACATTCGGAGTTTTGTCCGTCACGACCGGCACGCCCAATCTCTTGGGAGTAGTTCTCTATCGACTTAGGCAGGTCGAAGTGAATCACGCGGCGAATATTTGATTTGTCGACACCCATACCAAAGGCGATGGTCGCAACGATGCAGTTGATTTCATCGTTCATAAACTGTTGCTGAATGGCATCGCGGTTTTCGGGTTTGAGACCAGCGTGGTAGGCAATCGCATTGATGCCGACATTTCTCAGGGCTTGAGCGACATTCTCTGCCGTCTGTTGAAGCGTAACATACACAATAGTCGGCGATTGTGGCGCTTGATTGACCACATCGCACAGGGTTTCTAACTTTGTCTCTTGCTCACAAGGTTGAATCGCTAAGTCGAGGTTTTTACGATAAAAGCCAGTAACCACTACACTCTCTGGAGCAATATTGAACTTGGTCTGCATGTCTTGAATCACGCCCGTTGTCGCCGTTGCGGTCAGCAACAGAACTTGAGGAATGTTGAGCTGTTTCTGATAGTGGGGCAGCTTGAGATAGTCAGGTCGGAAGTTATGACCCCATTCTGAGATACAGTGCGCCTCGTCGACCACCAAAAGCGAGATAGGTACCTGTGATATGAACTGCCTAAAGCGCTCGTTCTTGAGGCGCTCAACTGAGATCATCAAGATTTTGGTTTCGCCATTGCGAACGGACTGCATCACTTGTTGAGTAGTTTGTCTGTCTTGGCTCGACTCGATGGCCGCAGCAGCAATCCCTTTACTGTGCAGAAAACTCAATTGGTCTTTCATAAGTGCAAGCAAAGGGGAAATCACCAAGGTGAGATGAGGCAGCTCTAGAGCAGGAAGCTGATAACAGAGGGATTTACCTGATCCGGTCGGAAAAATAGCCGCTGCCGATTGGCCTGCAAGAACATTATCAATAACTTGCTTCTGTCCATGACGCAGTGAGTCGAATCCAAAGACCTGTTTTAGCTTCTGTTCTATCATAAATGTGCTCGGTTAATCTGTGTGGTGTGCTGCTAAGCCTGTTCAATCTTGTTGGCCGAGAAACTTCCGTTTCAAAGCGCTTGCACCAGATTGTACCTAATTCTATTCTGTAGCTCCTAAAGAAAAGCACTTCAAAAGTATGAATAAATCCGAGCTTAGACAAATAATTCTCCAGCAGCTTGAATCTCGGCTTGCAATTGCTCAGTCAGCAACGCAGCGCGCGATTGATGCAGCGACCGACGAAGAAACCGTACCAGAACATAAGTACGATACTCTGGCACTAGAGGCATCTTACCTCGCACATGGTCAGGCCGTAAGAGTCCAAGAGTGTGAAGAGGATATTCAGTGCTATCGTGATTTAGTTCTGAGAGAGGGAGAACGCATAGCGATGAGCAGCTTTCTTTCTGTTATCGATGAACAAGATAAGGTTAAGTACTTCTTTATCGGGCCAAGAGTTGGAGGTTTGTCGGTGGTGTGGGATGGTAAAGATGTAGCCATACTGACACCAAACGCTCCTCTAGGTGCTGCTTTAATGGGAAAAGAGGTGGGTGACGAAGTGGAGTTTAGTGTCGCAGACAGCCACTTTATCTATGAAATTGTATCGGTTTGTTAAGTTCTAAACCTTTCCATGACATTGGGTGAATCACTCAATGTATAGTTAGTACAGCAATGTATGTGAGGATGTTATGAAAAAGAGCGTATTAATTGCATCACTATCTATGGTGTTGGCAGCGGCGAGTGTCCCCGCTTATGCGGCTCAGTGTCGTGTAGACCTTAAAAATGAACTGAGAATTGATCAGCATACGGTTGAGATCCACCAGACAAATGGTGATACGGCTGTGCTTGATGGCAATGATCTTTATATTCATGGTGAAAAGGTTGAGCTCGATGCAGATCAGCAAGCGGCGATAGAACGCTACCGTGAAAGCATGAGTGAATACTTACCTCAAGCCAAGGCAATGGCGAAAGAGGGATTAGCATTGGCAAACGATGTTATCGACGACATTGCAGTAAGTTTGGATGCGCCAGAAGCGTTTGATAACGTTAAAAAATCAATGAGTGATTTCTTTGCTGAGATGGAAGCTCGTTACTATAAAGATGGTGACTTAGTGCTTCCTGCTGAGAGCTTTGAGTCGATGGCGAATGGCTGGAGTGAAGACTTCGATAAGGCGATGGAAATCTTTAACGAAGAGTTTATCTCAAGTGCTTTTAATGCCATGTCTGAAAAAATGAAGCAAGAGGGCGGTCTTAACTTAACTGAAATGGCGGACAGCATGTCTGAGCTAAAGTTGAAGATCGAAGAGCGTTTTAAGGAGCACTCACAACAGGTAGAGAAAGAAGCGGAAGCATTTTGTGACTCACTTGATGAGATGGCTGAGCAAGAAAAATCGTTGCATGAAAAGATCCCGAATTTGAAAGACTATCAAGTGTTTACCATTTAGCACTAGCTGGCAGTAAATTGAACCTTCGATTGGGCACCTCGCGTGCCCTTTTTTTGTGCTTGTTGTATGAAGATGCGGAGTAGTGATTGTTAATGGTTTGTTGTTTATCTTTGGTCTGTAATTCCGTGTATATTATAATTTACAGTCTTATAGTTTGGTTTTTTCTTATAAATAAGCATTTTAATCATTTATAGATTGCATGGGTTAGTGGTTTTGATTATTGTACTAGCAAACTAGTTCATTGGTATTTAACAGGCAGTATGAACCAACAATCTTCTTCATCAAGAGAGCTGTTTAGCTCTCGTTTAGGCTTCATTTTGGCAGCAGCGGGCGCTGCAGTTGGCCTTGGAAACATTTGGGGTTTCCCAACACAAGTCGCTAGCAATGGTGGCGGTGCATTTCTTTTAGTGTATTTGGTGCTGATCTTTGTAGTCGCATTCCCAATGCTGGTGGTTGAAATGGCGATTGGTCGTCATGGTCAAGCTAACCCTGTCGACAGTATGCGCTCACTGACATCAAACCCACTGGCGAAAAAAGTCGGTGCACTGACAGGTTGGATTGGCTTAAGTGTACCAAGTGCAGTGTTAGGCTTTTACAGCATTGTGGGTGGCTGGTTGATCTGCTTCCTATTTGGCGCGATTGCCGATGTGTTTGGCTTGGTTGAGATTGCAGCGTGGTTCAAAGGTTTTAGTGTAGAGCGCAATGTCTTCGGTACCGTGTTGTTTTACGTGCTGACAATCTTGATTGTACAAGGTGGCATCAAGCAAGGCATTGAAAAATGGTCGACCCGTTTAATGCCAGCGCTATTTGTACTGTTCGCACTCTTGTTTGTCTACATCATGACTCAGCAAGGTGCGCTTGAAGGGCTTAAGCACTACCTTGTACCTGATTTTGAAAAGGTGTGGGACAGAAAACTGATTCTAGCGGCGATGGGACAGGGCTTTTTCTCACTGACCATTGGTGGCTGTTCGATGCTGATTTACGGCTCTTACTTAAGTAAGAAAGAGAACCTGCCGAAGATGGCGATGAACGTGACCTTAGTGGATACGGCCGTTGCCTTTATTGCTGGTCTTGTCGTGATGCCAGCCATGTTTGTCGCGATGCAAAAGGGTGTACAAATCTACGCTGAGGATGGGTCACTATTGAGCTCAGATACTCTGGTGTTTACGGTATTACCTTTGATGTTCGATAGCTTAGGCTTCCTTGGTCAGATCTTTGCGATTGTTTTCTTCCTATTGCTGACTATTGCCGCACTGACTTCTTCTATCTCTATGCTAGAGGCACCTGTTTCTCTAGTGAGCGAGCGCTTCAACACGGCACGTACACCGACGAGTTGGGTTATTGGTGGCTTAATCGCGTTGTTCAGTGTCATTATTGTTTACAACTTTGGCGCTCTATTTGGCCTAGTGGCTATGATTGCTACTCAGTATCTACAACCTATTGCAGCATTGATGTTCTGTCTGTTTGGTGGTTGGGTATGGAGCCGAGCTTCTAAGGTAAAAGAGCTAGAGCAGGGCTGCCCGGACTTCCAATTAGGTTGGTTCGGTAAAGTATGGCCTGCATACGTTAAGTTTGTATGCCCTGTACTGGTGATAACGGTTATCTGGGCCTCTTTCGGTTAATCTACTAGCGATACTACCAACGATTAATGCAACACGCTAAATATGAAAGCCGCTCTTGGTTAAGAGCGGCTTTTTAGTATCGGTATGTTTGGATAGGCAGTTTGTGTTTTTATGGAGAATTGAGTGAATTTGGGCACTAAAGTGCAGCTATGAAAAAGGCGCATAACCATAGGGTTTGCGCCTTTCAAATATAGAGAAGTTAAGTCGCGAGTTACTTAATTTCCATACCTTGTGCTTGTAGATCCGCGTGGTAAGAAGAACGTACGAACGGGCCACATGCGGCGTGTGTAAATCCAAGCTCTAGAGCGATCTCTTTCAGTTCATCAAACTCAGATGGTGGCACGTAACGCTCAACTGGCAAGTGGTGACGGCTAGGTGCTAAGTATTGGCCTAGAGTTAGCATTGTCACGCCATGTTCACGTAGATCTTTCAGTACTTGAATGATCTCTTCTTTTGTTTCACCAAGACCCATCATTACGCCCGACTTTGTTGGAACGTCTGGATGCTGCTCTTTAAACTTCTTCAGTAGGTTCAATGACCACTTGTAGTTCGCACCTGGACGCGCCTTACGGTATAGGCGAGGTGCTGTCTCTAGGTTGTGGTTGAATACATCTGGCGGGTTGTCTTTCATTAGATCAAGTGCCACGTCCATACGACCACGGAAGTCAGGAACCAGAGTTTCGATACGAATATTTGGATTTAGTGCGCGGATCTCACGGTTACAGTCTGCAAAGTGCTTTGCACCACCGTCACGTAGATCATCACGGTCAACAGAAGTAATTACAACGTACTTCAGTTTCATGTCTTGGATGGTTTTTGCTAGCTTCTGAGGCTCTTCCGCTTCAGGAGCAACTGGACGGCCGTGGGCAACGTCACAGAAAGGACAACGACGAGTACAGATAGCACCTAGGATCATGAAGGTTGCTGTACCGTGATTGAAACACTCAGCCAGGTTAGGGCAAGACGCTTCTTCACATACCGAGTGAAGGTTGTTCTTACGCATTGCAGATTTGATGTCTTGGATGCGCTGGCTATCAGCAGGCAGTTTGATCTTCATCCACTCCGGCTTGCGCAGGATTTCTTTCTGCTCGGTAGGCATGTTTTTTACTGGAATCAATGCCATTTTATCGGCGTCGCGGTATTTAACGCCTTTTTCCATTTGGATTGGTTTGCTCATGATTTTATGCTTCTGCTGTAGTGTTACTGTTGGCTTGAATGTCTACTTGGTCATAGCCGAGTAGTTCGACAAGCTCTTGTATTAGCTGTTGCTCAACGCTCTCTAGATCCGAAGGGCCACCTAGTTGGCTGACTTGAGCCATTTCCATACCTTGGTAACCACAAGGGTTAATACGTAGGAACGGTGACAGGTCCATATCGACATTAAGTGCTAGCCCGTGGAACGAGCAGCCACGTCGAATACGTAGGCCTAGAGAACATATCTTTTTGCCATCGACATAAACACCCGGAGCGTCAGGTCGAGCAGCTGATTCGATATTGTATGCTTTCAGAGTATTGATTACGAGGTTCTCTATATGAGTAACAAGATCTCGCACTCCAAATTTCTTACGACGAATGTTGATTAAGAAGTAAGCAACCAACTGGCCTGGGCCATGATAGGTAACTTGTCCGCCGCGATCGCTTTGAATGACAGGGATGTCGCCAGCATTGAGTACATGCTCTGCTTTACCTGCTTGTCCTTGAGTGAAGACCGGGTTGTGCTCGACTAACCAAATTTGGTCTACGTCGTCATCTGTGCGCGTATCGGTGAACTCATGCATGGCTTTCCATACGGGTTCATAATCCTGGCGACCTAATTTTTTTACGATTAGCTTATTTTGCAAAGCAGGACTCCCTCAAGGATTAATAAAGTGAACGCATTATAAACGCGAAATTTGATTCTAACTACAGACGGACTGCAAGGTTTTTCAACTTTCTTTGTATTTCTTGAAAATTAAGTTGAATAAAAGCAGCAAAAACGGGGTGCCTAAAATGAAAACAGCGGCTCTAAGCCGCTGTGATCATTGTGTAATCTAGGATTACAGAACCATACGTACGATGTCGATCTCGCCAAGTTCTTTGTAAAGCGTTTCTACCTGCTCAATCGACGTAGCTGTGATGTTGATCGAAACAGAGTGGTAGTTACCCTTTGCACTTGGTTTCACTGTTGGGCTGTAGTCACCAGGAGCATGGCGCTGGATCACTTCCAGTACAAGTTCAGGCAGTTCTGGTTTCGCGTAACCCATAACCTTGTAAGTAAAAGAACAAGGGAACTCTAAAAGGTCTTTAAGTTTTGCATCAGAATTGATGTTCATGATTAGCTCCAAAATGGTAGGTACTTCGCTGTTGGGCAAAATACCCAGAAAAGCGTATTCGGTCAATTGACTCGATTAATAAGAGCGGAATATTACTGGTAAATATCGCTGAACTCAAGATCAACAAAAGCCGCTGAGTGCGGCCTTTGTTGGCTTGTTAGGCAAACCCGAAAAAGGGTTATGAGTAAATAGTCAAAAGGATCATGCGATTACTGTTATTGACCGTTACTCTGAGGCCTTAGAATAAACCTTTGAACAGAAGAACTAGGTAGTCCCATAGGCGGCTAAATAGGCTGCCTTGTTCGACATCTTCTAGCGCTAGTAGCGGGTATTCAGCAACGTCTTGACCATCGATCTGGTAGAACAGTTTACCTACTTGGTCACCCTTGCTAATCGGTGCTTCAAGTTCTTTCTCTAGAACAAAGCTCGCCTTTAGGTTCTTCGCTTCGCCACGAGGAAGGGTTACGAATGTGTCTTCATCAACACCCAGAGCAACCGTATCTTTGCTACCCATCCAAATTTTCTCTTCAACGAATGTTTCACCAGCAGTATGCGGTGCAACAGTTTCAAAGAAACGGAAACCGTAGCTTAGTAGCTTTTTGCTTTCTGTCTTACGAGCGTTAGCATTCTTGGTGCCCATTACAACAGCAACAAGGCGCATTTTACCTTCAGTTGCCGAGCTTACTAGGCTGTAACCAGCATTGCTTGTGTGGCCAGTTTTGATGCCATCCACATTCATGCTCTTGTCCCACAACAGGCCATTACGGTTGTATTGTGTAATGCCGTTGTAAGTGAATTTTTTCTCAGAGTAGATGCGGTACTCTGCAGGTACGTCACGGATAAGCGCTTGACCTAGTAGTGCCATATCGTAAGGCGTTGAGTATAGGTTAGGGTTATCTAGACCGTGAACGTTCGCAAAGTGCGTGTCTTTCATGCCGATAGAGCTAGCCCACGCGTTCATTAGATCAACGAATGCATCCTCAGAGCCAGCGATGTGCTCTGCCATAGCCACACAAGCATCGTTACCTGATTGGATGATGATACCGCGGTTAAGCTCTTCCACTTTTACCGTTGTACCTACTTCAATAAACATCTTTGAAGAGTCTGGGAAGTTCTTCGCCCAAGCGTTTTCACTAATAACAACGTCGTCATTTAGGTTGATGTTGCCGCGATCAAGCTCTTGACCGATAACATAGCTGGTCATCATTTTGGTCAAGCTTGCTGGAGAAAGCTGAGTGTTCATCTCTTTTTCTGCCAATACTTTGCCTGAATGGTAATCCATTAGAACAAAGCCTTTAGCAGCAATTTGTGGAGCGTCTGGAACAACGATAGGCGCGGCGAATGACGAAGAAGCTAGCGTTGCAGAAAGCGCAACAGAAGTAGCAAAAATCGATTTGATAAGTTTATTAGATTTATTCATTTTGAATGCAATTATTTGGTTAACTATCCATATCTTAACAGAATCACTATTTCAAACCAGTGCAGTGATTGTCAGAAGTTTCTGTAAGATTACTAGCGAGTTAAGGTGTGCTTCTTTATATAAGCTGACGGGTAACCCATAAGCTTAACCTGTTCTAATTTTTCTTGAGTCAGAGCATAGTCATGAAATGGCCCAAGCATCAGTCGGTATTTGTCATCTACTGGCTGAAGAAAAGTTTTGACCGACAGTTCTTTACTCAGTTCACTTGCGAGCTTTTCACTGCGATCTTGATGCTGAGAAGTCGCAACTTGAATAATGTATTGTGGCAGCGCCGCTTTCTTATTCTCGTCGGTTGGGATATCAACGGTGATCACTTCAATCTCGACATTAGCTGTTCCGGTACGAATTACATCTAGCTTGTACGCGGCTGCATAGCTTAGATCAATGATGCGGCCTTCATGAAAAGGACCTCGGTCATTAACTCGAACAATAGTGCTCTTGTTATTGTCGGTATTGGTCACTTTCACATAGCTTGGAATTGGCAATGTCTTGTGAGCGGCAGACATTGAGTACATGTCATACACTTCACCATTAGAGGTAAGGTGGCCGTGAAACTTCTTGCCATACCAAGATGCCTTGCCTTTTTCAGTGAACCCTTTGCTATCGCGAACGATTTTGTAATCTTCGCCGCGCAAAGTGTAGTCGCTGTTACCGCCTAAACTGTATGGCTCATATTTTGGGTGTGCATCTTCTAAATGCTCAACCGAGATAGGCACATCAGGAGCAATATCATCGTTAATGTCATAGCGACCCGATTGCGAATCTGGTGATGATGTACAGCCATTCATCAACACCACTAAGCCAGCCATCAATGCGAGCTGTTTAAGCTGTGATGACTTATTGGCGTGTTGCGCGTTACTGTTCATCGCGTTCTTGCTCTTTGTGTAACTGCTCTTTGCGTAATCGCTCATTGCGTTAAATATCACTTAAGTCGCCTTAGAGAATGCTTTACGGTGAGTGTGGATTGACATCAAAATACCAAAACCTGCCATCAATGTAACCATCGAAGTACCACCATAACTAACAAGAGGTAGCGGTACACCTACCACAGGAAGAATGCCACTTACCATTCCGATGTTTACGAAAATATAAACAAAGAAGCTTAAAACAATACTACCGCCCATCATTCGCCCAAATGCTGTTTGAGCTTGGCTCGCGAGAATCAGACCGCGGCCAATAATGAACAGATAGATAGCGAGTAGGAATAGGATACCGATCATGCCCCATTCTTCGGCAATTACAGCGAAAATAAAGTCGGTGTGACGCTCTGGAATAAACTCTAATTGAGACTGTGTTCCTTGTAGCCAACCTTTACCTGAGATGCCGCCAGAGCCGATTGCAATCTTACTTTGAATGATGTGGTAGCCGGCACCGAGTGGATCGGACTCCGGATCAAACAGAGTACGAACACGAACCTTTTGGTATTCTCGCATTAAGAAGAACCATAGGATTGGGATAAATGCACCCAAAGCCACAGCCGCACTCGCGATGATCTTCCAGCTGATACCTGCCAAGAAAATAACGAAAATACCGGATGCAGCGATCAAGATTGATGTCCCTAAATCGGGCTGCTTGGCGATAAGAATGGTGGGTACAAACACCATGACCAGTGAGATGACTAGCGTTTGGAAGGTTGGCGGCAGTGAACGCTTACCAATGTAACGAGCTAGCATTAGTGGTACAGCGAGCTTGAGTAACTCCGACGGTTGAAAACGAATAAAGCCGAAGTTCAGCCAACGCTGAGCACCTTTGGAAGCTTCACCAAAGAACAGTACCCCGAGCAACAGTACAACACCGCCTGCAAACAGAACCGGAGCCAGTGTTTCATAGGTTCGTGGTGAGATCTGCGCGAGGAAAATCATCACACCCAGTGACAATGCCATACGCATAGCTTGGCGATCCATCATCGCTAAGCTTTGACCACTTGCGCTGTACATAATCAGCAGCGCAAATCCCATCAGCACTAAGATGCCAAGTAGGAGTGGCAAATCGATATGGAATCGCTCAAATAGGGCGCGATTTTGACCAGTAGAGAGATCGAGTTTCATTATTGTGTTGCCTTACTCTTATATTCGTCGCCCAAAACTATATGGTCGAAGATACGTCTCACAACAGGACCACCGTTTGAAGAACCACCACCGGCGTTCTCAAGTACGATGGTCACGATCGCTTTTGGATCGTCCAGCGGCGCAAAGCCAGTAAAGAGCGCGTGGTCACGCAGGTGTTCTGCGATTTCGTCAGCGTTGTACTCTTCATCTTCTTTCAATCCGAAGACTTGTGCAGTACCAGATTTACCCGCAGTCAGATAAGACATATTTTGGAAAGAGCGGCGAGCGGTACCTTTACGACCATGGTTTACTAGCTTCATGCCTTCTTTACCTATGTCCCAGAATCGTTGTTTCACCTCGGTAATTGGTGGATACGTTTCGATATCAGACAGCGATTGCGTCTCAAGTGGTTGACCGTTTTCAATGGTGGCACGCAGGAGGTGCGGAGCAATGACTTCACCTTCATGGACCAGCACCGATGTTGCTTTAGCAATCTGCATTGGTGTTGCTGTCCAGTAGCCTTGTCCAATCCCCACTGGAATGGTGTCCCCTTGATACCATGGCACACGGTGACGAGCCATTTTCCAATCACGCGTCGGCATGTTGGCTTTGCTCTCTTCGTATATATCGATACCCGTGTAATCACCAAAACCAAACATCATCATCCAGCTTGATAGACGATCGATACCCATATCAAAGGCGATTTGGTAAAAGAAGGTATCCACGGACTCTTCTATCGCTTTCACGATATCAACGGTACCGTGTCCCCAACGCAGCCAGTCTCGGAATGGTTTGGTTTTTGAGTTCGGGATCTTCCAGTAACCCGGGTCGTTACGGGTGGTGTTTGGTGTGATCACGCCTTCTTGCAATGCGGCTACCGCAATGAAAGGCTTAATCGTTGATGCTGGTGGATAGATCCCCAGAGTCGCACGGTTTACGAGTGGACGGTTTTTGTCGTTGAGTAGGGCATTGTAACCCTTGGACGAGATACCGTGCACAAACGCATTCGGGTCATAGCTTGGGCTAGAGACCATAGCGAGTACGCCGTTGTCGTCTGGATCAAGCACAACCGCTGAACCTCGACGTCCATCGAGTAGTTTATGTACGTAAAGTTGAAGGTCGATATCTAGGTTCAACACGATATCTTTGCCCGGAATTGCGGGTACAAACTTCAATGTACGGATAACACGGCCACGGCTGTTTACTTCAACCTCTTGATAGCCGGCAGTACCGTGAAGCATGTCTTCGTAGTAACGTTCAATACCTAACTTACCGATGTCACGGGTCGCT